>CANQCT010000046.1 GCA_947589835.1 uncultured Clostridia bacterium
TTGCATTTTAAATTTAGCGAGCCTTCCTGTTTCAAGGAAAGCCCGTTATTTTTTATCTAAAAGTATTATCAAGTAACTAAAAAACCTGCGAAAAATAGTACTATTTCTAAGCTTTAATGCAATTATAACTATTAATTAGTAACCACTTACATTGATAAAAACCCAATCAAACCAAACAATATAAATAACACCCCAGAAATCTTTTGCATAACACTTTCAGAAACATACTTATTTAAAAACTTACCAAAAAGAATAGCAATAAAATCACACACCACCATAGCAGAAATAGCGCCAACAATAAGAGAAATTTTAAAACTAGGGTACTGAATTCCAAGACCAATAGAAGCTAAAAAAGTTTTATCGCCAAGTTCCCCTATAATAATGCATAAAGCAATTAACAAACAATAATTAATCTTTAAATGAGTTAGCTTATAAAAAATTCCATCCTTTTTATCATCATCCATAGTAAGGGCCTCTCGCTTTGGAAGCAAGCTAATAATTCCCATTAAAAGAAAAGAAACATAAGTAACAATTTGAATAGCATTGTGCCAAAATTCATTTTCTAAAAGTCCAATATGGCTACCAAATAAAATAGCTATACCATGACTAAAAAAAGAACCAATAGCCACACCTAGTAAAATTTTGTAGGTTTTATCTTTTCCTGAAAAAGACAAAACCAAAAGCTGGGTTTTATCACCAAGCTCGCTTATAAACACCATTGCAAAAGAAATAATAAAAGGATATATATAATTCATATTAAAAGCAATTCCTTTCTCAAATTTAATTTGTTACTAATTAATTGCTTAAATAGTACTAGTTTTCTTGTTTTTCAAATTGCCCGTTGCTATGATAGCAAGTTCAAAGAAGTAAAGTCAGAACGGGACCTCTCGAAACTGCGAAAAACAGTACTATTTAAGCCTTAATTTTTCACACTTAATTTTCAAATCATATAAATAAATTTGTTAAAATATATATTCAAATTTGTAAATTCTATGTGAAAATTTTTTTTAGGGATTGATATATAAAAAATATAGTGATAAGATACAAAGGTAAAATCTATACGGAAATAAAGAATAGGAGGAATTAAAAAGTGATAGAAGTAAAAAATGTTACAAAAAAATATGCTAATATCACAGCCGTTAATAACATTAGTTTTAGTGTAAAAGATGGCGAAGTAGTTGGCTTTCTAGGACCAAATGGCGCAGGCAAAACTACTACTATGAATATGATAACAGGATTTATTGAGCCTACCGCAGGTCAAATAATTGTAAATGGATATGACATTTCCAAAAAACCTAAAAAAGCCAAAAAGCAAATAGGCTATATGCCAGAAGGAGTACCACTATACACAGAATTTACAGTAAAAGAATTTATTACTTATATGGCAGAGCTAAAGTTATTAAAAGGTGAACAAAAGAAAAATGATGTAAAAAAAGTAATAGAAGAAACAGGTCTATCAAATGTAGAAAATAAATTAATTAGAAATTTATCAAGAGGCTATAAGCAAAGAGTTGGTTTAGCAGGCACACTAGTAGGAAACCCAGCCGTAATTATTTTAGATGAACCAACAGTTGGCTTAGACCCAAAACAAATCACAGAAATAAGAAACTTAATTAAAGAATTAGGAAAAAATCACACAGTAATTTTAAGTAGCCACATCCTATCAGAAGTAAGCCAAATTTGTGAAAGAGTTATTATAATCAACAATGGAAAAATTGTTGCAGTAGATACTCCTGAAAACCTAGAAAAGAAAACAAAAGAAAAAAATACATTACTTGTTACTGTTGAAGATCCAAAAAATAATATGAAAACATTAAAAGAAAAAATACCACAAATTGAAGAAATTAAGCTATTAAAAGATAATGAAGATAACACAAAACAATACTCAATCACATCTAACGAACAAGTAGACTTAAGAAAAAAATTATTCGAAGTTTTACCAAAAGAAGAAATTACAATCTTCGAATTAAAGAAAAGTGAAGCAACTCTAGAAGAAGCATTTATAAAATTAATTGACCTAGATAAATCAAACAGCCAAAATGATGATGAAATAAGTGAAAATAGCAAAGACACAAAAAAGAATAAAAAAGAAAAGAAAGAAAAACAAAAAGCAGAAAAAGAAGAGCAAAAAGAAAAGAAAGCTAAAGAAAAATTAGAGAAAAAACAAGCAAAAGAAAACGAGAAGAAAGAAAAACACGAAGTAAATAAAGAAAAAAATAGTAAAAAAGAGCAAAATAAAAAAGAAAAAGGAGGTAAAAAATAATGTTTGCAGTATACAAAAAAGAATTAAAAAGTTACTTTTTATCCCCAATTGGTTATATAGCAATAGGAGTATTCCTTTTTCTATTTAGTTTAATATTCCTTTTAACTACATTTAGTTATTCATATGATATGGGTAATTTATATTACTTCACAGTATCATACGGATTACTAATTATTACACCAATAATTAGTATGAGAATGTTTGCAGAAGAACGAAAAAATGGAACAGAGCAACTTTTATTAACTTCACCTAGAAGTATTACAGCAGTAATTTTTGGAAAATTCTTGGCAGCAACTACATTAATTTTAATTATATTAGTATTTTCACTAATATATTATGCTATTTTATGTTTCTTCAAAGCACCAAATTTAGTAACTACTCTTATAGCAATGCTAGGATTTTTACTAGTAGCAATGGCAGCAATTTCAGCAGGTATGTTCATATCTAGCATAACCGAAAACCAAATAATTGCAGCAGTACTTACTTTTGTACTATTATTCATACCAGAATTAACAGGAATGTTTTCAGCACTTAACCTAATGAATTGCTATCAAAAATTCCCAGCAGGCATTATTTCATTAACTGAAGTAATATCACTACTAGCATATATGATAATGTTCATTTTATTTACTATAATTATAATGCAAAGACGAAAATCAGTAAAATAGAAAGGGAGAAGAAAATGAAAAATAAATTCTTAAATGCAATTAAAAACAAATGGCTAAAAAGTGCAGTTCTTACAGTTGTATTATTTGCTATTATAATTGCTGCTTATATCGGAATTATGTATGGAATTGATAAAGTAAGCTTACCAGACTTTGACTTTACAAAAAATAAAATTTATTCAATTTCACAAGCCACAAAAGACAAATTACAAAATTTAGAAGAAGATATTACAATATATCCATATAATATGCAACAATACGTTAAAGAATTTACATATAAATATACAAACGTAAATAAACACATAAAAGTAGAAGAACTAGAAAACCTAACATCTAAATTAGACTGGCAAAATAGCTATGGAGTTGATGACTCCAGTTCTTTTATAGTAATTGAATCGCAAGACAAAGAAAAAATTTTATTTGACTCAGATTTATTTACCTATGATTATACTACTTATGAAGAAATAGATATTTCAGAAGAAGCAATAACAAATGCAATTTTAGATGTTATTACAAATGTAAAACCTAAAATATACTTCATAGAAGGACATAATGTATATGGTGAAGAATATTTTCAATACCTACAAGGCTCTTTAATTACAGAAGCAAATGAAGTAGAATTTATAGATTTATTAGTAAATGGTAAAATACCAGATGATTGTAAACTACTAGTTATAACAGCCTTAAAAGAAGATATAACAGCAAAAGAAAGAGACTTAATTTTAGAATACATAAATAATGGTGGAGAAATACTAATACTAGCTGATCCAAATGTAAATAATATTAAAACACCTAATTTCAGCAAAGTATTAGATGAGTATGGAGTAAGCATTGCAGATGGAATGGTTTTCGAAAGAGACTCTAATAAAATGTTATCAGGAGCTCCAAACTTTATTATTTCTACAATTAATAGAGATTCTAAAATTGCAAAAAACATAAATATGGACTTAAATTTATGTGTAAAAAATGCAACTAAATTAAATATTGAATCAAGTGAAAAATTAGAAGAAAAAAATGTCACATCAGAAATTTTAGCAACACTTAGTGATAAAGCATTTTATAGAACAGATTTTACAATAAATAGCCTAACTAAAACAAGCAAAGACGAAGATGCAAGTGGCGCGCCAATAGCTGCAATGTTCACAAAAGAAAATGGCGAAAAAACTTCTAAAATGTTAATATTTTCAAATACAGTTTTTGCAACTAACCAACAAGTAGCATATAGCGGAAATTATGCAATATACGGACTTGATATGTATAACAACCGCGATATTCTTCTAAACACAGTTTCATATTTAACCGAAAGAGAAGATAACATTACAATCAGAAAAGATAAAGAAGATGTTTCAACTTATGATGTAAGTGATGCTCAAAGATCTTTAGTTTTAGGAATAATTTTTGCAATACCAGTATTCATTGTTATAGTTGGAATTGTAGTATGGATTTTAAGAAGAAGAAAAAAATAGTTCTTATATAAAAAACACTTTCATATTCATAAAATATGGAAGTGTTTTTTTACTTTTAAAATATAACTTCCATAAAAATTAATTATGCAAATATTATAAATTTTAAATCGGAGTTTTTATGAAAAATATTAGCAAAGTAAGTTTTGTAATTATAGGAACTATGATAGGCGCAGGCTTTGCCTCAGGACAGGAAATATATGCATTTTTTAGCATTTATGGAATAAAAGGAATATTAGGAATAGCCATATCATCAATTTTAACAGGAATAATAATTTACAAAGTTTTTAAAATTATGCAAGAAAATCAAATCCACAATTATAATGAATTTTTACAAAAAATAAGTTCAAACCAAAAAATTAATAAAATAATTCAAATAATAGTTAAAATATTTTTATTAATATCTTTTTATATAATGGTAGCAGGATTTTGTGCATATTTTAAGCAAGAATTTCAAATTCCTATTTTAGCATCTGCAATAATTATGGCAATTTTGTGCTATATTACTTTATCAAAAAACATACAAGGAGTAATATCCATTAATTCAATTTTAGTACCAATACTTATATTATTTATTTTTTATATAGGAATAAAAAATATCAATTTCACAGCAAAATATTTTTCAATTAGTAGCAATTATATAAGTAACAATTCACATTTAAAATGGCTATTTAGTAGTATTTTGTATGCTAGCTATAATAGCATAGTACTTATTCCAATTTTAATAAATTTAAGCCCATACATTACCACTAAAACAAAAGCAAAAACAGTAAGCATAATTTGCACAATAATTTTACTATTACTTGGAACCTGCATATTTTGCCTATTACTACGAGGAGAAAATTATATTTCAGAATTAGAATTACCAATAATTCAAATAATAAAAGAATTTGGAAAAATATATCAATTAATATATGGAATAGTAATAGTTAGTGCAATATTTACATCTTGCATTTCAGCAGGATATAGCCTTTTAAGTAATTTAAAAACATATAATAAAAAACATATTATTTTGCTATGTAGTGCCTCAATACTAATTTCTTTAGTAGGATTTTCTAAATTAGTTAATATATGGTATCCATTCTTTGGCATACTCGGACTAATACAAATTTTTTATTGTATTAAAAAATCCTATTGAAAAAATGTGCAAAAACTGATATAAATAAAAGCAGGGAGGAAGCTAGATTTTTTATTGTTATATGCAAAAGCAAAAATTTAAAATATAGCGGTATTATTTAGCAAAATAAGCAATATGAAAAAAGTATTAAAATTTAAACCAAAAAATAAAAAAATAAATAGAAAAAAGGTATTTATAACATTTGGAATAAGTATAGTCATTTTACTTTTTGCTATTGCTTTTGTTATTTACAAAACAAACGAAAACTTTAGAACCTTTGCCGATAAATACATACTTATGAAAAATGTATCAGAAGAAAACGTTCCAATAATAGATATTGATTATGAATCAAACACAAACATAATTCCTTATGGCAAATATATATGCATTTTAGCAGAAAATACATTATTTGAATATAACAGTTCTGGAAAAAAAGAAAAAGAAGTTAAAATAGAAATAAGCAATCCCATATATGATACAGAAAATAACTATTTAGTAATAGGAGAAAAAGGCAATCAAAAATTATATTTAATAAATGAAGATCATATTGTTTGGGAAAAAGATATTGAAGGAAACTTAAGCAAAGTAACAGTAAACAAAAATGGATATGTTAGTGCAATTGTAACAGGAACTACTCATAAATCAGTTATAGTTATATATGATAATAGTGGAAACGAATTATTCAAATCATATTTATCAAACACAATTGCAGTAGATGCCTGCATTTCACCTAATAATAGTGAACTTGCTTATGCGGAAGTAAACACATCTGGAACAGCAGTACAATCAAATATAAAAGTAATATCCATTAGCGAAGCAAAAGAAAAAAATACAGAGCCAAAATATACATATTCAGCCCCACAAAATAGTTTAATTTTAAGGCTGAAATATCAAGACAAAAATCAATTAGTATGTATGTACGAAAATAGCATACACATACTCGAACAAGAAAATGATGTAGAAATAATGAAGCTAAGTGAAGATGATAAAAAAATTTCCTTTGCAGACATTGAATTAAATAACAATATTTTCCGAGCAGAAGAAAAATCAACAGGAATTTTCAGCGCAGATACAGTAATTGAAATAAAAAATGTAAATAATCAAAAAGAAAATATATACACAACAAAAAATGTAGCAAAAAGCATAACAAGTGGGCAAAACATAATTGCAATTAATTTAGGAACAGAAGTAGAATTTATAGATACAAATGGAAGGCTAGTAAAAAAATATACATCAACACAAGTAGTAAGAGATATTGTAATTTGTAATGGCTTAGCAGGAGCAATATACAGAGATAAGGTAGAACTAATTTCATTATAATAAAATGTTAATGGTTAATTATTTTATAATTAACTGCTTAAATAGTACTAGTTTTCTTGTTTTTCAAATGCCCGTTGCTATGATAGCAAAATCAAAGAAGTAAGGTTCAGAACGGGACCTTTCAAAACTGCGAAAAATAGTACTATTTAAGCTTTAATATAATTATAACTATTATATAATAATAAAATTAATATTTGGAAGGAGATAAAAATGAGTTTAATTATAGATTTAATAATAATTGGAATTTTAGTAATATGTATTCTTATGGGGTATAAAAAAGGCCTAACAGGTTCTATTTTAAAAATTGTTTCTTTTATATTAGCATTAGTAATAGCATTTATACTATTCAAACCAGTATCAAACATCGTTATAGATCACACTAATTGGGATGAAACATTAGAGCAATCTATTAGACAAATGGCAGTAGAAAATAATGAAGAAGGGCAAGATGCTGAAGAAAGTAGCGAAAAGAAAGGTATGCCAGATGTTATAATGAATTACATAAATGAAGCGGTAGAAAAAGCAGGAGAAGAAGCAAGAGACGCAATTATAGATTCAACTGCAAGAGAAGTAGCAGTTACTATAATTAATGGTGGAGTATTAATTAGCCTATTTATAATTGCTAGAATAATACTATTCTTAGTAAAAGGTTTAGCAAGCTTACTAACAGAATTACCAATAATTAAGCAATTCGATAAACTAGGCGGAATTATTTTTGGACTACTACAATCATTAGTAATTATATATATTTTATTAGCAGTAATATCATTTATAAGCCCAATGATAGCAGAAACTGGATTTATAAGAGCAATACAAGAATCTAATGTAGGTAGTATTTTATATAATAACAATTTATTACTAAAATTATTCTTTTAAAATAAATATTTATTAATAGTAAATGATTCTATAGCTAATCTGCTCGAATAGTACTAGTTTTCTTGTTTTTCAAATTGCCCGTTGCTAGGCCGCCAGTTCATAGAAGTAAGTCAGAACGGGACCTTTCAAAACTGCGAAAAATAGTACTATTCGAGCTTTAATATAATTATAGCCATTTACTAAAAATGAATATTTTGTGAAAATATAATTAAAGTATTGATAATTATATAAAATTTTGTTATACTACAAAGCAGATTAAATAAAAAAAGGAAAAGGTGAACACTTTGAAAAATAAAAAAACAAACAAAAGAAAAGGTGGAATATTTAAAAAAATATTGCTAATATTATTACTTCTTATATTAGTAGGAGGAGCAATTTTTGCATATAAAGTACATCAAAATGGAGGTGGGCTTGGTGGCTTTTTAGCAACAGCAGTAGGGCACGACCAAAACACAGTAAAAAGCTTAGATAAAATTTACTGCCTACTTTTAGGAAAAAGCCAAGGTTTAACAGACACTATAATGATTGCAGAATACGACCCACAAGCACAGCAAGCATCACTTTTATCAATACCTAGAGACACCTTTATTGGAAAAAATAAAAGTATGGCATTAGCAACCGACAAAATAAATTCTGTTTATCGAACAGGAGTTGATAACCTATTAAAAAAAGTAAATGAATTAACAGGACTTAATATAAAATACTACTTAACAGTAGATACAGCAGCATTTAGAAAAGTAGTAGATGCAATTGGTGGAGTTAAATTCAATGTTCCAATAGATATGGACTACGACAGCAGTAAGCAAGACTTACACATACACTTAAAAGCAGGTGAACAACTACTAGATGGCGATAAAGCAGAGCAAGTAGTTAGATTTAGACATAACAATGATGGAACAACATATCCATATTCGTATGGTGGCGAAGACTTTGGCAGAATGAAAACACAAAGGGCCTTTTTAACAGCGCTTGCAAAACAAACTTTAAAAATAGAAAACCTAACCAAAATTAGTAAATTTATAGATATTGCAAATGAATACATTGAAACAAATATGGACTTTAGCATACTTAAAGACTATATACCTTATGCAGTAGAATTCAATCTAGAAAACTTAAAAACACAACATTTACCTGGACAATCAGAACAAGCAAGCATAACTCGCGCATGGATTTTCACAGTAGATGAAGAAGAAACAGCAAAAATTATTGATGAATTTTTCATTAATCCAGAAATAAATGACGACGTTGACACAAGCACAGTAGATACCTCTGGAATTGACAAATCAAAAATAAAAATAGAAATATTAAATGGAAGCAATAGTAACACAAAAATGCAACTAATAAAACAAAGACTAGAAAAAGCAGGTTACACAGTAGCAAAAACAGGCGATGCAACAAGCACAGAAAATACAGTTATTATAGACAGAAAAAATACAGAAAGTGAGCCAGTTAAAGAAGAACTTAAACTATTAGCAGACACCACATACTTGTATACAGGGGATGAAACAGATGTGGACTTTACAATAATCTTAGGAGTAGCATAAACTAAAAATATTTTTATTTAACCCAACTTATTAGTACTGTTTTTCAAATGCCCGCTAAAGTAAGCAAGCTAAAAAATAAGAGGTTCGGAACAGAACCTCTATATTCCCGCTAAAGTAAGCAAAAAAAGAAGAGGTCCAGAACAGAACCTCTATAAAACTTCGAAAAATAGTACTATTTAAGCTTTAATGTAATTATAACTAAAAAACTACTCTCCACCAAAATTATTTAAAGCAGTAAAACGAAACTTACCAGAACCACTACTTTTAGAATGCTTTTCTCTATGTTTTTTACTCTTCTTAGTTTTAAATTTATTTTTATTTTTAGGCTTCTTTAATAATAAGAAAATAATATATAAAGTAACACAAATTAAAATTATTCTAATCAAAATAGGCAAAAATCCAGATGCAATAACACTTGTTTCCGCTAATAAATCAGAAGAATATGTATCATCTCCAACATAATATGTAATTTTACCAATTACACTATTTGCAGAAATAGGAGCCCTCAAATTATCATTAAAAACAATTTCAGGTTCATATTTTTCTTCAGAATTATTATCCATAAAAATAGAAATATCATCTTTAACAATAACATTTAAGTTTTTAGTATCCTTAGTAGCACCAGGAATAGAAATTTGCTTTAAAACACTATTCTTTTCATTAACAGTTTCAACTTTATAATTTTCAAAAGCATAATCAAACAAATTAATACAATCTAAGTACCTTTGACTTAAACCATCTTTAGTAGACTGCCCACCTAAAATAACAGCAATAACTTCTAAATTATCTTTTTTAGCACCAGCAATAATACAAGAACCAGCCTCACTTGTATAACCTGTTTTAATACCAATTGCATCTTTGTAATAATAATTATCTTTAGCTTTAGAATTATTTGGTTCAATTAACTCATTACTAGTTTTAAAAAAGCGGTCAGCCTTATTATACTTATTAGTAGCAGGAAGAGTATACCTCGTTTTCTTAACAATCTCTCTAATTTTACTAAACTGCATAGCATATCTTCCCATAATAGCTAAATCATAAGCAGTAGTAGTATGATTTTTATTATGAATACCATTAGGATTTACAAAATGAGTATTCAAACACCCAATTTCCTTAGCCTTTTCATTCATCATATTTGCAAAATTTTCAACTGTTCCGCCAATATGTTCTGCCAAAACAAAAGCAGCATCATTAGCAGAAGGAATTAAAAGAACATTTAATAACTGCTCAATAGTAAGCTCTTCACCTTCTTTTAAATCAGCAGTAACATAGCTAGAAGGAACAGAAAAAATAGCATTATGGCTTACAGTTGCAATATCTGTTAACTCGCAATTTTCCATAGTTAAAATAGCAGTCATAATTTTAGTAGTACTAGCTGGATATCTAACAGTATTAGAATTCTTTTCATATAAAACTTTGCCAGAATTAGCCTCTATTAAAATGCAAGCAGGCGAATAAGTAGTAATATCAGTTTTTGAATTACTTGCGTTATTAGAATTTGAATTACTTGCAGTTGTATTAGAAATTATATTTGAATCCACACTCTGCTGTGCATTAGAATTTTCAGTAGCATAAGAACAAGTAGCAAAAAATTCAAAAAGCAAAGTAATAATAAATAACAATATAAAATATTTTGTTTTTTTCATAACGAATCTCCTATAAAAACTAATTATAACTATATATTAAAAACAGAATAATTTCAAGTAATACATATAAACTTATTAAAAAAACGTTGCTATATAATATTTATTTGCATTAAGGCTTTAATAGTACTATAAAGCAATTAACTAATAAAAATATAAAAAAATGGAGGAAAAATATGAATAATTTGAATAAAAAACAAAAAATAATAGTAATAATTATAGGAATAATATTAATAACTATAATAGGAATTATAGGATTTATTATTTCAAACAAAGAAGAAGAAAGCACAATTGATTTAAGCAGTATATTAAGTGACGAGGATATAAAAAACTTAGAAAGTGGTAATCAAAACAACATAAATAATGAGCAAAATAGCGAAAATATAAATTCAGCTCAAACCGAAAACACAGCCGAAAACAATACATTAGAAAATAAAATTATAGTACATATAACAGGAGAAGTAAAAAAAACAGGAATACTAACATTAAACGAAGGAGCAAGAATTGCAGACGCCATAAAAGCAGCAGGCGGAACAACAAATAATGCAGACCTTGACCAAGTTAATTTAGCATATCAGCTTCAAGATGGACAAAAAATATATATACCAAACAAAAACGATAAAGAAAAAAATATAGCAAAAGAGTATATAACAAGTGAAAGTGGAAATAATGTTATTATAGAAGAAAACACTTCAGAAGCAGGAGGTATAAGTAAAAAAGTGAATATAAATCAAGCTAAACAAAGCGAATTAGAAACCTTGCCAGGCATAGGCGAAGCAATGGCAAATAGAATTATTGAATATAGAGAACAAAATGGAAAATTTCAAAAAATAGAAGATTTAAAAAACGTAAAAGGAATAGGAGAAGCAAAATTTAATAAAATAAAAGAACTTATAACAGTATAAGCTTGCCAGCAAAATTTTTTCGTCAAGTGAAAAGTTAAATACAATGCTGTAAAGTAAATGCAATTTGTACGAGCAAAAGTTTTAAAATGTTTTTAATCAAAATATCTTGACAATACGAGCAAAAACAAGTATACTAGAAAAGTAGTAACAAAATTCAGCATATCGCGGGGTGGAGCAGTTGGCAGCTCGTTGGGCTCATAACCCAAAGGTCGTAAGTTCGAGTCTTACCCCCGCAACCAAGAATTTAACTAGAGTCGCAAGAGATTGTGTACTCTTATTTTTTGCGCCAAATAAGTTACATAAAAACTGATAGGCACATTATGGGCACAAATTTTATATAAAGAAAGTTTTGTAAACTTTCGAGTTTGCGAGTTTTAGTACATTTGATAAAATCTGAAAATGTATAAATAGTTTCTACTTAAAATATATAAATGATTAGTTTATAAAAAATCAAGATTTTGAATAATTAAGTAGAAACTATTTTATCTTGATGTCTTCTTTTAGTATAGACAACTTTTTCATAATCTTTTCCTCTCTTTTTTATCACTATTTTAAAAACATTTAAAATTTAAAATATGTAAAATGTTAATATGTTTGATATTATAACAATAGTTTATTTGTAAATAAATGTGAAAAGCTATTTAATTAGCCTTAAAATATTTTTTAGTATCTTCTGTATAAAGAAGATTATCAAGTTTATCTGATGCTTCTCTATCCATTTTTGCAAATGAGTGAGCATAGATATTTAATGTTG
>CANQCT010000047.1 GCA_947589835.1 uncultured Clostridia bacterium
TCTTTTTTTCTACATTCTCTTTCAAATGAAAAACATATATATTCACCTTTTATAAAGGATTTATTACATTTGTATCTGTTCTCTTTTTTGCAACCATTATGGATGTTATTGTTCCACTTTCTAAGTCTGCACAAACATCTTGAACATATCCGAAGTCTTTTTCCATCTTTTATATTAATTACTTCTTTATGTTTAAAATCCATTCCTTTCTGTCCCATATTTATTTTTATCTTTCCCCTTTATAAATTTTATTCAATTGAAATTTTTATGTATAGATTTTAATATTTGTTTTCAATTGTTTTCTTTTTATTATATGAAGGAAATGAAAAAAGTTGCTTGTTTTTAGTGAATTCAATTTATTTTGCTTTTATATTTGATGTCTTTGCAAAATACTGTTCAATATTATAAACCGCTTCTTTGTATTCTTTAAAACTCATTAAATCTACTTTCTGTGTATACTATTAAATAATGTTATAGCAGTGAATGAGTAGTATATTTTACTAAAATTATTTCATTAAAATTATGCCTTTTATTTCTGGATGTAGAAGTTGTATAAAATTTATTGCATCTTGTTTGGTTCCTACAATGCTTCCATAATGTATAGGAACTGCTATTTTAGGTTTTATTTCATTTATTAAATCTGCCGCTTCTTTATAGTTCATTGTATAGGTTCCACCCACTGGTACAAATGCAACATCACACTTTATTCTTTTATTTTCTTCTGTTATATCTGTATCTCCTGCAATGTAGTATTTATATTGCTCTAACTTTATTATATATCCTACCCAGTTGTTTTTTCTTGGATGAAATTGTTTGTTTATATTATAAGCTGGTACAGTTGTAAATTCAATTCCTTCTACTATATATTCTTTGTCTGGTATTACTGTAATTATATTTTTTGTTTTAAATCCTTTTTTTAATAGTTTAGTTAATAGTCCTTCTGGAGCTACTATTGTAGTATCTGTTTTTCTTACTTTTTCTATATCTTCTTCTGAATAGTGGTCAAAATGGTCGTGTGTTATAAATATAATGTCTGCATCGTTATAGTTTTTATTTATTCTAAATGGATCTATATAAATTACTTTTCCTTTATTTATTTTTATGCTACTATGGCAAAAAACTTCTATATTTTCTAACATATAAACACCTAACCTTTCAATATCTTCTATGTAGAGCAAAGACTACTTTTTTCATCTTCTACTATATTAAATAAATTATTCATTTTTTATTTGAACAATATTTTATCATATTTAATATAGATATAAAAGATTTTGCAATATCTTTTCTTTTTTGTTCTTTATTTACGGTTGGCGAACCATAAAAAGTAGGAATTTTTCTACTCATAGCTAGAAGCTTTTAGAACCCCCTGTAAAACAGTGGGTTTTCGTTTCACAATTAAGTGAGCCTTCCTGTTTCAAGGAAAGCCCGTTATTTTTTGCTTAAAACCATTACCTTGTAACACACATATTAACAAATTTTAAAAAATTATAGACAGTAATATTAAAATAATGTTATAATATTAATATATGTAAAATAAATGTTGGAGGTATACTTATGTCTGATGGTGAAAAAAAACATAGTGAAGATTTATCATCTTTATCAATAGACGAATTGCGTGAAAAGGTTAAAGCAAATACTACAAGAATTGAAAGAAATCAAAATGATATTGAAAATTTTAAACTTAATGAAAAATTAAAAGCAAGATTTGAAGAATTAAAAGCAAGAATTTCTGAGCAATCAAAAAGAATTCATGATTTAAAATTTGAATTGTCAAAGTTTGATGAAGAATTTCAAGAAATATTTGAAAGAGAAGAATATCGGTCTTGGTGATGATTATGATGACCACGATATGGCAGAAGATGAATCAATAGAAAATTTACAAAATACAGTTGAAAGTAATGATCATCTTATTGCATATTATAAGGGAAAATTACAACCTTTTATGCAAGGAAAAATTCAGAGCTTAATAGCAGAAATATCAGAATTAGATTCAGAGAGTGCTAAACAACTTGATGTGGAATTTCAAGCATTAGGTTCAAACACTTCCCTAGATCAATATGAGGAAAGCAGTAAATTTATTGAAAATTGTAGTCAACGCTTGAAATCTTTATTAATAAGCAAAGTAATGGAACAGCAAAAAACGATTGAAGCTCAAGAAAGTGAAATGTCACTATATGGTCAAAAGGAGCATGGTATAAATGAGTAACAAAGAAATTATGGAATATAAACCTAGTCTTATATCAAGAATAAGAAATTTCTTTAAAAAATTATTTATTAGTAATAAACAAGATATTAATCGCGTAAATGTAATAACAAATGATGAGAATATAAACAAATCTATTAATAAAAGAAATTTTATAGATGAAGTTAAAATAGATGCTAATGAAATAAATAAAATATTTAAAAAGAAAGAATTCTTTGATGAAATTAATGGAAATGAAGAAGCTTTGAGTATGCTATCTATTGATAGGTTAAAAGAGTTAAAGAAATATTATGACCAAATAATCGAACAGAATGATTTAAAAATAAAAAAGCTAAAGGCAAATTTATAAAATATTCGGATGTGTCAAGTAAAATATGTAATTTTTTTAAATTTTTTAAATTTTTTATAATCGATGGTAAAAAATTAAACCATCGATTATTTTTTCTTCGTTTTTTATCATATAAGAGAGTTATCATATATTTTGATAACTCTCTTTTTTAACTGTTTATACTATTTTTTTTCTTATTGCTATTATCCTATTTTTATGGTCTTCTATACGTTGTTCATATATTTTAATTTGTTCTTTATATAAATTTAATAATTTAATCTTTTGCTCATCAGATAAATTTTTGGTAATTTTATATGCATTCTCTTTATTTATTCCTACTTTTTCTAACTCATCTTGTATATTTAATAGTATTTCATTTTCAGGGTCTTTTTCAAATTTTATGTCTTTTAGGAAAGAATTTATAGTAGCCAAATTATTTTCTTCTCGGCTATTTTTCATATAATTAATATTATTTATATTAAAAAGTCTTTTTATAAATCTTACAAATTTACTAAATATTCCACTTTTGGTTGTTAATTGTAAACTTTTTTCATTAGTTTCTTTCATTTTTACCTCCAATATCTATTTGCTACTATCGTGTAAAGGATGCATATTTTCTGCTACTTGTTCTTCATATTGTTTTTCTAATTCTGCTGCTTGCTTTTCTTGTCTTTTAAGTTCTTCAAGTCTTTTTGCATTACTTACTAAATCTGCAACAAATCCCTCTTCGCCAAGCACTTCTTGAGATGTAGGATTGCTATCTTCTCCTTGCTTCTCGCTTTCAGGCTCCTGTCCTGTTTTTTGATTTCTTTTTACTGCTATTTCTTTTTCATCGTCGTCTGCTAGTGTTATGCCATATTCATGCAATTTTTGAATAATTTCTTCAGAAACCTTTCTTCCACAACCGTCGTATTGAAATTATTTGACTTTTTGTTAATTTTGCTAATTCTGATACTGTATGTATATTATTTCTTAAACACAATACATTATATGCTCTTGCTGAAAGATTTAGGTTTAGTATAGTGTCTTCGCGTTCTGCTCTCATTCTTTCTTCTTGCTCTAATTGTCGTATTTTATCATTTATTTCTTCTTCTGTCATTTCTAATATTTCAGGAGAAAGTTCATATGCACCGCATTCATTTATTGCTTCTAAATAGCATCTATATGTTTCTTTTCCTAGGTCCCTTAATAGTAAAAAATTAATTTTAGAACTTCTTAAGTCTCCTATGCAATTTATTCCTAAATTTTTTAAATAATTATATGCTTTAATTGGAATGTTGGTATCCTCTAATGGAGTATTTAGCTTTTTATTATAGTTTTCTAATCTTCTTTGCTCTACAGCTTCTCTTAGTCCTTTTACAATTTCCATTGTTTGTTTAATTTTTTTGCTTTGTACACTGCTTTCTAGATTATGTTTATATACAATATCACTTGTAAATAGTGATTCAACTACTTTTTTCTCATCGTCTGTCAAGTCATCAGTTTTAGGTAGGTACACAGGTCTTATTGTAGCTGAAGGACGGCTCATAGCAAAAAGTGTACTTTTTTTAATAGATGCGATGTATTGATTAGAATTTCCAAGCTCTTTAGCAATGCTTCTTATATCTGTTGGTAAATCATTTGATAATAATCCATATAATCTTTCAATTACATATTTTCTTTTTGGCGTTAATTTAGCTAAAGCTTCTTGTAATCGTTCACTATGATATAATTGTAATGGTTTGTATCCTTCCTGTGTATACATTTCACAAATGTCAGAATATAAATTATCAAATCCTTCACTTTTAGGGCTTAAATCAACGTCTATCACTTTTCTTAACATAGAACTTGCAAGGCTTAAATCATCTTCATTTAATTCTTGTCTTCTATATGAATTTACAAAATTATCCATGCTTCCATATTTAGTGATTATATAATTTATATTTTTTTCAGATTGACCTGTTTTTTTTGCTAATTCTTCTACCAAAGTTGGATAACCAAAAAAACCTCTAACATTTCCTTCCTTGCATTTTGAAATTTGTTCTTCTGTTAGTTTGCCACGATTTTTTGCCCCCCTTATATCATCATAGTATCTTTGCATATTTTGATATTGTTCAGTAAGTGATAAATATTCTTCTTCTGTTGTGGCATAATCTCTTAATACATCTTTTGTAATACGTGGTTTAATTTCAACCTTTGGATATTTTTTCATCCAGTTTACTAACATTTCTATTTTTTCATCTATTGTAGGTTCTATTAGCCTGTTTAATATTCCTAAGGTATATAGTCTATCTAATTGTTCTTCTGTTGGATTAATGTCTACTCTTTGATTTTTTCCAGCATTTTGACGTTTTATTGATGATCTAATTTGTATAGCCCATAATCCTACTGGGTATCCTTCAAAAATTGTATCTCCTGTTAGTTTTTCTCCTGTTTTACTGAATTTTTCAAATATTTGTATTTTTTCTTCTAATGATATTTGGTTTCTTTTCGATAACTTAGTTATTTTATTAGCAATTTCCATAAATTCTTTTGTTTTATCAAATATAGAAATTCTACTTTTTGTTTTTTCGTTTGGTAGGCTTGTGCCTGTATTTCCTTTATATTTTTTCATTCTTTCTGTAAAATCTTCTATAATTTTACAAGTAGAAAAGTTATTTACTAAATCTAAAATAACAGGTACTTTATTACCACCCACAGTTAATGCTCTTCCTAATTGCTGTGTAAATATAGTTGGTGACAAAGTTGGTCTCATCATAATAACACCATCTAAGTCTTTAATATGATATCCTTCATTAAGCATATCTACTGCATATAATAGTTTCAATGAATTTTCATCATTATCATTTTCAAATTCAGTTAAAACTTGGTCGCTTTCTTTTATTTTAGAAGAAACTCCTCTAATAGTTATATTAGCATTAACTGCTCCAAACATGCTTCTTGCTTGTTCCATTTTTTCTTGCATATCTTCTATATTTCGACAAAAAACAATATATTTACCACTTTTATTTTTCATATATTCCGCAAATAATTCAGGTAAATTTCTTGTATTCTTATCCAACTTTTTTCTTAAGCTATCAAATAATTTTTGTGCTTGTTCTCTTTTTTCTTTATCTTTTATTTTATTTATATTTTCTTGCATACTTTCTAATTCTGCATCATAGCCATATAAAGTACTAACATAAGTTGCTTTAGGAAGTATTTCCTGCTCTATTGCTTCTTCTAAAGTCATTTCAGATGCAACATTATTATCAAATAACTCGTCTGACATATCTCTTAATCCATCAAGATATCTTAATGGAGTGGCAGATAGTCCTAATATATTAGCATTTGGATTTTTCTGTATTAATCTTTCTACACCTTTGCTCCATTCTGGCGCTCCACAATGGTGAAATTCATCTAAAATAATAATGTCAAAATCTAAATTTTGAATTTCTTGGTCAGATAGTCGTGCTAATTTTTGGTAAGTAATTCTTTTTAGATTTGGAAAATCAGACATATTCATTTTTTCTGCAAATATGTTCTTTTTTACATCATGTAATATAGTATTAGAAGGTGCAATATAAATAGCTTTTTTTTCTCTATTATCTTCTAACATTTTTAAAGCTATGTACATCTTTCCTGTTCCAGTTGGATGTATAACAGCAACTTTATTACTTGTTTGAAATTTTTCCTTAAGTTTTCTATATGCTTCTTCATTATGTGGTTTTAATTTTATTGACATATTATTATTCTCTCCCAAAATAAATTATATAAATTCTAATTTTAGAATAGCATAAAATCTCGAAAAGTTCAATATAAGTTTGTCATTTATTAAACATTTTTCGATTTTTTCTTCCTATTATATATATAAGAAAAAAAGTTGCTAAACTTTAGAGCAACTTTTTTAATAATATGAAATTACTTATATATTCTTCTTATATGTCCAATTGCTGTTCTTTCTAGCCTTGATACTTGAGCTTGCGATATTCCAATTTCTTCTGCTACTTCCATTTGGGTTCTTCCTTCAAAAAAACGTTTATTAATAATCATTTTTTCTTTTTCGTTTAATCTTTTCATTGCTTCTGATATTGTTATGTTTTGAGCCCATAAGTCATCTGTATTTTTTTTATCGCTTACTTGATCCATAATGCAAATATTTTCTGTGTTTTCACTGTATGCGGGTTCTTGCAAAGATATTGGCTCTTGAATTGCGTCTAAACTCATAATTATATCTTCTTTTGATACGCTTAATTCATTTGCTATTTCTTCTATTGTTGCTTCTCTTTGCTGTTCTTTATAGATTTTATCCTTTAAACCTATAACTTTATATGCTAAGTCTCTTACCGACCTGCTTACACGAATTGTGTTGTTATCTCTTAAATATCTCCTGATTTCCCCTATAATCATTGGAACTGCATACGTAGAAAATTGTACATTTTGGTTTAAGTCAAAATTATCTATTGCCTTAATTAGCCCAACACATCCTACTTGAAATAGGTCATCTAGGTTTTCGCCTTTACTATTAAAGCGTTTTATAATGCTTAATACTAATCTTAAGTTTCCATTAATGAATTCTTGTCTTGCCTGTTCATCTCCATTTTTTATTTTTTTCATTAGAATTAGCTTTTCTTCTGGAGAAAGAAGCGGTAATTTAGATGTGTTAACACCTGCTATTTCAACTTTATTCATAAACAAAAACTCCTTTTGAAAATAATTCTTTATTTTCTAGAAAAGATATTTTTTAAATATGCATTTCCTTATTTAATTATTTCCAAAAGAAGTTTTTGCTATTCTATTATTGCACGACCTAATTCGACATTTTTTAAGTACTATTTATAGTTTATTTTATGCAAAATAGCAAACTATATAATAGTTATAAAATTATATTAAAGCTTAAATAGTACTATTTTTCGCAGTTTTGAAAGGTCCCGTTCTGACTTTGCTTCTTTGAACCAGCTGACTAGCAACGGGCATTTGAAAAGCAAGAAAACTAGTACTATTTAAGCGGGTTAACTTTTAGTTAGAATAAAAGCTTTTTCTATATTTAGCCTGTTTTACTCATAATTTCTTTTTTCATTTTATTTATAATTTTCTTTTCTAAACGCGATATGTAACTTTGCGAAATTCCAAGCATATCTGCAACTTCTTTTTGTGTTTTTTCTGTTCCACTAATAAAGCCAAAGCGAAGTTCCATAATATTTCTTTCTCTATTGTTTAGCTTTTCAATAGAGGCTCTAAGTAAGGTTTTATCTACCTCATCTTCTATTCTTCTAGATGTAACATCTGCATCTGTTCCTAAAATGTCTGATAGTAAAAGCTCATTTCCGTCTCCATCTTGATTTAATGGCTCATCAATTGATATTTCTGTTTTTACTCTATTGCTTCTTCTTAAAAACATTAGTATTTCATTTTCAATACATCTAGAAGCATAGGTTGCAAGTTTTATTTTTTTATCTGTATTAAAAGTGTTAATTGCTTTCATAAGCCCTATGGTTCCAATAGATATTAAGTCTTCTATTCCTACTCCTGTGTTTTCAAATTTTTTGGCTATGTATACTACTAGTCTTAAATTTCTTTCTACTAGTGTTTGCCTAATGGCTTTATCTCCTTTTGCTAGCTTTTCTAATGCTTCTGCTTCTTCTTCATTTGTTAAAGGTGGAGGCAGGGTTTGACTTCCTCCTATATAATAAATAGGAAGATCTTCTATTTCATCGTTTCCTATATATCTTACATATAATGTGTTAATACTGTCCTTTAATATTTGTAACAAATTCATCTGTTTTTCTCCTTTCTAACAAGTCTAAGCCGATTAAAGCTGTATATGTATTATTTTTGCTAAGTGTTTGTGGAAATATTCCTATAATAACATCATTTCTTTCTTCTTTTTCATCTTCTTTTTCTATATAAACTTCGTCTGCTTTTAATCCTAGCATAAGACCATTTTGTTTACCTATAGAAGAAAAAGGTATTAATCTAAATTTTGTTAAATATTCTTTTTCTTCTATTTGATCAATAATTTCTTTATTTTCACCTCCTATTAATTCTTCTATATTGTTTAATACTTTTTCTGGTATTGCAGAATAAAGTTCATTTTTTTGTACTACAATTACAGGCATTCCTGTAATTGGTTCTTTTAACAAATTTCCTGTATCTAACATAGCTTTTACAAATATTTCTTTTCCTTCTATTTTGATTGTAAGTTTATAAAGCATATCCTTTTTTCTGATTTTTGTTTTTACAATGTGAAATGCTATGTATGTTATAATAAATCCTACAATTCCGCCAAGTAGTGCTATTTTTATAGGATATGTTCCTATATACACTCCATTTTTCATTAAAATATCTTGAGGTCTAACAAAGTAAAGAAGTGCAAATGCGCATCCCCCAAATGCAAAGGAAGTTAAATAAAAAATAATTAATTGTTTGGCTAATTTTTTTATTCCTTTAGGGCCAAAGGCAAGGTATACCATTAAAATAGAAAGTAATATTTTCATACTAAAGTTTGAATACAATGGCAAAATTTCTAAGTATGATACTACTGCATATATTCCGCCAAGTAGGCTAGAAAGAATGATTTTCCATTGTTTCATTTTTATTTTCATGATATATCCTGTTGCAAATAGAATTATGTAGTTCATACATAAATTTTCTAGTAATACAACATCTAAATAAATAGTCATATTTTTTTCCTCATTTTGTATATTTACATTTTTTTACTTTTACAGTTATTTTTTTAGTGTTTTTAGTATACTCTCTTTTTTTTGAAAAGTATGTCAGTTTATGGGGCTGATTATAAAAAGTTATTTACAATTTTTAAGCAAAAGTTCTAAAAAATAATATTTTTCTTTTTATTTCTTTCTATTTCCTTTTATATCAAGAAATATTTTTTTATATAAGCTTTATTTTAGTGCACAAAAAAGCCAGCTTATTTTTAAGCTAGCTTTTTTGCTTGTTAGTAAGTATTGTTATTTATTTAACCCTTTGCTTTTTCTTAAGAAAGTTGGAATTTCTAAATTATCTTGAGAGCCTGAAGAATCTGTTGATGCTGGAATAGAATTTAATTTTTTATCCCATGCTCTATCTATAATATCACCTACTGGAATGTTTCCAGATAGTGGCCCTTCCTCTTTTTCAAAACCTGTTGCAATAACAGTAATAACTATGTCTTCATCTAGGCTTTCATCTATAACAGCACCAAATATAATGTTGGCTTCTGGGTCTACGCTTCTTTGTACTATTTCTGCTGCTGTGTTTACTTCATGTAAGCCTAAGTTACGACCACCTGTAATGTTGATGATAACACCTCTTGCTCCTTCAATAGAAGTTTCAAGTAATGGACTTTGCGTTGCTTGTTTTGCTGCATCTTCTGCTCTGCTTTCGCCTGAAGCTCTACCAATTCCCATGTGTGCCATTCCTGTATTTAACATTATGGTTTTTACATCTGCAAAGTCTAAGTTAACTAAACCTGGTATTGCAATTAAATCTGATATACCTTGAACACCTTGTCTTAAAACATCATCTGCCATTTTGAATGCTTCTACTATTGATGTTTTTCTATCTATTACTTGTAGTAATTTATCGTTTGGAATAACAATTAAGGTATCTACTTTACCTTTTAGGCTTTCAATTCCTCTTTCTGCTTGTGCTAATCTTTTCTTTCCTTCAAATGTAAATGGTTTTGTTACTACACCAATTGTTAAAATTCCCATTTCTTTTGCTGCAGCTGCTACTATTGGTGCTGCACCTGTTCCGGTTCCACCACCCATACCTGCTGTTACGAATACCATATCTGCTCCTCTAAGTGCTTCTGCAATTTCTGTTTTGCTTTCTTCTGCTGCTTGAGCTCCAATATCTGGATTAGCTCCAGCTCCTAAACCTCTAGTAATTTTTTCACCAATTTGTATTTTTGATGCTGCTTTTGAAAGTAATAAAGCTTGTCTATCTGTATTTACTGCAATAAATTCAACATTTTTAATTCCTGACTCTACCATTCTGTTTACAGCATTATTTCCTGCTCCACCTACACCTATTACTTTGATTGTTGCTGTTCCATCTGCTAATGTTCCATCTTCTATATTATTATCAATCAACATAAAGCTTATCTCCTCCTAATTATTTGTTAATGGTATTTCTACCTATATTCAATTAAAAATTAAAATCATGAATAGAAAAATTCTTTAATTCTTTCAAAAATAGTTTGAAAGAAATTTTCTTCTGAGTCTGAATCAATATTGCTTCCTACTGTTTTTACAAATGGTCTTGATGCTATGTATTTTACTAAGCTATACGCTGTTCTGTATTCTGGCCTTACTATGCTAATTAGTCTTCCTGTTGCTATTTTTACTGGAATATTTAAAATAATTTTTCCTGCTACATCGCTTTTGTTTATGTTTGTTATGCCTTGACCTGTTAAAATAACATTATTAATTCTTGATTTAATGCCTTTGGTTGTAATATCTTTATTAACAAGAGAAAATATTTCTTCTATTCTAGCTTCAATTATTTCAATTAGTTCTGAACTGCGAATTACTTTTTTTCCATTTTCATCTTTGCATGTAGTAAGTAAAATTTCATTATCATTATCTATAAATGATTTTAAAGCTAATCCGTATTGCTTTTTTAATTTTTCTGCTTCTTCTTCTGAAATGTTTAATACTAATGCTATATCATTTGTTATGTTATCTCCACCTAGTGGAATTGTGTTTGTATATACAAAGTTAGGACCTTCAAAAACTCCTATATCTGTATTTCCTGCTCCTATATCTAGTAACATTACATTATCGTTCAGTTCGTTATTATCTAGTATTATACTTCTTTGTGCTAATGTTACTGGTACTAAACCATCTATATCTAAGTTTGCTTTTCTAAAAATAGAAGCAATTTGTCTCATATATTCTTTATCTGCTAAAATAACTTGTGCTTTTAAAGTGAAGCTTCCACTTAAGCTACCTATTGGATCTGATACCACTTTACCATTTTCTAAAACAAATTGATTTTCTACAACATCAATAATTTGTTTATCTTCTGGAATATCAATATCTTTTGCTTGCATAATACTTGATGCAACATCTTTTGCTGAAATTCCTGCATATTTGTCCTTTGCCTCTTTTGAAATGCTATTTTGTACTATTGTTACATATTTTCCTGGAATAGTTAGGTATGTAGAATTTATTTTTAATCCAGATTCTGATTCCGCTTCTTTTATAGAATGACTAATTACTCTGGCAATTTCATTTTCATCTACAATTTTACCTTTTTGAATTCCGCCTGCATTTATGACTAGATGTGCAAATGACTTCAATTTGGTTAAAGTTATTAACTTCTCCAATTACTAAGCTAACTTTTGAAGCTCCAATGTCTATTCCTACAATTACATCTCCAATTGCCAAAGCTCATTCCCCCAATTTGTTTGCTTACAATATTGTTTGTCATTTGTGCATATATTTGCTTAAAAAAATTTCTAATTAACGCTGGCTTAAGAATATTACATTTTGAAAAAAAAGTCAATAGATTTGTAATAATTTTGTAATATTTTTGTAATGTTTTTGAAATATTGTTGATATTGCTTATTTTTTGCTCTATTTTACACATATAATGTAAAATTTTTTAGTTTATTCTGCCTTTTTTTCACTAATTTCTGGCGTTTTTGTTTCATTTTCTTCACTAATGTTTTCTACTTTTTTTGTTACTCTATTTTCCCATACGTTTAAGTAGTAACGTCTGATAATTGCTAAGTTATTAAACATTCTACCAACAAATACAACTATTGCTGCTAAGTAAATATCTACATTTAATTTTTGACCTAAATAAGTAAGTAGAATAGATAATATTGCATTTCCAAAAAATCCTGTTACAAATATTTTTAAATCAAAATTTTTCTTTAATGTTGCTGCTA
>CANQCT010000048.1 GCA_947589835.1 uncultured Clostridia bacterium
CTTATAAAGAATTAAATGAAAAGGCAAATCAGTTAGCTCATTGTCTAATAGAAAATGGGGTTAAACATAATGATATTATTAGCATTTGCATGAATAAAAATATTGCATTTATTACTTCTGTTTTAGGAGTTTTAAAATGTGGTTGTGCTTATTTACCTATAAACCCTACATACCCTATTAATAGAATAAATTATATTGTTACAGATAGTAACTCAAAGCTATTTATAACAGATACAAATTATGAAATAAATTCTACTAAAACTATATCTTTTGATGATATAAACTTAAACAAATATGAAAAAAGTAAAATTTTAAATAAAATATGCAATGATGATTTAGCATATGTAATATATACTTCAGGTTCAACTGGAAATCCAAAAGGAGTAATGGTTACACATCAAAATTTAGTAAACTTTTTATTTAGTTTTAATAATTGTTTTAAAAATAAATTTGGAAATAAAGATAATTGCTTATCTTTAACTAATATTTCATTTGATGTAAGTGTATGTGAAATTTTTACACCTTTAGCTTTTGGCGCTACATTAACTTTATATCCAGAAAATACATTAACAAGCATTTCTTTATTATGTGATATTTTAACAAAAAATAAAATAACATTTTTATATATTCCACCTAGTGTATTAAATGATGTGGCTGATTATATTATTTCTAACAAAATAGAAGTTTATATTAATAAATTACTTGTAGGTGTAGAAGCAATTAAAAATAGTACTTTAAATAAGTTTTTAGAAATTAATAAAGATATGGAAATTATAAATGGTTATGGTCCTACTGAAACAACAATTTGTACTACATTTTATAAATATAAATTTTCTAATAACTTAAATGAAAATGTACCAATAGGCTACCCAATATCAAATAGCAAAATATTTATATTAGATAAAGATAACCACATCTCTCCAATAGGGGTAATAGGTGAATTATGTGTTAGTGGAGATAATGTAAGCAAAGGATATTTAAATAATACAGATTTAACAAATAAATCTTTTATTCATAATGAAAAAATAAGTTTAGAGGCAATCTATAAAACAGGAGATTTAGCATATTGGACACAAAATGGAACTTTATCATTTATTGGTAGAAATGATTCGCAAATAAAATTTAAAGGGCACAGAATTGAATTAAATGAAATAAATTCTACTTTAAAAAATATATCAAATATTACAAATTCTTTTACAATGATAAGAAAAGTAAATAACATTGATAGTATATGTTCTTTTATAACAACAAGTGAAAGTGTAAATTTAGAAGATATTTATAATTATTTAAAAAAGAATTTGCCTTATTATATGATACCTTCTCATATAATAGTGCTTGAAAGCTTTCCTTTAACATTAAATGGAAAAATAGATAAAAAATTTTTACAAGAATACAAAATTACAAGTGCAGAAAAATTAAATTATGTTGCGCCAGAAAATGAAATACAAAAATTATTCTGTGATACTTGGGAAAAATTATTAAATACAAAAGTTGGCATTAATGATGATATTTTTGAGTTAGGAGCAGATTCTTTACTTGCTATAAAATTTAAAGTTGAAATATTATCTCATGGTATAGATGTACAATATTCTGATATTTTTAAATATCCTAATATAAAGGAATTATCAGAAGTACATAGCATTACTAAAGAGCAAGTGGATTTTTATGATTATTCTGAAATTAATAAAGTATTAGAAAAAAATAATATTAAAAATTTAAAAAATGTTATAACAAATAAAACAAATAATGTTCTTTTACTAGGTTCAAATGGGTTTGTAGGAATGCACATTTTATATCAGTTCATCAAAAATGATAATGGTAAAATTTATTGTATTGTTAGAGATAAAAACAAATTATCTGCTAGAAATAGATTTTTAGATGCATTACACTTTTATTTTAATAATGAATTAGATGAGTTTATTGATAACAGAATTATTATCTTGAAAGGTGATATCACAAAAGAAAAATTTGGATTAAATGCAGAGTTATACAATGATATTGTAAATAATGTTTCTATTGTAATTAATTCAAGTGCTAATGTTAAACATTATGGTAATTTTAAGGATTTTGAAAATATTAATATTGAATTAACGAAAAAGTCTATTGAATTTTGTGAAACTTATAATAAGAGGCTAATACAAATTTCTACTACTAGCGTTAGTGGAGAAGTAAACAAAAATGAAACTATTACTTTTTCAGAAAATAATTTATATATTGGACAAAATTTAGATAATGTATATGTAAAGAGTAAATTTGAAGCAGAAAGAATTATTTTAGAACATATTTCAAAAGGGTTAAAAGCACAAATATTGAGACTTGGAAATATTACAAATAGATATTCAGATGGAAAATTCCAAATTAACCTTAATGAAAATGCTTTTATAGGCCGAATACAATCTTTCATAAATTTAGGTGTTATTCCAGACTATTTATTAAATGCAAAATTAGAATTTACACCTGTTGATTTGTGTGGGCTTGCTATTATTTCCGTAATGCAAAATTATGTACCAGATTTTAGCATATTCCATCTTTATAACAATGAATTTATAACTATGAAAGATTTTATTGATATGTTAAAAAAATGTAATATAAATTTAAAAGTTGTTAATAATGCAGAATTTCAGAAAGCCATTAAAAATGTTTTACTTGATGATAGTAAAAAGGATATTTTATCAGGTATTATTAATGAACTAAATTCTGACAATAATATTGAAATTAGTTCAAATATAGATATTTTATCTGAATTTTCTAGAAGTTTTTTATATACTATTGACTTTAGATGGTTGAAAATAGATAATGTTTATATAGAAAAATATATTAAATATTTTAAAGATATAAAATTTATTTAGGAGGTTTATTAAAATATGCTACCGTTAATTTTAATGATAATATCTGAACTTTCATTACTTGCTTTAGTATTGTCTTTAAGAAAAGAGAAAAAAAGTCAATTAAAAACAGCATTTTCTCTTTGCTTGCTATGTGTATTTTTTTGGACACTATGTTCAATGCTACAATTTTTATTTAAGGATAGCAATATTGACCCAATCTTTTGGGAAAAATTGGCTAGTTTTGCGGTATGCTTTGCACCTGTTTCCTTTTTTGCGTTAAGTCAAGTATTTGCAAAAACAAAAATTGATATAAAATGGTATCATTTACTTTTATTAGTTATACCTATAATATCAGTTATCATGATATTTACTAATGAATATCACCATTTATATTTTAAACAATATGCTATAAATATGGATGATGTAGTTGTGGGAACATATTTTCCTATTCACAATACATATACCTATTTACTTTATGGCATTAGTATTTACTATTTATTAAAATATTCAATTAAAAATGCTGGTTTCTTCTCGAAGCAATCTTTACTAATTCTTTTAGGAATATTAGTACCTATAACTGTTAATACATTAGGTGCAATTGGAGTTATCGAAATAACTTCATATATGACATCTACATCGTTCTCAATTTTAGCATTATTTTTTGGTTTTGCTATATTTAAGTTTAAATTTATTAGCATTACACCAATAGCAATGCAAAATATAGTAGATAGGATGTCTGATAGTTTCGTTGTTATAAACGAAAACAATAATATTACAGATTTTAATAAAACTTTTACAAATACTTTTAAATTATCTGCAAGTAAAGTAAGAAATACTAATATTATTGATTTATTAAAAAATGATATTAAATTTGAGAATGGTTTAACTAAGTTTGAAGATGCTATCAAAAAAGCTAAAGCAACTACTGAAATTATATATTTTAATAAAGAGTTTAAAATAGGAAAGCAATATTTTAGTATTGAAGTAAGTAATATATCTTCAAAGAAAAATTATTTAGGAACTCTAATTTTATTTAAAGATGTTACACAACATATAGAGGATATGCAAACTATTAAAGAAAATCAAAATATGCTTATGGAAAGGGAACGTTTAGCTTCACTTGGACAATTAATTGGTGGTATTGCCCACAACTTAAAAACTCCTATAATGTCAATTAGCGGTGCTGCTGAAGGTTTAACCGACTTAATTAAAGAATACAAAGCTTCTGTTGGAGATCCAGAAGTTACTGTAGAAGATCACCATGCTATTGCAAAGGATATGTATGAATGGATTTCTAAAATTAAAGATTATACAGAATATATGTCTGATGTTATTACAGCTGTTAAAGGACAAGCTGTTACATTATCAGAAGAACAGGCTGTTTCATTTAATTTAGATGAATTAGTAAAAAGAGTGGATATTTTAATGAAACATGAGCTTAAAAATGCTTTGATTTCTTTAAATATTCAAATGAAAACAGATCCTAATATTATGTTAAAAGGAAATATAAATAGCTTAGTACAAGTAATTAACAATATGATTTCAAATGCTATTCAAGCATATAATGGAAAAACAGATGAAAAAATTGATTTAATATTAAATAAGGATGGAAAAAATGTTGTAATTTCTGTTAAAGATTATGCTGGCGGGCTTTCAAAAGAGGTGCAAGAAAAATTATTTAAGGAAATGATTACTACAAAGGGCAAAAATGGTACTGGACTTGGACTATTTATGTCATATTCTACTATTCGTGCACATTTTAATGGTAATATTACTTATGAGACTTCTCAAGGTAGTGGCACGGAATTTAATATTATTTTACCTATGTAATTAATTTGAAAAAAGGTTTATGGGTAGCCTTTTAAAAACCTAAATATATTATGCAAGGAATGAAGTAATTTATGAGAAAAAATATGCAGTCAGCTCAAAGTTCTGGTTACAAAATAATTGCAGTAGATGATGAAGAAGGAATTGTAGATTCTTTATCAGTATTTTTAAAACGTTCTGGCTATGATTTAACTGGTGTAACAGATCCTATGGAAGCAATTGAACTTGTAAAAAAAGAACATTTTGATTTAATGATTTTAGACTTTATTATGACTCCAATTCATGGTGATAAGGTTGTAGAAGAAATTAGAAAATTTAACAAAGAATTATACATTTTATTACTAACAGGTCATAAGGATTTAGCTCCACCACTTGAAACTATTAGAAAGTTAGATATTCAAGGTTATTGTGAAAAAAGTGATAAATTTGACCAATTATTACTTCTTATTGAGTCTGGCATTAAATCAATTGAGCAAATGAATGAAATTAAAAGAATTAATGATGAACTTTCAAATACAATAGAGAAATTGGAAAAGGCTTATTTAGATAGCATAGAAACTTTAAGGTATACAGTAGAAGCAAAAGACCCATATACTAGAGGTCATTCTGATAGAGTTTCTCGTTATTCTGTTTTAATTGGAAAATATCTTGGTCTTCCTGAAGAAGATTTGAAAACTTTAAAAATTGGTGGGTTATTCCATGATATTGGTAAAATAGGAATTCCAGATAGTATATTATTAAAAGAGTCTAAATTAACAGATGATGAATATTCTGAAATTAAAAATCACCCTTCAATTGGTGCTCATATTTTATGTAATGCAGAGGCTTTTAAGGATATTATTCCTATTGTAAAACATCATCATGAAAGATTTGATGGTAGAGGATATCCCGGAAAATTAAAAGGTGAAGATATTCCTTATTTTGCTCGTATTGCAGCTGTTGCTGATACTTTTGATGCTATGACTTCTAGAAGAACTTATAGAGATAGCTTACCTTTAGATGTAGTAAAGGAAGAAATTAGAGATTGCTCTGGCACTCAATTTGATCCAGAGATTGCAAAAGTATTTTTAGATATTTTAGAAAATCATTATGATGAAATTGAACAAATTCAGAAAGAGTTTGCAGGTTAAAATTAATTAAATATGTTTTTTCTGAGCCAGATATTAGTGAATATGAAATAATAAAATAGGTTAAAAAATAGAGAATATTGTATCATTTATATGGTAAAATATTCTCTATTTTTATTCTGCTATTTGCATTTTTTTAGTTTACACATCTTTCATAGAAAGCTGAACTTTTTGTCTTTCTGTATCTATTCCAATTACTTTTACTTTAACTATATCTCCAACAGAAACAACATCTGATGGATTTTTTACAAAGCTATTGCTTAATTGTGAAATATGTACTAATCCATCGTGTTTTACTCCAATATCTACAAAAGCTCCAAAGTCTGTTACATTTCTAACAGTTCCACTTAAAACCATTCCTTCTATTAAGTCTTCAAATTTTAGTACATCTGCTCTTAAAATTTGTTTTGGCATTTCGTCTCTTGGGTCTCTTCCTGGTTTTGATAATTCCTCTATAATATCTTTTAAAGTCATTTCCCCTACTTCTAATTCTTTTGCAGTTTCTTGTAATTTAATTTCTGCAAGTTTTAGCCTTATTTCTTTTATTTTTTCTTTATCTAATAAATCTTTTGTTTTATATCCTACTTTTTCTAGTAATTTTTCTGCTATTTCATAACTTTCTGGGTGAACTGCAGTTATTTCTAGTGGATTTGTTCCTCCTGGAATTCTAATAAATCCTGCGCATTGTTCAAAGGCTGCTTTCCCTAGCTTTGCTACTTTTAATAGTTCTTTTCTTTCTTTTATTTTTCCGTTTTCGTCACGGTATTTTACAATATTCCCTGCAATTGTTTTATTTATTCCAGATACATAAGAAAGTAGTGATGGAGTTGCTGTGTTAACATCTACACCTACTTCATTTACTGCATCTTCTACTACTCCTGTTAAACTTTCTGTTAATTTTTTTTGGTCAACATCGTGTTGATATTGTCCTACTCCAATTGCTTTTGGGTCTATTTTAACAAGTTCTGCAAGTGGGTCTTGAAGTCTTCTTGCGATTGAAATTGCTCCTCTTAGTGATACATTAATGTCCGGATATTCTTCTGTTGCAAGTTTAGATGCAGAATATACAGATGCTCCTGCTTCGCTTACAATTGCATAATGTACATCTTCATCTATTTCTTTTATCATATTAGATACAAAGCTTTCAGATTCACGTGATGCTGTTCCATTTCCAATTGCAATTATGTTTACATTATATTTTTTGATTAATTCTTTTAATTTAGTTTTAGCTCCTTCTATATCATTTTGTGGCTCTGTTGGATATACTGTTGTTGTATCTAGAAGTTTACCAGTTTCGTCTATTACTGCTATTTTACAACCTGTTCTATATGCTGGGTCAAATCCCATAACAGTATAGCCTTTAAGTGGTGCTGCTAAAAGAAGTGGTTTTGCATTTTTTCCAAATACTTTAATGGCTTGAATTTCTGCTTTTTCTGTTAAGTCTGACCTTATTTCTCTATCTATTGATGGTTCTATTAATCTTTCCCAGCTATCTAAAATTGTTTCTTCTAATATTTCTGTAAATTGCGTTTGTCCTTTTATAATGTCTCTTTTTATGTAATTTATAATGTCTTCTTCATTTTTATCTAATTTTACTTTTAAATATTCTTCTTTTTCTCCTCGATTAATTGCTAAAATTCTATGACTTGGCAAGCGATTAATTTTTTCATTAAAGTCATAATACATATTGTATGCTGTTTTTTCTTCTGGTTTGGTGGCTTTTGTTACAATAAAGCCTTCTCTATAACATCTTCTTTTTATTTGTTTTCTATATTCTGGATTATCTGAAATTGTTTCTGCAATAATATCTTTTGCTCCTTGAATTGCTTCTTCTATATTTTGTACTATTGTTTCTTTTGGTGTGCTTTCATCTATGTTTTCTTTTTTTGTTACATATTCTTCTGCTATTTCATTTAATGGTTTTGTTTCTTTTTGTTCTAAAATAATATTTGCAAGTGGCTCTAATCCTTTGGCTTTTGCTACAGTTGCTCTTGTTTTTTTCTTTTGCTTATATGGTCTATAAATATCTTCTACTTCTGCTAACGTATTTGCAATTTCAAGTGAGGATAGTATTTCATCTGTTAATTTTCCTTGTGCTTCAATAGAATTTTTTACTTCTTCTTTTCTTGCTTCTAAATTACGTAAATATGTTAGTCTTTCTCCAAATTCTCTTAATGTTTCATCAGAAAGCCCTCCGTGTAGCTTCTTTTCTATAACGTGCAATAAAAGGGATAGTGTTTCCACTATCTATTAATTCTATTGTTTTAGTTGCCTGTGATAGTTTTATGTTTAATTCTTCTGCTACTTTTTTCGCAATTTTTTCAGTAATATTCATATGTGTTTTCCTTTCTTTTTATTGTTCTTTTTGAATATAAAAACGATAATAAATCTTTTATATTATATCAGATTTTTTAATCATTGATAAGTTTTTTCTAAAATTTTTAAAAATCCCTAACACAATTAATGTGTTAGGGATTTGAGGCTTGTGGTGTTAATTGGAGATAGCACCTAACACCTTGCCCATAGCATTGGCAGAGCTTCTTAGAAACTCAGCTTCCTCAGCTCTAAAGCCAAGGCATCTGATGCCACCAAATTGATTCTCTCGTTCTTCACTATTAAGCAGATAAATGATGTGACCCACATAATTTTTTTCATATGTGGAACGAACTTTGATATGACGCATAACAGTGTCATAAGCATATCCATCGCCTTTTAAGGCCTTCCAAAGTTGCTTCTCTTCGTCTGTTTCCGGAGTATTGCATCTTCCATACTTCCAATCGGAGTATAGCTTCCTGTACTTCTTGGCCAACTCATTGCGAACTTTCAGTGCTTGGTTTCCATCAATTCCTTCAAGTCCAAGTGATTTGGCAGTGCTTTCGGAATTGAAGGTAAGCTGCCAAATAAGGTTTTCCATCTTCCTTTCATCGAGAAGCATCATCTCGCTGATTATCTGCCGGATCTTCTGGCAGTCAGCCTCGCTAAATTCGCGAGTAATCTTGCTGCTCAAGGAAATACTAATAGTGATCATAAAAGTAGCCTCCTATAATAAAAAGATTATACTCTAATTATAGCATAAATAATGCAATCTGTAAATAATTATGTAAATATCAGCTTGCCTTATAAAACTCCTCAATTTTAATTTATATTTAACCTTTATTCTTTTATTTTTATTGATAAATTTTTCATTACATAATTAGGTGTCATCGACCTATACATTTCTATTATTTCTTTTCTTACATTTTCTATTGGTATTTCTTTATTTGTCGTTAATAATAAATAGTATTCATAAAAGAAATATTCTTTTATCCTATTATCTACTATAAATCCTAATCTTTCATAAAATTTTTTTCTTTTTATTCTTTTTTCATACTCTAATTTATCCTTAGACATTTCTGGGTCTTCAATTTCTAATAATATTGGTTTAGAATTTACCATTTTTATATATTCTTTTAAAAATCTAGTACCTACTCCTTTTTTTCTATATTGTTTATAAACTGCAAAATAATGAATAAATATTATTTTATCATTTTCTGCTGTTACCATATATGCTTTTTCTTCTCCATCTTCTTCATAACAATATACTTTTCTTAAATCTTTATACCTTAAAAATTGTTTACAAGTATATAATTCATTTTCTGGAAAGTCTTTTATCATATGTTGTATATATAAATCTTTCCACTTTTCTGTTTCTAAAGATTTTATCATTCTTATTCTACTCCTAAGTATTCATTGTAAGTTACTTCTCTATCTACTACGCCATTTTGTTTTAAATCTATAATCCTGTTTGCTACTGTTTGCATTAATTGGTGGTCATGTGATGTAAATAACATATTCCCTTTAAATTTAGTCATTCCTTCATTTAATGCAGTTATTGATTCCATATCTAAGTGGTTTGTTGGCTCATCAAAAATTAAAAAGTTTGCACCTGAAAGCATCATTTTTGAAAAAACACATCTTACTTTTTCTCCACCTGATAATACATTTACCTTTTTTAATGCTTCTTCTCCTGAAAATAGCATTCTTCCTAAAAAGCTTCTTACATAGGTTTCATCTGGGTCTTTTGAATACTGCCTTAACCAGTCTGTAATAGATAGATCTGTTTCAAATAAATAGTTATTGTCTTTTGGAAAATAGCTTTGAGTAATTGTTGTGCCCCAAATTAATTCTCCCTCATCTGGTTTTAGCTCTCCTGCTATAATTTGAAATAGAACAGTTTTTGCGTTTTCATTATCTGCTAAAAATGCAATTTTATCTCCTGCTTTTACAGTAAATGATATATTATTTAATATTTTTTCCCCATTTATTGTTTTAGAAATATTTTTTACTTGCAAAATTTCTTTTCCTGGTTCTCTATCTGGTTTAAAATCTATGTATGGATATTTTCTATTTGATGGTTTTATTTCATCTAATTCTATTTTTTCTAGAGATTTTTTACGTGATGTTGCTTGTTTTGATTTTGATGCATTTGCACTAAATCTTGCAATAAATTCTTGTAATTCTTTGATTTTTTCTTCTTTCTTCTTGTTTGCTTCTTTCATTTGTTTTAATGCAAGTTGACTTGATTCGTACCAGAAGTCATAGTTTCCAGGATATACTTTAATTTTTCCAAAGTCTACATCTGCTATATGTGTACATACTTTATTTAAAAAGTATCTATCATGTGATACTACAATAACTGTATTTTCAAAATTAATTAGAAATTCTTCTAGCCAGCTAATGCTTTTTAAGTCTAAGTCATTTGTAGGTTCGTCCAATAATAAGATATCTGGATTTCCAAATAGAGCTTGTGCTAGTAATACTTTTACTTTATCTTTTGCCTCTAGTTCGCTCATTAATGCATAATGTTTTTCTGGTGCTATTCCTAGGTCATTTAGCAAAACGGCTGCGTCTGATTCTGCATTCCAGCCATCTAGTTCTGCAAATCTTTCTTCTAGCTTTGCTACTCTCATTCCATCAGCTTCTGAAAAGTCCGGTTTTGCGTATATTTCATCTTTTTCTTTTATAATATTGTAAAGTTCACTATTTCCCATTATAACAGTGTCCATAACAGAATATGGCTCATAGGCAAAGTGGTCTTGCTTTAATACAGATATTCTTTCTGTTTTTTCTTTTGTAACTTCACCTTTGCTTGGTTCAATTTCACCAGATAATACTTTTAAAAATGTTGATTTTCCAGAACCATTTGCTCCAATAATTCCATAGCAACAACCTTTATTAAATTTTATGTTTACATCTTCAAATAAAGTTCTTTTTCCGAATCTAACTGTTACTCCTGTTGCTGTAAGCATTTTATTTCCTCCTTATTTTTTATATTTTCTATTATTTTACGTGGTCTATTATATAATAAAATAGTATTTATTTCAATTATTTTGAAATAAATACTATTTT
>CANQCT010000049.1 GCA_947589835.1 uncultured Clostridia bacterium
ACTGTAACATAGCCTAAAATGATATTTAGTAATATTTTAAAGTACAAGTTTATTACCTCCTTTTGTGTATTCTTTTTATTTAAAATTTTACTTATTATTTTTTGTGTAGCACTTTCTTATTAGTGCCACCTTTTGTATACTATTTTTTTAGGTAATTGTTTCAAAATCAATTCCATCAATTTTGCCTGTAATAAGTAAGTCATCTGTTGTCATTTCATCTAGCTTAAGTTCATATCCATTTATATTTAAAATGCCAATATATGTGCTTATACGTATGTAAAATTCTTGATATTCTAAAATAGACTTGTAATTTTCTATAAGCATTTTTTCAAAGCCAAGTATTGTAATTTTAGGTATATTAGTAGATATTTCTTGCGGAATATCTAAAATTTCATTTACTTTAGTGGTAATTTTGTTTTTTTTATTCTTTGCCATTTGCATTCTCCTTTTTTGCTATTAGCTACTTTTTATTAATATATGTTTTTTCGTGTTTTATGCTCTAAGAAAAAAACATATATTAAATTTTGGTCACGTAGCAAGCCTTTTTAGTACTTAATTGCATAAAAACTTCTATCTTTCAAATTCATCTAATGTTTTAAATTCGTAGCCCATTTTTTTAATTTCTTTAATACAGCTATCTAGTATATTACTATTATCTTTTGAATTTCCATGTAGTAAAATTACTGCTCCATTGTGAATATTATCTAAAATTCTGCTTTTTCCATAATCTTCTCTTCCTTGCTTGCTTTCGTCCCAATCATCATAAGCAAGTGACCACATTACAGTTTTATAACCTAATGTATTTGTGTATTCTATTGTTCTTTCACTATATTCTCCTTTTGGTGGGCGTATATATTTCATTTCATACTTAAATTTGTCATAAATGGCAGTATGCAAATTCATTACTTCTTTTTTTATTTCTTCATTAGATATTTCTGGCATAGATTTATGGTTAACAGTATGATTTCCTACAATATGCCCATCATCAATCATTTGCTTTACTAGTTCTTCTTGTGTGTTTAAAAAATGTGCAGTAATAAAAAAGCAAGCTTTTACATCATTTTGATTAAGTATCTCTAATATTTTTGGAGTGTAGCCTGCTTCATATCCTTCATCAAAAGTTAGGTATACATACTTTTTTTCGGAATTTCCCATTGCAATTCCGTTATATTTATCTATAATTTGTTTATTTTTAGCACCTAAATCTGGCTGTTTGTGGTCCTTTTCTCTTTTTATTCCCCAGCCTATTTTTTGATTACTTAATGTACTATTTGAACTTACTTGCACAGCATTTTGATTTCTACTAGTTTGAATTATTGAAAAAGTAAATATCATTAAAAATGTAGCTATACATATAGAGGTTAATATTTTATTTTGTTTTTTCATAGTAAAACCAGTTCCTTGTTAATATATTTAGGTTTTTAAAGGCTTTACCTATAAACCTTTTTATTTTCTATTTTATGAGACTAAAAAAACTATTATTACTAATTTTTTTATTGCTGTTATTGCTAGTTAATCCGCTTAAATAGTAGTATTTAAGCTTTAATATAATTATAACTATTATATAGTTACTGTTTTTTTGATACTTTAATTTAAAAGTATAGTAATTTTTAATAAATTATGGTATACTAAAAACATAAGTTAAGGATAGTGGTAAAAATGATGCGGATATAGTGTGTATACTTTTGGTCTAATGAAAATAAGGGAGTGATAGACTATGACTACAAAAATTTATACATTAGAAGATATAAAAAAAATGCTAAATGAAGTTTTAATGTATACTGAAGTAGAAAAGGCCATATTGTTTGGTTCTTATGCCAAAAATAAACCTACTGAACAAAGTGACATAGACATAATAATTGATAGTAATGGAAAAATAAAAGGACTTAAATATTTTGCTATTATAGATATGATTAAAGAAAAATTTAATAAAGATGTAGATATCATTGAGAAAACAGAGATAGATAAAAATTCTAGAATAGAAAAAGAAATAGAAAGGACAGGTATAGTTGTTTATGAAAAGCAAAGATAAAATGATTATAACAAAAATTTTAAAATATATTGATGAGATAAAAATATTTATAAAAGGATATTCTTATGAAAAATTTAGCAATGATAGAAAAACAATAAATGCCAGTGTTTTTAATTTAAGTCAAATTGGAGAACTTGCAGGAAAGGTAAGTGAAGAACTGCAAGAAGAATATTCAAATGTAGAATGGAGAGGAATTAAAGCATTAAGAAATAGAATAATACATGATTATGATGGAGTAAACTTAAATATGGTATGGGATTTTTTAACTACTGAACTAAATGAATTAGAAGAAAAATTAAATGAAATCATCAATTAAATATGGTGACGAGGGTAATAAGAGTTGTTTTTGAAAGACCAACAGAACACGAATTTTCTATATTTGAAACGTGTATACTTTTGTTCTAATTATTTGACATACAAATTTTTGTATGTTAAAATATTTATAGTAAGACCTAGGTAAGGTAGCTAAAAGCTAAGCGTATGTTAAGTACGTTGCCACCTAGGCATTTTTATATGTAAAATTAAAATTTTAAAAATACATATAAATAATTAATCCGCTTAAATAGTACTATTTTTCGCAGTTTTGAAAGGTCCCGTTCTGAAATGCTTCTTTGCATTTGCATCTAGCAACGGGCATTTGAAAAACAAGAAAACTAGTACTATTTAAGCTTTAATTTATATAGTAACTAACCATTAATTAGTAAATTACTGTTTTACACTTATTTCTATTGGCATAAACTTGCCTTCAATTTCTGGGTTATAATAATCATATACTTTTACTTCCATTCCAGTTATTTCTACTGGGTAACTTGCTCTAAATGAAACATCTAAATTTACAATTTGACCTACTTCAAAGTTTCTTAAATAAATATTTACATTTGTATATGATGTTTCGTATTTTTCTATTATGCCTTTACTTTGTAATTGCATTAAACTTTCTTCAACTACTGTAAATCCTTGTGGTATAGAAATTGTAACCATACCATTTGATATGGTATTTTCGCTTTTGTTTATAACCTTAACTTTAGATTTTAGTATTTCATTAACTTTTAAATTAGTATTAGCATCTACTGATATTTCTATATTGTCATTTTTCATATCTACTTTTTCGTAAGGTACGTAATATTCTTCAATAACTTCATAGTAAGCGCTACCTTTTTCTATGTCTATATTTAATTTATTTTCTTTGCTTAAGTTTTCAAAAGTTAATTCATATAATCCAAGTGGATTGTCTTTTATTTCTATTTTTTGTTCATCTGAATTTACTTTTACAGTTATTGTTTGATTTTCTAATTTATTTTTCTCATTCATTACATTTAATGCTTTTAGTGCTAATATTGTAGATTGTGTAGTGTACCAAGTTCCATTTTTATCTTTTTTACTAATTAAATAATTTATTAATGCATTATTTTTTTCTTTATTATATGATCCTTTAGATAAAGCCATTGATGTTAATGCAACTGTTTGCACAGTTTGTACATTAGATCTTGAACCATAGTAGTCTGAAATATTAGATGTAATATATGCATTATTTCCATCTACGTTTATATTATTTGCTAGTCTTTTTAAAACATTGTTTAGTTCTTTATCTTTTACATTTGCTAAAACATTTGCTACTAAAGCTAGTGTGTAATTGTCATCTATATCATCTAATTTGCCTTTTAAGTAATTTACTGAGCTTTTTAATCTTTCATCATTTGGATTACTTTCTGATAAAGCCCAAGTTATATATGCATTTAGTGATAAGGTTTCTCTTGAACTTGCTCCACCTATATGACTTCCAGTAATTGTGAAAGTACCATTTGAATTTTGTTTTTTATACAAGAAGTTCGTCATTTTTTCAATAACACTATTATCCACATTATATACTTCACTTAAGTCTGTTATTTCCATTAATCCATAGGCTGTTAACACAGTTTCTGCAGGTGATTGTCCATATAATGAGTATCCTCCGCTTTCTCCTTTAACTTCATAAGTTAATAATTTTTGATATCCTGAAGATATATAAGACATTGCCTTGGCTTTAAGCTGTTCATCTACTATTTTGTTATCCTCTAAATATTTTAATGCTAAAATGTTTGGATATAAGCTTGAAGATATTTGTTCAAAACAGCCTGTTGGCATTCTAAATATATTTTCCATTCCTTCTACTGTTTGAGCCATTGTGCTTGCATATATTTTTACTTTTGCCTTTGATGTACCTTCTATTGCATCTTCTAAAATTAATATATCTTCAGATATGTTTTTATCTAGTCTACCTGTTGAAACAACTTTTTCTACTTTATAGCCTTTTGGTAATACAGTGCATTCTTTTTCAACTATATCTGTTAAATTATTGCTTGATATTTCTGCTCTAAATTTGCTATTTCCTGGCTTTAAAATTGATATTGGAATATATACCATATTTGTTTTATTTGCAGGAACATTTACTTTTATACTATCATTTTGTAATGTAAACCAATCTTCTTTTTCAATTTTAAGTACTGCACTAATTGGCTCTTTTGTGTAATTATATACTGTTACTGGAATGCTTACTTTATCTGATGCAACTAAGTTTTTAGGTAGTTCAAAATCAACGAAAAAGTCTTTAAATACTTTTATTTTATCTGCTACTGCATATCCTATTTTTCCATCTTTTGTATTTCCAATTGTTTGAATTGTCCATGTTGTAATATTATCGCTTAAGTGTAAGCCTAAATTTGCTGTTCCATTTGATGTTATTAATTCCGGAATAAAGCACATACTTTCTAAAAATACATTTCTTATATTATCATCTTTTACAATTTGAGGCTCTTCTTTGTTAGTAGGGTTTGTTTGTTGCTGAGTATTGCTTTCACCTTTATTTGTAGGAAGTAATTCATCAAGGAAATTATTGCTAGAAGATGTTGATGCACTATCAATACTTCCAACTATACCTCCTGGTATAACTTCTTCGCTTCCTATGATGCCAGAGTCCACAGCAGCATTATCTAATGCGCCACCAGCTTGTTCAAAAACAAAATACATTAATCCATATACTACTGCTATAATTCCTATTACTGCTAAAATTATTAAAGTAGAAAGTCCTATTGATATGGTTTTTGAATATATTTTTTCTTTTCCCTCTTTGTTTGATTTATTAAATAAATAATTAAATAAGTATAAACAAATTAAAGTTACTGGTATTATTGCTTCCGGTAATCTTATTATTGCTTGTACAATTCCCCCTATAACTAAAGAAATTACTAATGCTCCTATAAATTTTAATATATATAATATTTCTTTAATTATAATTTGCATATATTTATCTATTTTTAATTTTTTAACTTGGCTAACTTTTGCTACTATAACTATAATTAGAAATAGTGCAGCAAATATTAAACCAAGAACTATTGGTGATACTTCAAATTCACTAATTAAAATAGCTAACAGCATAAAAATCATACAAGTTATAATTATTGAAATTGATGTTCTAAATATTTTTTTATTTAATTTAGCTAAAAGCAATATATATGTTGTTAAGCCTAATATTGTTACTATTGCAAACATTCCCCATGAGTATGAAACTCTCCTGAAAAATCCTTCTATAATGCACATAGATATTACAACTAATATAAAGTCATATACTATAAAGTTAATTATATGTTTTAATACATTTCTAAACTTTTTAAATCTTTTACATAAAAATGTAATAACTATTATTGCAATAATTGTTATTGAAATAATTGATATTATTTCTGATTTTAGTTCTTGATCGTAATTGTATATTCTAGATTCTGATACTTTAATATCTTTATCGCTTTGTTTTAGCAATAATGCCATTATTGCTTGTTCTGATTTATTATTTACTATGCAAGAATATAGGCTTGCTGCATCTAATTCGTTTGAAAATTTTATGTCTTGCAATGCTAATTTTATATTATCTATTGATAAATCATTATTAGCTAAGCTTAATACAGAATTATCTAGCATACTTACAAGTAAGGCAGCATCTACTCCAGTTTTATTTTCATCAACTGTATTAAATGAAATATTAATTTTTTCTCCTGGTTTATATTCTTCTTTATCTGTGCTTATATCTATGTTTAGCTTTTTAGCTGGGTTTATAAATATTGTTTTTTTGTATTTATTGCTATCGTATGTATTGTAATATGTGTACTCTCTTTCTATATTTTCTGTTACATAAATATCTATTAATCCGTAAGTATCTTCTAAGTTTATTTTTGTATTTTCTAAATCTGTACTTAGCATTTTTATTAATTTATCATTTTTAAATACATAAATATTTCTTGTAGCTTCATTTATTGAAGATATGTTAATTTCTATATCTTCGCCTTGTTCATATTTTGCTTTATTAGTTGATACCAATAAATTCTTTTGTTCTACTGTTAAGCTTAAAGTTTTTCGTACTGTATTTCCTTTTGTGTCTTCTGCTACAATAGAAAATTCTTTTGTAGCTTTTTTACTATTATTATAACTTCCAGAATAATTATTTGCATTTATTTTGTCTATATCTATTGAAAATTTACCAATACCATTTTCATCTGTTGCTACTTGTTTAGTAAAATTATTAGAAGATACTGTAACATAAGTTTTTAGCGGTGTTCCATCTGTGTTAGATGTAAATATGTATATGTTATTATTTTTTTCTGCAGCTAGCACACCATATTCAGGAAGTAGTTCTACTTCAAATATATCTGTTCCGGCTATAAAGCTACTTGTTGCTTCTACAAAATAATTTGAAGAATCTACCGCTTCTACTTTTATATCATATTTTTTAGCATCTTTTATTTGATAGTTAATTTTTGCTGTTCCCTTAGAATCTGTTTGTAAAGTTTCATACTTTTCATTATTAATATAAACTGTTAAATTGGCATTTTGAACTGCTTCTCCAAAAAAGTATTTTGCATTAAATGTTATTTGGGCTGTTTCTCCTACTAAATAATTTTCTTTATCGTAGTTTACTTTTACTTCATATTTAGGCGTAACGTAAGGATTTACTTTAAATTGTTTTTCAGTTTGACTATTTTTGGTTTTTACTACTAATTTATATAGCCCACTGTTAACTTCGCTTGCCAAAGCAAAATTTCCGCTTATTATACCATAATCAGAAGATGTTAAATTTTCATTATAAACTCTATTATTATTTCCATCATAAATACTAACATTTACATCTTTGCTAATAGGTTCATCATTTTCTTTAGCGGTTAGTAATGCTCTATAATTAACTTTATCTCCTGGCTTATATATTCCCTTATCTAAGGTAATTGTAACATTTTCCATATTTTCATTAGATATATAAATTTGTTCTTTTATGGTGTCTTTTCCTGCCTTACTAGATACTTTTGCTTCTATAAAGTAATTGCCTGCTTCAACATCTGGAATGCTTATAATGTTATTATTTCCATCATATTTAATAGATGCATTTTTTACCTCTTTTCCTTCAGAGTTTAGCAATTTTAGTTTAGTTTTTGTTTCTAAATCTACTCCATTTTTTTGCGCAATTATAGATACATATAAATCGCTATTTACGTAGGCTTTACTTGCTGTATTTATTTTTATGCGTTGCTTTCCGGTTACTATCCAGCTATAAATATTACATACAGCTACTATAACTATTGCAATAAAAATAAGTAAGCCTATAAGTTTTGCAGTTTTTTTGTTCATAAAATGCTCCCCTTTCTATTTTAATTTATAAAAAAGAGAATAGTTTGGCATATAGTCAAAAACATATTCTCTATTTTTATTTGGCTTTAAAGTTATTTTCTAAAGCTATTTTGCATCTTTAAATTTATTGTACTTAATATATGCAACCACACCAAATACTGCTAAAACTGTTATGCAAATTATTATAGCTGATGTAATACCTGTATCTGGAATTCCACCAGGTGCAGTAGTGTCATCTTTACCATTATTTTTATCATTATCAGGAGTAGTTGGGTTTAGGTTATCTTTTTTAACATCATCTACATAAGTTTCTACTTCTTTATCTGTTTCTAATCTTATTGGTTTTGAAATAGCTATGCTTTGATCTCCGCCTTTTATTGCTACTTCTTTTACGTATAAGTATATAGCACCTTCATCTGATATTTCGTTATAATTTGAAACGTTTCTTGAATCTATTGTAAATTGTAATTTGTTTGTAGCACTTTGTGCTTGTGTAATTTTAACCCATCCACTTATTTCTTCTTCGTTTGCATTTGGTGATAAGTAATAGTAATATTCAACTTCATCATTAGTTTTATTTAGTGTAATATTATCAATTTCTACATCTATTAAAATGTAATCTTTTTCAGAGTTATTTGTGTAATAGTATGCTTTAACTTTTTTTACATCGCTTGTAGCACTGTTTAAATTTGAGTTTTCGGCTTTTGCTTCTTCTATTATTTGTACTTCAAATTGTGCTGTTTTGTTTTGATATGTAAGTGTAATTGTAATATTTCCTAAATTGTTATTACTAAATCCTGATACTGTTACTCCTTCTGCTGTCATTGAAATAGTTTCAGTTGTTCCATCATTATACGTAATTTTTAAGGTTCCACCTGTTAAGTCTAAGTCTTCTTTTTCTTTTATGTATGTTAATTTGGTTGGTTTTGTATCTACCACAATTTCTGTAACCATCTTCTCCACAACAGTTATAGCTTGAGTTACAGTTTTATCTTTATATTTTATTGTTACTGAAGTTTGTTCTAAGCTTAAGTTAGTTCCATTTTCTACTGTGTAGTCAAGTATTTCTTGAGTGTCTCCGTTTTGATATGTTCCTGTAACAATCATTCCTTCTGGGGCAAAGTTTTGACCAACTACATATTGTGTTTTGTTTGGTGCTTTAGTTATGCTTATTTCTAATAAAGCATTAGGTGTTACTGTTATAGCTTGAGTAACAGATTTGCCTTCATATGAAATTGTAACTGTAGTTTGTTCTGCTTCTAAGTTGTTTCCATCTTCAATGGTATATTCTTCTTGTGATACTGCTTTTGTAGTTCCATCTTTGTATGTTGCTTTTACTACCATACCTGTTGGGTCAAAATTTTCACCTTCTATATATTCTTTTTTGGTAGGTTCTGTTTCTATTGTTAATTCACTTACAGTATTTTTTTCTACTGTTATAGCTTGTGTAGTAGTTTGATTTTCATAACTTATTGTTACACTTTCTTGTCCTTCTACTAAATTAGTTCCATTTGTAATATTGTAGTCTGTATCAAATAACATGGTATGTGATTCATCACTGTAATTTGCTTGTACTTTCATACCTTCTTTTTCAAAATCTTCTCCTACAAAGTATTGTGTTTTATCTGGCTCCTTAATTATTTGTATGCTTTGCAAGGTTTTAGTATCTGGGTTAGATGTTGTAAATGCCTTTATTGTGCTATCGCCGTTTATTAAATCACTATTTGATTGTGATAGTTTGCTAAGGTCAAGCCACTGAGCACTTTCTAAGTTATTTCCTATTGCAATAAAGCACTTTCCATCTTGTAATGTTACTGAATCCCAATCTGTAGTTCCTTCTGGTTTGCTTTCTAGGCTTACATTTACTTTTTCAGGATTTGTTCCTTGTATTTCTATAACTACTGCAAAGTTAGTTGCATTTATTTTTACTGGCTGAGCAAATTCTAAAGTATGATAACCTGTATTAAATGTTTCTGTTTCTCCTGCTTTTAAGCTAACTTGCCTCAAATGTTCTGTATCATGTTCTGTTCCATTAGGATTTACATATACTTTACAAGTATATGTTTCTGGTGCATATAGTGATACTTGTGTTAAGTATTCATCTCCACCAGTTTGCTTTGCAAAAATGTTAGTTAACATTGCTTTAGAGTTAGGCACAACTACGCCACCAAGTGGGAAATATTCGTCATACTGATATATGTTTTGGTAGTTTACACTATTTGTTGCTTTGATTATTCCCCAAAGAGTTTTTCCTACATTTTGGTCTTCATACGAAACATACATAAAGCCGTTATTTCCTAGTTTTAAGTATGCTTTGTCACCTTGAATAGTATAGCCTGCATCTGTAAAAACTTCATTAGGAATATCTTGTGCATTATGATATTGATCTGCTTGTCCGTTTGTTTGTAATTGCTGATATAATCTTTCTTTTAATTCAGATAAGTTATATTCTAGTTTTTCACCCCATGAATTTCTAATTATCCATGCACCATTTGAAGTAGGCTGAGCACCTTGTGAAAAATTAGTTTTGCTGTAATTATCATCCCATCCTACAATAGAAACAGCATGATCTGATTTGTGAGTAGATGCATTACTGCAATATATAGCTCCAGTAGAATTGTTGTAGCATGGAACTGCAGATTCTGCAGAGTTTCCATGTATTGAAGCATATACTGATCCATAATTTTTTATATGTTGTTTAATTTGCCTCATTATATCTGTTTTTTGTGCTGGATATTCGTTATAATTTGGAAATTCTATTGTATCATATACTTGGCTTGTAACATCTTTTCCTTGTATTGCACTTAGTTCTATTTGTGCCATACTATCTTCAAATTCCATATCTGCTTCATTTATTGCACCCATTCCATTTGTTAAATATGATTGTGCAATATAGTAATTTCCTCCATTTGAAACTTGCCTATTATAACCTTTATCATTGTGTGCACTTTGTGTAAATGTTTGGCTTGTAGCATAGTCCATATGTCTTTCTGAAAAGTCATATACTTTAGGGCTTGGTGCACTGCTGTTTTGCTTATAATCATATAATGCAAGGTTAGTTTCTAATGAAGATAATGTTGCTAAAGCCCAGCATGATAATGTACTTTTTTGATCTCTTATTTTTAAATTAGCTGGTATTATACTTCTTAAATCGTATTTTTGGCTAATACTTGCTCCTAACATTCTTGCTTTATAAAATATGTTTTGTGATGGAGTAGTTGTTGGTAAAACATCATAGGCTCTAGGTTGCATAACGTTTTGCTTTTCTTCATCTGATAGTTCTAGCCATTTTTTGAAGTCTTCTGAATATTCAACTGCTTGAAATTGATTTGTGCTTGCAAATACTCTTTTATCTACTAATAAAAATAGAATAAAAATTAATAAGATTGTGAAAATAGTTTTCTTTAGTTT
>CANQCT010000050.1 GCA_947589835.1 uncultured Clostridia bacterium
TCAAAAATTTGACAAAAAAATTAAGCATTTTTAATGCTTACAGGCTTTCACTATGTTAAAAAGTGTTTAAGATCCGGGCAATTAAATCATATTAAACTTAAAAATGCCTCGTATTTGCTTTTTTAATAAAAATATAGTATAATTAGTATTAGTACCTTAATGGTATTTACAAAAATTCCTCTTTAGTAGGGGCAAAATCATTTTTACAATATAAATTTATAGGAGGAAAAACAAATGGCAGCTACATATCCTGAAAAGCTTGCTCCCCTTGCAAACCAAATCCGGTGGCTTATCAAAAAGGAAACGGGGCAGTACGTACATCCTGAATGTATTACCATGCTCCCGCCGGTTGGCGACAGCGTTGTTGTTTTTGCAGTGCAAACGCAAACCAACAGCACCATTCTCGTTCATTCTGAGAACGGCAAGGACTTCAAGGTCAAGCATATAAGGTGGTAGGTACCACACAAAAAATTCTTGCTTTTGCAAGAATTTTTTGCATGTAATAATTAAAAATTAACTCAAATTTAGTTCTTTCTTACCATTGCAAAACTAAAACTTCTATGATATAATTTTTACTTAAGAAAAAACTGGAGGGAAGAGCATGTTAAAAGATCAAAACGAAATTAGGGAAAAGGAAAATCATAGAGTATTTAAGCAATTATTAAATACTTTTGTTAGTTCACAAAAAAATGAAACAAAAGCAGAAGAAAACAAAGAAGAATATGCTCAAAATGTTCAAATTATTCCCAAAATCTTTTACAATGAATTTACAAAGCAATTAAAAGTAGAATTTAAAATTGGGGATAAACAACTTTACAAAATAAAAAACTTACCAGAATTTTATGAAAAAATGTTAAATAAAGAAACATATAAATACGGAAATAAATTAAACCTACTTCATCAAGAAGAATCATTTTCACAAGATTCCATTTCCATTCTTAAATTTTTGCTAAAATATGCTGAAATTATGAAATACCATAATGAAGTAATGAGCGAATACAACTATTATACTAAAAATTTTGTACAAGATAGCATTTTAATTTCAAATAGTGGTCTAGATGACTTTTTTAGCAGTTTAGAAGGAAAAGAAGTATTATTTCAAAAAGCAGATAAAGAAAAAACAATTTATTTTTCAAAAGAAGAACCAAACATACTATTTGAAATAAATCAAATAAATAATAAATTTAAACTCACCTGTAACATAGATGTATTTAGCTATGACATTTTACAAGGAAAAGAATATATGTATTTATTACTTCAAAATACAATTTATCGTTGCAATGAAGAATTTAAAGAAGCAACACTAAAACTATTAGAAGTATTACGTAAAAATTACACAAATGAAATTATACTAGATGAACTAGAACTAACTAGCTTTTTTGCAATAATTGCACCAAAAATGGAAGGAAAAATAAATTCTGAAAAACTTTCAAACGCAATAAAAGAAAAATGCATTCCAAAAAAACTAGGAGTAAAAATGTATTTAGACTATGACTCACATAGTAACATAACAGCAGAAGTTAAATTTTGCTATGGAGACCAAGAAATAAATCCATTTATAAAAACTACTACGAACTTTGCAAGAAATGTTGCATTAGAAAACGAAGCATTAAATAATTTTTTAAAAACAGGTTTCTTATTAGATAAAACAAATTACAGGCTAGTTTTAGCAGATGAAGAAAAAATTTATTTCTTTCTATCAGAAGAAATAGAAAGCTATATGAAAAAATACGAAATCCTTGCAACAGATACCTTTAGAAAAAAACAAATCCACTCTTTGCAAATGAAATCTATTGGCATAAAAGTAGAAAATAACTTGCTACAAATAGATTTATCTCAAATTGGAATTGATTTATCAGACTTAAATCAAATACTACAAAAATATACATTAAAGAAAAAATTTCATAGGTTAAAAGATGGAAGCTATATAAAATTAGATGAAAATGAAAATATACAATTTTTAGAAGATTTAACTTATAATTTAGACATAAACTATTCAGACTGGAAAAATGGCTTTATTACTATGCCAAGTTATAGAAGTTTATATTTAGAAAAAATGCTAAAAAACTTAAAAAATGTTGAAATAAAAACAGATAAAAATTATCAAACAATAATAGATAAGCTAAAAGAAAATCAAGATACTGCAAATATAGAAGTGCCAGAAAATTTAAATGCCCAAATGAGATTATACCAAAAAATAGGCTATAAATGGCTAAAATTATTAGATCAATATGAATTTGGTGGAATATTAGCAGATGATATGGGTCTTCGGAAAAACCCTTCAAATGCTTGCTGTTATTCTATCGTATGTAAATGAAGAAGGAAAAAATGCAAAGCCATCTTTGGTAGTTTGCCCAAGCTCGCTTACATTAAACTGGCTAGGAGAATGCAACAAATTTACTCCTACACTAAAAGCCTGCGTAATTAGTGGAAATGCACAAGAAAGAGAAAAGAAAATATCTAAAATAGAAAACTATAATTTAGTAATTACCTCTTATGATTCACTAAAAAGAGATATTGAATTTTATAACCAAAAATCATATCAGTTTAAATATATGATAGCAGATGAAGCACAATATATAAAAAACAATAATACACAAAATGCAAAAGCAATTAAACAAATAATGGCTATGACAAAGTTTGCATCAACAGGTACACCTATTGAAAACTCACTTTCAGAGCTATGGTCAATTTTTGACTATATTATGCCAGGCTATTTGTTTAAATACCGTAAATTCAAAGAACTATATGAAACACCTATTGTAAAAGACAATAATCAAGAAAAAATGAATAGCTTAAAAAGAATGATAGAGCCATTTATTTTAAGAAGAATAAAAAAGGAAGTATTAACAGAACTTCCAGATAAAACAGTTACAATATTATATAATGAAATGCAAGAAGAACAAGAAAAAGTATATTTAGCATACTTAGCTAAGTCCAAAAAAGAAGTTGCAGAAGAAATAAAATTAAATGGATTTGAAAATAGTCAAATAAAAATTTTAGCCCTACTTATGAGGCTAAGGCAAATATGTTGCCATCCAAGTTTGTTTTTAGAAGACTATAATGGCGAAAGTAGTAAGCTAACGCAGTGCATAGAAGTTATGGAAGATGCCATTGCAAGTGGTCACAAAATTTTGCTATTTTCAGGCTACACATCAATGTTTGAAATGATAGAAAAAGAATTAAAAAATAAAAACATATCTTATTTAAAATTAACAGGTCAAACCAAAGTTGCAGATAGAATAAACCTAGTAGATAAGTTTAATGAAGATGAAAGCATAAAAGTATTTTTAATATCTTTAAAAGCAGGTGGAACTGGTTTGAACCTAACAGGTGCAGATATGGTAATACACTATGACCCATGGTGGAACTTATCTGCAGAAAATCAAGCAACAGATAGAACCTACAGAATAGGCCAAAAAAATAACGTACAAGTATATAAGCTAATTACAAAAAACTCAATAGAAGAAAAAATATATGAACTTCAACAAAAAAAGGCAAAGCTTATTGATAATATGTTATCAACACAAAGTACATTTATTAATCAATTATCAAAAGAAGACATTATGGAACTATTTGGTTAAAAGTGCAAGAAAACTTGAAAAACAATTGCAAACTATAACTAATTGCTTGAAAAGTACTAGTTTTCTTGTTTTTCAAATGCCCGTTGCTAGATGCAGATTCAAGGAAGTAGTTCAGAACGGAACCTTTCAAAACTGCGAAAAATAGTACTTTTCAAGTTTTAATTAGAACTATTATGTTTTTCAAACAAATCAAAAGGGGAATGGTTTTTAAAATGAAAGATTATATAACTGTAATTGGTGGTGGTTTAGCTGGCTCAGAAGCGGCATATCAAATTGCCAAAAGAGGCATAAAAGTAAAGCTTTATGAAATGAAGCCAGTAAAATATTCACCTGCACATAGTAATTTCAATTTAGCAGAAATTGTTTGTAGCAATTCATTAAAATCAAACTTACATACTAATGCGTGCGGTTTACTAAAAGAAGAGTTAAGACTTTTAAACTCTCTTTTAATCCGTATTGCAGATGAAACAAAAGTGCCAGCAGGGCAAGCACTAGCAGTTGATAGAGAAAAATTTTCTCAAAGGGTAACTCAAGAACTAGAAAAAATGCAAAACATAGAAATAATACGAAAAGAAGTAGGAACTCAAAATACAAATATTGAAAACTTAAACTTAGAAAATAATGAAAATCTTAATAAAAACAGTGAAAAGCAAAATTTAATAAGCAATGAAGAATTTAATTATAAAAACGAAAAAATAATTAGTGAAGAAAATATAATTGATTTTAATGAAATAATACAAGATGGAATAGTAATAATTGCCACAGGCCCTTTAACCTCAAATAGCCTATCAAAAGCAATAACAAAATTAACAGGGCAAAATAAACTATACTTTTATGATGCAGCAGCGCCAATTATAGAAAAAGACTCAATAAATATGGATATTGCTTTTTGGGGAGACCGCTATGAACAAGAAAGAAAAAAAGAAGAAACCATAGAAGATTGGAAAAAAAGAATAAGCAGTATTCCACAAGAAGGCTATATAAATCTTCCTATGAATAAAGAAGAATATGAAGCCTTTTATCAAGAACTTATAAATGCCGAAATTGTTACACTTCACGACTTTGAAAAAAAGGAAATATTTGAAGGATGTATGCCAATCGAAATTATGGCAAAACGAGGAATAGATACATTAAGATTTGGACCATTAAAACCAGTAGGCTTTACAGATAAAAGAACAGGAAAAAGACCTTATGCAGTTATTCAATTAAGGCAAGATAACAATTCAGGAAACCTCTTTAATATGGTAGGATTTCAAACAAATTTAAAATTTGGTGAGCAACAAAGAGTATTTCAAATGATACCAGGCTTAGAAAATGCAAGCTTCGTAAAATATGGAGTAATGCATAGAAATACATATATAAATTCTACCCAATTATTAAATAATACATATCAAATGAAAAATAATCCTAATATTTATTTTGCAGGACAAATTACTGGAGTAGAAGGCTATGTTGAATCTATTTCATCAGGCTTAGTAACTGCTTTAAATGCAGTAAAACAATTTAATGAACTAAAATTAAATAATATAACATTAGTAAGCGAGCAAACAAATACAGTTAATAAGCAAAATATACAAAAATTAAATTTAATAAATAACCCAATAGAACAATTAAAAAGTAAAATAGTATTTCCAGAAACCACAGTTATAGGAGCCTTAGCAAAATATATATCTACTGAAAATAAGGAATTTCAGCCAATGAATGCAAATTTTGGTATTTTGCCAGAATTACCAGAAAAAGTAAAAGATAAAAAACTAAGATATACAAAATTAGCAGATAGGTCAATCGAAGATTTAAAACAAATATTACAAAATGATAACAATTATATTAAATTTTGATTACAATTAACACATAAATATTAATATATAGTAAAATAAAAAATAATAATAGCTTTACAAATAAATAGATTACATAATGTGTTGCAAAAACACAAAATATGTGTTATAATAAACATATATTGGAAAAAATAGGGGGAAAATTATGAGTAATATAAATATTGAAGAATTAAGAAATCAATTACAACAAAGATTAGATGTTGTCAAAATTGATGAAATGCAAACTACAGTTAATATGGAAGACGTTCAAGTTGGAATAATAGACACAAGAGATACTGAAGAGACAAGAAAAACATATAGCAATGATTTAGAAGGAGAATTACTTCAAAGATTTGATGAAACTAAAGATTATGAAACAAGAATGAAATTGGCTGAACAAATAAAACAAGAACGTGAAAGAAAATTAATGGAAAAAGTAAAAGAAGCACAAAGAAAACAACAAGAAATTAAAGATGAATTTATTTCAGAATTAAAAGATAAGCAAGCTGAACTTAGCAAAAAAATAGAAGTTTTAGAACAAAAAATTTTAAAAGCAGAAGTTGCAAAATCAACAACTGAAAGCCAATTAGAAGAGCAAAAACAAATAGTTATTAAAGGTGTTAAAGTTGTAGGAGAAAAGGTATACAAAATAGCACAAGATGAACTTAATAAAAATACTAGAAGCATAAGATCAAGAATGGCTGTAATAAGAAAATTAGAACATCAAAGAGCAGAAACACAAGAAGATTTTGATAGCTTAGATGCTTATATAAAAGAAATATCTCTAGAAGAAAAAGAAGAACAACAAGAAATAATACTTGAAGAAAATGCACAACAAGAATCAGATGCAAAAGAAAATGAAACAACAGAAAATCATAGTGAAGAAGATTTAATATCTGCACAAGAAGATGAAATGTGGGCAGAGTATAGAAAAAAAGATGAGCAAGATGCTAAACAAAAAGCAATGGAAGAAGATAAAGCATGGGAAATGCATGATATGATGGAAACAGCAAAAGAAGAAGAAATAGAGCAACAAACACAAAAGGAAATAAAAGCCTACAATGATGAACAAGATAAAAAAGAAGAATTAGATGAGGAAACATTTAGAACACTAAAAGCTATTTTTGATAAAAAACAGCCAAAAACATCTTCTCAAACAATAACTGTAAAACCTACACAAAAAGAACCACCAAAAACTACTCAAAAAGCAGAAAAAAAGCCAGCGCCATTAACTCCAACAATAAAATTTTATTCTATAGAAGGAATAAAATTTTACATACAAGACGGAGAGCCAGTTTATGAAGTAGCTGTTAAAATAGAAGAAAATGTAGAGTCTGCTATACTTAAGGGCTGGGATAATATTAAAGTAGCAAAACCAAAAAAATCTCAAGAAATTTTAGAATCAATAAAAAAACCAAATAAATACTATGACCAAAACATAGCAGCTTTACTAGAAGACATTGATGAAAAATATGGTACCAGTGGGTTAGAACAATATATTAAATTATTGAAATCAGAATCTAAAGAAGATGTATTAGAAACAAATTTAAATATAGATTATGATTTTAGCAATTTAGGCAAAGTAGAAAAAGAAAATAAAGGAATAGTAAATTATATTAAAAGGTTAGCAAATTCAAATTCTAAATTAGGACGAGCTAGTTATGAAAAGGCTCCAAATATCTTTAAAAGATTATGGAATAATATGAAAACTTTAAGATTAAATCCTGGCACAGATGCAACAATTACAGGAACAAAAATAAGATATGATGAATATAGCCAAATGCAAATGAATAATGGACTAGAAAAAGTACCAAATAGTCGTTATATAAGATTAACAGATGATGAAGTAATTGAAGCTTTAAGAAATGGAAAAGATAGCCCAGACTTTGATCCAGAACTATTTGCTAAAAAATGTGGAATACCTTTAGATGAAGTAAAAGCATATATGGGAAATTCTAAAATTATGGGAGAAAAAAAGAATAAGCTTAAACAATATAAAGTAGCAGAAAAAGATTTAAAACCAAGAGTTGCAGTTAAAAAACAACCAGAAACTGATAAAGATAAAGATTTAAGTTAAACTAGTAAAGTTTTAAAATAAACTTACTCAAATATTTTAACTTTAAAAAAATAGGACATTTTTACTAAAAATTCAAAATTAAAAACGGGACATTTTTACTAAAAATTCACAGTTTTAAAATAAACTTACTCAAATATTCTTGACTTTTAACCATAAAAATGATAAAATATTAACCGCTAGTGTAAAATACGCAAATTGCGTATTTCCCTAGCGGTTAATTTATGTAATTAACACTAATATTACAAAATAATTACAAGAAAAGAGGTGAAATTTAAGTGCCAACAATCAATCAATTAGTAAGAAAAGGAAGAAAAAGCTCTAGCGATAAATCAAAAGCACCAGCATTACAACACGGTTATAACTCTATGAATAAAAGAGTAACCAACAGAAGATCACCACAAAAAAGAGGTGTATGTACTGTTGTAAAAACTGTTACACCTAAAAAGCCAAACTCAGCTTTAAGAAAAGTAGCCAGAGTAAGATTATCTAATGGATATGAAGTAACTTCATACATTCCAGGTATTGGACACAACCTACAAGAGCACAGTGTTGTTTTAATTAGGGGCGGAAGAGTAAAAGACCTTCCAGGTGTTAGATACCACATCATTAGAGGAACATTAGATACAGCAGGTGTAAAAGATAGAATGCAAGGTCGTTCTAAGTATGGAGCTAAAAAACCAAAAAAATAAAAATTTAAAAATTAATGAAAAGTGCTAATAATACATTACTAATTTAAGGTACTTAAATTTATAATAGATTATATAGCGCTATACGGAAAAACAAAAAAAGTTTTTCAGAGTACCAAATTCATATTTTATAGTATGAAATTATTAAAAGGAGGGAAGAATAGTGCCAAGAAAAGGATATATTGCAAAAAGAGAAGTTTTACCAGATCCAATATATAATAGCAAAGTTGTAACAAAATTAATCAATAATGTTATGTTAGATGGTAAAAAAACAGTTGCTCAAGGAATAGTATATGATGCATTTGACATCATTAAAGAAAAAGAGCAAAAAGATCCACTAGAAGTTTTCCAAGCAGCACTTGAAAATGTAATGCCAGTTCTAGAAGTAAAAGCAAGAAGAATTGGTGGTGCAACATACCAAGTACCAATCGAAATTAGACCAGAAAGAAGACAAACTTTAGGATTAAGATGGCTTGTTATTTATGCTAGAAAAAGAAATGAAAAAACAATGGCTCAAAAATTAGCAAGTGAAATTATGGAAGCTGTAACAGGAAATGGTGGAGCATTTAAGAAAAAAGAAGATATGCATAAGATGGCTGAAGCAAATAGGGCTTTTGCTCATTATAAATTTTAAAATTTTAATGAAAAGCTTCGTCCTGTCAGTCTAAGCGTCGCAAAAAAATTTTTCGATATACAACTCGTATAATCTCAAAATTTTTTGCTAGCTTAAACTTACATTACTCGCTTTTGATTAAAATTTAAAACACGTGAAAAATAAAAAATAAACCCGGCGGGGACATATTTTAACCCCTATGTCTAGCTTATAAAAAAATATGTCCACGTTAAAAAACTTTAAAAAATAGTATAAGGAGGATAAAATAGTGGCTGGAAGAGAGTTTCCTTTAGAAAAAACAAGAAATATAGGAATAGTTGCCCACATAGATGCAGGAAAAACTACAACAACAGAAAGAATACTTTTCTATACAGGTAAAACACACAAAATAGGTGAAGTTCACGAAGGTGAAGCTACTATGGACTGGATGGTACAAGAGCAAGAAAGAGGTATTACAATTACATCTGCCGCAACTACTTGCCAATGGTTAGGAAATCGTATTAATATAATAGATACACCAGGACACGTAGACTTTACAGTTGAAGTACAAAGATCATTAAAAGTACTTGATGGAGCTGTTACAATTTTAGCAGCAAAAGGTGGAGTTCAACCACAAACTGAAACTGTTTGGAGACAAGCAGATAAATACATGGTACCAAGAATGGTATATGTTAACAAAATGGATACCACAGGTGCTGATTTTATGCTTTGCGTAGAACAATTACGTAATCGTTTAAAAGCAAATGCAATTCCAATTGAATTACCAGTAGGAGCAGAAGAAAACTTTCAAGGTATTGTAGACTTAGTTAAAATGAGAGCATTCATTCACAAAGACGATTTAGGAAAAGAAATCGAAGAATGTGATATACCACAGGACTTACAAGCTCAGGCAGAAGAATACAGAGCAAAATTAATAGAAGCTGCAGCAGAACAAGATGATGAATTAATGATGAAATATTTAGATGGTGAAGAACTATCTGAAGAAGAAATCAAAAAAGGTATTAGAATTGGAACAATTGCTAATAAAATCGTTCCTGTATGTTGTGGTTCTTCTTACAAAAATAAAGGTGTACAAGAATTATTAAATGCAGTTGTAGACTATATGCCTTCACCAATTGATATTCCACATATCAAAGGTGTAGATGAAAATGGAAATGAAGTAGAAAGAAAAACAGACGACAATGAACCATTTTCAGCATTAGCATTTAAAATTGCAACAGACCCATTTGTTGGAAAACTTTGCTTCTTCAGAGTATACTCTGGTACATTAGAAGCAGGTTCTACAATTTTAAATACAAACAAAGATAAAAAAGATAGAATGGGAAGAATTCTATTAATGCATGCAAATCACAGACAAGATATAGATAAAGTATATGCTGGAGATATTGCAGCAGCAGTTGGTTTAAAAGAAGTATCTACAGGTGATACACTTTGTGACCCAGCTCACCCAGTTATTCTAGAATCAATGGAATTCCCAGAGCCTGTTATTGATATTGCTATTGAACCAAAAGACAAAGCAAATAGCGAAAAAATGGGTATAGCTTTAGCAAAACTTGCAGAAGAAGACCCAACATTCAAAACATGGACAGATCAAGAATCTGGTCAAACTATTATTGCTGGTATGGGTGAATTACACCTAGATATCATAGTAGACCGTTTAAAAAGAGAATTCAAAGTAGAATGTAATGTAGGTAAACCACAAGTTTCTTACAAAGAAACAATTAGAAACAAAGTTAAAGTTCAAGGTAAATTCATTCGTCAATCTGGTGGTCGTGGACAATACGGTGATGTATGGCTAGAAATGGAACCATTAGAGCCAGGTAAAGGAATTGAATTTGAAAGCAAAATCGTTGGTGGTGTTGTTCCTAAAGAATACATTAAACCAATTGAAGATGGTGTTAGAGAAGCAGCTCAAAGTGGTGTATTAGCAGGTTACCCTGTTATAGATTTTAAAGCTACATTAGTAGATGGTTCTTACCATGAAGTTGACTCTTCAGAAATGGCATTCAAAATTGCTGGTTCTATGGCTTTCAAAGAAGGCTGTAAACAAGCAAAATCAGTTATTCTAGAACCAATTATGAAAGTTGAAATAACAGTTCCAGAAGAATACATGGGAGATGTTATTGGAGACGTTAACTCTAGACGTGGTAGAATGGAAGGAATGGAATCAATACAAGGAAATCAAGTTATTCGTGCATTTATTCCATTATCAGAAATGTTTGGATATGCAACAGACTTACGTTCAAAAACACAAGGTAGAGGTACTTATTCAATGGAACCAAGCCATTA
>CANQCT010000051.1 GCA_947589835.1 uncultured Clostridia bacterium
TCATCAATAAAAATATCTTGTTTATTTATTCCTCTAATAATAATATGGTATAAATTTATAGAGGAACAAACTCTAGCTGTTCTTGCCATAACTTCAACTCCTTCAAGCTCTTTTATAACTTTGCCCCTCTAATTTATTTATAAGTTTTTTAACATATTCCCCTATATATTACTTTTGTAATATATCATTTTTTTTAAAATTTTTCTACCCTTTTTTATAAAATTCACATTATAGTCATAATTTGTGTTACTACTCACAGCTAATTATAAAGTTTAGAGTAGCCACTTGCTTCTTTGCATATGTTTTTTCGTGCTTTAGCCCTAGAAAAAACATATCAAAACTATGGGCGCGTGGCGGCTAATTTTAAGGCTGTGAATTGTAAGTAATTTGTAACTTTTAAGTTACAAATAGTTTTATATTAGATACTAACGAAAAATTATTTTCAAATATCACTTTAATAATTGCATTTACTTATTTAATTAACGTCTATATTCTTGATTAAACAATTTTTCTTATAAATGGTGACCTGTCCCTAATTACCCAAAAAGGGAAAAAGGGACTGGCCCCAATTACCCAAAAAGGGAAATGGGACCTGTCCCCAATACAAACATTGCATGGGCCCAAGCAAGGCCATTAACCCAGTATTCTCCGAGGATTATCATTGCTAACTTGCTCTGCTAAAAAGCCATGCTCGTTTGCTGTGCTTACTATAAATTCTAGGCATTCTTTTGCTTTTTGCTTTTGGCCTATTTTTTGATAATACATTGCCATCCATAATGTTGAAATTGTCCATGGATTTTTGCCACCACGGTAATGGTCACTTTCAAAGCGCAAATATCCACCTGTGTAAGTTCTTAAAGTTAAGTTTATTTTTTCTACTGTGTTTTGTACCTTCTTTTCTTTTGGTGAGAATATAGAAAATGGTTCTACTATTCCTAGTATGCTTATATCTGTTTGATTATCATTTAAGTTTCTTGAAAATGTTTTTGTGTTTTCATCATACAGATTATTTAAAATATATTTTTTTATTTCTTCTTGGTATTCATTTAGTTTTGCTTCTAGCTTATTCATTGCTTCTACTTTTAGCCTATTTTTTACTTCGTATTCTGGTTTTAGAATAGTTTGCATTTCTTTTATTGCTTGAAATGCAGAATAAATTGCTGAAAGCGAATATAAATGAACTCCTTCGTGCATTTCCCATAAGTCATAGCTTTTAGGAAGTTTAGTTCTTTCTTCTGTGTGATAGGTTTGTTCTATTTCCATTTTTACAATATCTGATTCATCTTTTTTACCTAGAATGTTATCCATATAAATGCATAAAAATTTTGCTGCGTTTTCACACATTTTATATGTATCTTTTAAGAATTTTATTTCTTTTACTGCTTTATAATGTTCATATACGCCATAAATTACTCCTGCTGTTTCATCTATTTGGTAGCCCCAGCATGGTGCTAGCCTTCCATCTGTGTAAAATCTTTGCTCCCACATTCCGTTTTTACTTTGTGTTTCTTTGCAAAATATTTTGTAGAATTTTTCTGTTTCTTTTTTCATATTTAAGCTATCCAATGCTCTTGTTACAAATACTGCATCTCGTGGCCAACAGTAGCTGTATCTTCCACAGCAGTTCATTTGCTCATCTACTTCTACTGCAGCAGATATGCCTCCTGTTTCTTGATTTATAAGAAGTGGAAATAGTAATATACTTCTTTTGTATATTTGATTTACTTTTTTGTTATAGCTACTTGTTTCTGGCAAAAGTGTAATGGTTGTATGGTCTTTTACATACTTTTTCCAGTATTTTTCTACCGCTTCTTCTTCTTTTTTAATGTCTAATTTTTTAATTTGGTCTATTTGCTTTTTTAATTCTTCTTCTGTTTGCTTTTCTGAATTCTGTGTATAAGAATTTTGTGTAAAGTACAAATATACTACTAATTCTTTCTTTTCGCCAGGTTTTAAAAGTCCTACATTATAGCTAATGCTAGAATCTGCCGACATTCCAATGTAATCTTTGTCTTTAATTTCTCCACTTGAAATATTCTCTTTAGTATCATTTAATTGATAACTTAGCAAATTATCTTTAGAAAATGTGTACATTGTATAATCGTGGCAGTATTGAATTAGCGTATTATTTTTTATTTCTGAGCCTACCATATTATTTGAATTTGATAACAAGGTAGAGTGAATTAAAAAGTTTACATTTAAGTCTATAGTGTTTTTATTTTCAAATTGGTATTTTTTTACTAGTAAATCTTCTTTTAGCATTGCAAAATCTGTTTGTTTTATATGTAAATTAAAATATGTGTTAGTAATTTCTGTATTTAATATGTTTGTGCTTTCTGTATAGTATTGATTATATTGATTGTTTATATCTTCGTGTAAATATATTATTCCAGAGTCATTTATTTTTACTCCAGTTAAGAATTCTTGTATGAAACTTCTAAAGTCTGGATTAGGATACATTACTCTAAGTAATTCTCCTTTTTTTGTATAACTTGCCGTTATATTTTTTCCACCAATAATGGCATCATTATAATATTTGTTTTTCATTGGTTTTACCTCTTTTTTTAGTATTTTGCTATTTAAAATATTGGGCGTAACTGTTTTGCACTATTGATGTTTGCAACATTGATGTTTTGCATTTATTATTTTGTACTTATTATTTTGCACTATTGATGTAATTAACTTTTTGCTCTTTAATTTTTTTCTACAATTTTAACAATTTGCTCTTCTATTTCATTTAGTCTTAGTTTTAAAAGATGAATGCTATTGTCATTTGCTTGATTATTTAGATAATCTTCTTTTACAATGTTTTCCATATCGTCTAACTCGCTTTTTAAAGTTCTAATTTTATCTAGTACATCTTTTCTTTCTATAATGTCAGTTATAACACGTTTTACGGTTTGTTCCATAGTTAATTGTTCGTTCAATGTGTAAGTTTGGCCATAGTCTGGAATTGTAACAGGTATTCCTACTGTTTCTAATATTTTGCCTTTTAATAGTTCTTGACTTTCTGGCTCTCCATGTACTAAAAAGATGTGTTTTGGTTTTGTAATAAATGAATAAATAAAGTTAAGTAGCCATTCTTGGTCTGCATGTCCAGAGTAGCCTTCTATGTATTCAATTCTTGCATTTACAGCAATTTCTTCCCCAAATATTTTTACCTTTTTTTCGCCTTCTACTAGTCTTCTTCCTAATGTTCCTGGTGCTTGATAGCCAACAAATAAAATTGTGCTGTTTGGCTCCCACAAGTGATGTTTTAAGTGGTGCTTAATTCTACCAACTTCGCACATTCCACTAGCAGAAATAATAATTGAGGCTTCCTTTTTTTCGTTTAGTTCTTTTGATTCATCGGCTGTTCTTGTAAATTGTAAGCCAGGAAACTCTAATGGATTATCACCACTTTGAATTAGTTTTTGAGTTTCTTCATCAAAAAGATTTGCATTTTTTCTAAATATTTCAGTTGCTGAAATTGCAAGTGGGCTATCTACATATACTGGCGCGCTCATTAAAGTTTGGTATTTTTTCTTAAATTCTTCGTCATCACGTTTTTCTTTTAATCCATTTAATTCATATAAAATCTCCTGCGTTCTACCTACTGCAAATGATGGAATTACTACTGTTCCACCTTTGTTTAGGGTTTCTGAAACTATGTTTAAAAATAGGGTTGCTTTGTCATCATTTCTTAAATGCAACCTTGAACCATAAGTAGATTCCATAACTAAATAGTCTGCATTATCTATCATTGTAGGAGAAGAAAGCAAAGGAATATCGTTATTTCCTAAGTCTCCTGTAAATACTGCTTTGGTTTGCTTGCCATCTTCTGTAACCCAAATTTCAATTATTGCAGAGCCAAGCATATGACCTGCATCATTAAATCTAACGTGAATATTAGGGTCTATTTCAACAATTTCATCATAGTCTACTGGCTTAAATATTTCCATTGTATTTATTGCATCTTGTGCAGTGTATAGTGGTAACAATGGATTTTTTCCTTCTCTTATTCTTTTTTTATTTCTCCAAGTAATTTCTTGTTCTTGTATATGTCCACTATCTGGAAGCATTATTGAGCATAAGTCTGCAGTGGCTTTTGTTGATATAACTGGTCCTCTGTAGCCATCTACATATAGTTTTGGAATTCTTCCTGAGTGGTCTATATGAGCATGTGTTAGTAATACAAAATCTATTTCGTTTACATTAAAGTCAAATGGTTCGTGGTTTTTCATTTCTTCATTGTTGCTGCCTTGATACATACCACAGTCTACTAAAAACTTTTTTCCGGCTCCTTCTACTAAGAAGTTAGAACCTGTTACCATTTTTGTTGCGCCTAAAAAAGTAATTTTCATATATTAAATCATCCTTTCAAAAATATTATATAAATAGCTTCACTTTTTTCTTTAGTTTAACAGTTTTATTGCTATATATTTCATACGTGTTTTCTATTACATTTATATCATAATATGTTGCAAATAGCCTGTTTTCTTCGACCTTTGTTTCTATTACTATATTATTTAGGTCTATCATTTTGGTATCAAATAGTTTGTGTATTATTTGGTAATTTATATCTTCATCTAAGGTAATGTTTTCAATAATATTTAGCTTTTGTGCTTTTTCAATTAATAAGCTAATTGCTTTTTCAAAATTCACCTCAAGTTTTTCTACATCTTTTAATAATGTTCCTTCTTTTTCAAATATTAAAAATCTATAATATCTGATGATGTAAAAATACGAAATAAGTTCTTGTTTGTTTTGCTCTTTTGCAATTTTAATTTGAAGGCAAGATAAAAATAGTATGCATAGTTCTAATAAATCTTTTCTTGTATTTTTTTTATCTAAGTTTAATTTGTTTAAAAATTCTACTTTTTTTCTTACTTCTTCTTCACGTACTACATATCCTTTTGGCTCAATTAAAGTATTGCATTCTTTAATTTTATCTACATATTCTTGTCTTTCTATTTCTAATTTATTTATTAAATGCCTTATGCTAAAAATTTTATCCTTATTTGGCAATTTATCATTCCTAGATTCGTATTCTTTTTTTAATTCTTCTTTGTTATTAAGTGTTCTATCTATTTTTTCTATTTGTTTTGTGTATTTTTTCTTTTGTTTGGTAATTTCTTCTAAGTATGCAGTTTTGTTATTTAATTTTTCTAGTTCTAAGTTATTTTCTTTTTTGTAATTTTCCCACATATTTTTTTGTTCTTTGTTTTGTTCTACGTACATTTCTATTGAAAATTTACACAAAAATTCAATTAATTCTTTTGCGTTTTCTTCGCCGAATTCTTGCTTTAATTTTTCATAGTTTAATATTAAGTAATCTATAAGTGGGCTTTCATTTTTTACCCATTCTAAAATAGTGTTATATCCTAGTAAGTATATAAATGTTTGAAATACTAAGTTTAATTCTATGTTTGAAATTTCTTTTTGTACTATGTCCCATGACCATCCATTAAAGTCTCTAATTACTTCTGCCTCGTGCATTCTAAGTCCTGTATTTAAAAAATAGCTAATTGATGATTTTAGCATTTCTTCTTCGGTTGGAATACACAAGGTTTTTTGGCTTAATTCTATAATTGCATTTAATATATAAAATTCATTTCCTAATGTGGTTATTTTTCCTGTTTGTTTATTTACAGTGTATTTATCTAATTTTCCTTTTTCTTCAAATTTTACAATTTCTATTTCATTACATTGATTTTCAATTATATTAGTTAAATAATCTAAAAATTGCCCTTTGTCATAAACTTCTACTTTTGTTTTTTCATAATCGTTATAGGCATTTTCAATTTTATAAAACATACTTAAAAGGAGATTTTTGGTTTGCAAAGAAAAGGCTTTTTTTTCTAAAACCTTTTCTAACTTATTTGTATAATCTTTTAAATGAATTTTTTTTATTTTATTTTCCTTTTTTTCCATTCTTCACCTTTTCTTTTGTTTTACTAACTATTTATAATTATTATTATTTAGTTATTGTTTATTACTATGTTTTAGGCTAACATGTTTATATTATTTTAATAGTTATTCTTCTGGTGTTGATTGTGACATTTTTAGCTCTTGCCATTTTTCTTTTGTCATTAAAACTTCTCTTGGCTTACTTCCTTGATAGCCTGATATTACTCCTCTTTCTTCCATTTGATCTATAATTCTGCCAGCTCTTGCATAACCTACTTTAAACCTTCTTTGTATAAAAGATGTTGAGGCTTGTTTTGTTTCTACTACTGTATCTATTGCCTCCATTAGTAGTGGATCTGTTCCATCATCTTCTGCGCTTTCAGCTTCTAGGTCTTTTTCTGTTTTGTTTGCATTTTCAATTTGTTCAAGAATATCTTCGTTGTATTTAATTTCTCCTTCTGGTTTAATGAAATCTACTATTTTTTCAACTTCTTTATCTGAAATAAATGCACCTTGTATTCTAGTAGGCTTTGGAGCTCCAGATGGATAGAATAGCATATCACCTTTTCCAAGTAACTTTTCTGCTCCAACCATATCTAATATTGTTCTAGAATCTATTTGTGATGAAACAGCAAATGAAATTCTAGAAGGGATATTTGCTTTAATAATACCTGTAATAACATCAACAGATGGTCTTTGTGTAGCTATAACTAAATGCATTCCTGCTGCTCTTGCTTTTTGTGCTAAACGGCAAATAGAATCTTCTACATCTTTTGAGGCTACCATCATTAAGTCTGCAAGCTCATCTATAATTATAACAATTTGAGGTAGTGTTCCAATTTCTTCTTTTTTTGCTTCTTCGTTGTAGCCTTTTAAGTCTCTAACACCTTTGCTTGCAAAAAGCTGATAACGGTTTTCCATTTCTTGTACTGCCCAAGCAAGTGCTCCTGCTGCTTTTTTAGGGTCTGTAACAACTGGAATTAATAAGTGTGGTATTCCGTTATAAACTGAAAGTTCTACAACTTTTGGGTCTACCATTAATAGTTTTACTTCACTTGGTTTTGCTTTGTATATAATGCTAGAAATTAATGTATTAATACATACACTTTTTCCAGAGCCTGTAGCACCTGCAATTAATACGTGTGGCATTTTTGCAATATCTGCTATAACTGGGTCTCCTGCAACATCTTTGCCTAAACCAAATGCTAATTTAGATTTATGGTCTTGAAAACTATCTGATTCTATTATTTCTCTAAAATGTACTATTTCATTTTCTTTGTTTGGTATTTCTATTCCTACTGCTTGTTTGCCTGGAATTGGAGCTTCTATACGAATACTTTCTGCTGCTAGGTTAAGTGCTATGTCATCTGCTAAGTTTGCAATTTTACTAACTCTAACTCCTTCTGCTGGTTTTAGTTCATATCTTGTAATAGCAGGTCCTACTGAAACATTTTCTACTTTTGCAGATACACCAAAGCTATACAATGTTTTTTGAAGTTTGGTTGCAGTATCTGCTACTGATTTTTTACTATTTTTACCTGCTACTTTTTCTGGCTCGCTTAAAAGCTGAACTGGTGGGAATTCATAATGTTCTTCTTCTATTGCTACTGTGTGTTCTAATTGAAGTACTTCTTTTACTTTATCTTCTTTTTGTTCTTCTACTTGTTTAAATAAATTTGCATCAATTACATCTGGAGATGAAGTATGTTCTTCATTAAGTTTAGGTTCATTTGTGCCTATATCTTCAATTGTTTGCAATTTTTTTGCTTGCTTTTTCTTTCCAAAGAAAGGAATATCTAGCTCATCATCATCATGGTTATATTTTGGGCTATTATCTTCTTCATCTAAGTCGATGGTTAATTGATTTGCAAACTGTGATGCTAATTTTTCTGCTTCTTGCTTTTCTCTTAAACGTTTTTCTTTTTTAGATTCTCTTCTTTCTTCTAGTATTGTTTCATCTTTTTGATATTTTTGTTTTCTTTCTTCTAAGGCTTCTTCTTTGCTTGCTTGTAATTCATCTATTAAGTTGCTTATCATTTCTGCTGGTCTAATTCCAAAAATAAATACAAGTAGAATAATAGAAACTCCAAGTGCTAGTATTGCGGCTCCTGTTTCACCTAAGGCCTTAATTAAAGGTACTGCAATAACTGCTCCTATTACTCCTCCTCCAATATCTTTTTGGCCTAAATTATATGATTGGTCTAAAATTTCGCTAAATTCTTGATTAATAGATATGTTTTTTCCTGCACCTGAGCCTATTTGAAAAATGCTAAGAATAGCTCCAATGCAAACTAAAAACATTCCATATTGTACTAGTTTGCCTACAATATATTCTTTATCATTTCTTGTCATATATATTGCTATAAGTAGCATTCCAATTGGAATAATATATTTAATAAAGCCCATAATTCCGCCTAAGGCTGGGCTTAAAACTTCGCCAATATTTCCTGATTTTCCATATATTAAAAGCATTAGTAAAATGCTAAGTAGTACTAATACAACTACTGCTACATTAACATCTATTTTATTTTTCCTTCTTTTTGCTCTTCTTGCCAATTTTAATTTCCTCCTCAATTTGTCGCGGTATAGGACGTTTCTTCACGCGACACTTTGTCGCTTTAAGAAACGTCCCCAAAGCGACAAAAAATCAGTGCGACCACTGACTTTTCGAAATTGCTATTTTAACTCTTGTCTATTTTCTTGAATTATTTTAAGAGCATCTTGTAAAGCAGATTCTATACCTGACAAAACACCATCTGCATAGTCTTTGGTTCCTTTTGATATTTCGCGAGACATTTCATTTGCGGTTTCTATTATTTCTACTTTCTTTTCATAAGCTTTTCTTGTAATTTCATGCTCATCTATCATAGAAATAATTCTATTTTCTGCTTCTTTGATGATTTCATCTGCTTCATTTTGGGCTTCTACTAAAATTCTTTGTCTTTCTTCTTTAACCCATTTTGCTTGTTTAAGTTCTTCTGGTAGTTTTAATCTAATTTCTTTAATAATATCTAATATTTCGTCTTTATCAACAACGCATTTACTAGAAAAAGGAACAGTTCTGCTTTTTTCTAGCATATCTTCTAATGTTTCTAATAAAGTGAATATTTCCATTGTTTTACCCCTTTCAACCACAAAAGCACTATTTTTAGTTGCTTTTTTTCGCTAAGAATATAAGACTTACTCTTCCGTACTTTCTTATATCATAAATATTTATGTTTAATTTTTCTAATTCGAGTAATTCTCGTTTCTCATCATCGGTTTCTATAATTAGGCACCCTTTTTCTTTTAGTAAATTAAGTAATAAAATTCTTTTAACAGAATCAACTGCAATATCTAATGCATATGGTGGGTCTATATATATTATATCAAATTGAATATTTTGACTTTGCATTTCTTTTAATGCTAATTTATAGTCTTTTTCAATTACAGTAGCATTAGAAACTAATCTTGTTTTTTCTAAATTATTGTATATCATTTTTGTAGCAAGATGATTTTTTTCGCAAAGGAAGGCTTGTTTTGCACCTCTGCTTAAAAATTCTATTGCAATAGCTCCACTTCCTGAAAATAAGTCTAATATGGTTGCATTTTGAATTTTAGGCATTAATATATTAAATAAAGATTCTTTAACTCTATCTAATGTTGGCCTTGTAGAAATATTGTCAATTGAATTTAATTTTGTTCCTCTTGCAGTTCCACTAATTACTCTCATAGCACCTCTATATGATATACATTATTTTATAATTTTCTGCTAATATGTCAATAGATTTTACATAAATGTAATATTTTTTTAATGTAATTGTAACAATATTGACCATTTTGTAATATTTAGTTATTTTTATTGCTTTAAAATTATCCGCCACGTCGCCCAACGTATTATATATGTTTTTTCTATGGCTAAAGCACGAAAAAACATATATAATACCGCTGTGGCTACTCTAAAATTTATAATTAATCGTAATTTATATTGTATTATATACTAACTTATTTTAAAAGTAAATAGTATAAACAAAAAAACAAAAATATAAAATTGAACTTATATTTTTGTTTTATGGTTTATATGTAATTTTAAATATTACTTGCATATTTATAAATTTACAAAATTGGCAAAAGCCTGCTTATTCCTTATTAACATCTTTTAATAATTCTAACTGAGATATTAAAAGTGATTCCATTTTAGCTTTATATACATCAAATTGTTTTTGAAGTTCTTCTGACTCTTTTCTTTTTAATAGCATTTCTTGTTCTAAATCTGCAATTTGCTTTTTAGCTTCTACTTGGGCTTCGCTAATAATTTGTTCTGCTTGTTGTTTGGCTACATCTCTAACTTCGTCTGCCGCATTTTGTGCCATAACTAAAGTATTTTGAAGAGTTAATTCAATGTTTTTATATTTTGAAATGCTTTCTTGCATATCTTCTAGTTTGTTTTTAGAATCTGCTACTTCTTTGTATAATTTTTCGTAGTCCTTAGTTAGTTCATCAAGAAAATCATCTACTTCATCAACACTATATCCATTCATTATTTGCTTAGAAAATTTTTTATTTTCAATATCTAAAGGGGTAAGCATATTCTTTCCTCCTATTTTGGTTTGATTAATAATGCTTTATGGTTAATTGTTTCCACCATTTCTTAACCATGAAACAGATAGTTTATTTTTTATTTCATCTCTTGCCATTTCATTTTCAATATCATAATTAAAAGGTGCAATTAATACTATAGAATTAGAAATTTTTTGCATGTGTCCATCTAATGCATGTACTGCACCTGACACAACATCTATAATTCTTCTTGCAACATCTTTATTAACATACTCTAAATTAACAACAATAGATTTCTTTTGTTTTAATAAATCACATATATTAGCAGCTTGTTCAAAAGTAGTTGGTTGTGAAATAACCATTTTTACTTGTTGAACTTGTGGCATATTTACAACTTT
>CANQCT010000052.1 GCA_947589835.1 uncultured Clostridia bacterium
AAATATAAGTAGTTTAGGTAATCTTAATTAACATTATATAATTCTAAATATCAAGTAAACTGAGAAACTGAAAATCCCTGTGTCAGTGGTTCGATTCCACTTCGAGGCACCAAAAAGTATAACCGCCGCACTTTGGCGAAAATGATTAAATCGACTGTAAAAGGTTGATTTTTTTTAATTTTATGATTATAATGCAATATATTTTATATAGTGAACTTAAGGAGAAAAATATATGAAAGAAAGAATAGTAAGACCTTTTACAATGTGGAAACATTTTAAAGGAGCAAAATCATTTGTAATTACAGTAGCAGAACATAGTGAAACTGGAGAAAAATTAGTTATTTATCGTTGTATGGATAACAATGGAAAAACAGACCATAAAGATGGGATTTATGCCAGACCATTAGAAATGTTTTTATCAGAAGTAGACCATGAAAAATATCCAGATGCTACTCAAAAATATCGTTTTGAAGAAATTTAAAAATATTTATTACAAATTTGCTGAAATAAAATCTATTTGCAATATTATGTAAAATATGTTATACTAAAAGTGCAATCTATTTTGCAATAATACTAGCTAGCATTACTAGCTAAAAAGGAGTTGAAAAAAACACATGTTAAAACACTACATGAAGCTTCGGTATGAGAGTAAAAGTGATTCGTACTTTTACGAAAAAGAAGTAGAAGCTTACGGCATTCACAACAACCAAATTCCGGAGGGGTGCAGCGGGGCAGAATTTTTCGATTGCAACGTAATAACCATTAACGGCGTAGAACTCAGAAGTGAGAAGAGAAACGAAACCGGCTGGTATTACGTTGGAAAAGAACTTTCTTTGGATGAGGCAAAATCCCAGGGCAAAATCTCTGCTGAGCAGTACAAAAGGTATTCCTCTTTCGGACACCGGAAGGTAGTTATTACCAAAGAGGAAAGAGCCATTCCACTGTGGGCGGTCGATACCGTAATTACTGCCTAAACTCCAAAAAACAATTCCCTAAGATACAAATTGTGTCTAGGGAATTGTTTTATTGTGAAACAACAAGGTTCCTGGGTACCCACCCACAATCTTTGATTGTGCTGGTGGGTAGGGTTCTTATTTTATAGGAAAAATCGAAGATTTTTCCAAAGTTGAAAAGGCCAATAATTTTACCATTTACATAAGTAGCAACAAAGTTAACTTTTTTAGTTTTTAGAAGGTGAATTTTGCTGAGATATAAGTTCATTTGCTTGCTCTTGTGATATATATCCATTTTCTACCATTGTTGAAATAACTTTTTGTTGTCTATTTAAAGTAAGATCAAAATTAGCAGTAGGGGCATAAACACTAGGAGCATTTGGAATTCCTGCCATCATTGTAGCTTCATATAATGTCATATCACTAGGACTTTTATTTAAATATCCTTCACAAGCTTCTTTAATCCCATAATATCCATCACCAAAATAAATGGTATTAACATAGAATTCTAAAATATCATCTTTTTCATAAGATTTTTCTAAATCGTAGGCCATAAATACTTCTGCAATTTTCCTATATGCAGCATTACTATCAGTAGCAATAAAATATAAGTTTTTAGCAACTTGCTGTGTAATAGTACTGCCACCTTCTAAAAAATCAACATGTACTATATTAGTTAAAACAGCTCGTGCAATAGCAATTATATCAATAGGACCATGCTTGTAAAAACGCCTATCTTCTACTGAAATAACAGCATTTTTATAATCTTTTGGTAGGTCATCTATTTTTACATAATCATCATCTAATTTTATTTTTTCAATTTTTTCTTCTAAACTCATAGTTGCCAAAGCATCTTTATACAAATTATAACCTTTATAAAGCACAAAACCTACTATAATTATTATAATAACTAAAAGTATTAATAAAATTTTTTTAATTAACTTCATACATTTTCTTCCTTTCAGTACTTTTCTTAAATCTATTATACCTTTTTTTTAAAATAAAATCTATTAAAATTTTATTAATATTTCTTGACATATTAAGTAAGTTATTTGTATAATTTTTGAAGAACTAAGTTACTAGTTAATAGTTGTAATTACTTTAAAGCTTAAATAGTACTATTTTTCGCAGTTTTGAGAGGTCACGTTCTGACTTTCCTCTTTAGAACTAGCTTGCCTAGCAACGGGCAATTTGAAAAACAAGAAAACTAGTACTATTTAAGCGGGTTAACTATATAATCATTATTAAGCGGGTTACTATAAAACCATTAACTAGTCATAAAATAATAATTAATTTTAGGTGATTTAAATTGGAAAATACAAAAGAAGAAAAAAACATACAGCTATATCCCATTTATAAAATGTTATCATGGGACTTATTATTCTATTATTCAATAAGTTTTCTTTTCTTCACACAAGTAAAAAACATTAGTGCTGCTGATGTTTTACTAGGTGAAGCTTTATATCCAATTTTCAAATTTGTTCTTTTAATGCCTCTTACAGCATTAATTGCAAAATTAGGAAAAAGAAGCAGTATAATTTTAGCAAACTTAGTAAATGCACTTTCTATATTAAGTTATATAATTGCTCAAAACTTTACATATATTATAATAGGACAATTTTTATCAGCAATTGCCTTTGACTTAAAAGGAGTAACAGAAACTAACCTATTATATGATAGTTTGCCAAAAAACGAAAAAAGAGGGCAAAGCTTTTCTAAAATAGATGGAAAGGGAACTTCATGGTACTATTATATAGATGCAGTTACTACACTTGCTTCAGGATTTTTATTTGTAATTAACGGATACATACCATTTATATTATGTTTTATATTTTGCATAATTTCTGCAATACTAGCATTAAAATTCAATGATATAAAAAAAGCAGATGCTACAAAGGAAAATATTAAATTTTCAACATATATAAAAGATTTAAGGCATTCATTTAAATATATGTTACAATCTAATAGACTAAGATATTTAATAATATTAGGAGGCATTTTCTGGGGCTTCTTATCTACATTAATTAGTTTAAGAACAGGATTATTAAAAGAAATAGGAGTATCAGAAGAATATATAGGAATTATATTTGCCGTACTTGGAATAATATCTGGAGTTACAGCTAAAAATCAAAATAAAATTCATAATAAGTATAGAAATAAAACACTTACATTTTTAACTGTTCCAGCAACAATTTCTTGTATTCTAACAGGATTTTTTGTAATGGGTAATTTACCTTTTAAAATAACTTTAACACTTGTTTTAGCAATGTTTTTAATACAATTTATATCAAAAGGACCTTTTTATACATTAATTAGAAGATATTTAAATAACTTTACAACATCTTCTTTAAGAAATAAAATTTCCTCATCGTATAACTTTTTTGAAAGTATAATGAGAGCAGGAATATCACTTTTAGCATCATTTTTATTAAGAATTACTAATTCTTCTAACACAATACTTGTAATAGGATGTGTAGTTACAATTGCAGTTGTATTATTACTTGATAAAATGCGTGGGAAGGTAGGCTTAAAACCAGAAGAATATACTAAAAAGGAAATAGAATTTTTAGAAATTAAATAAACAATATAAATAAATGTCACTAGTTAATAATTTTATAATTAACCTGCTTAAATAGTACTAGTTTTCTTGTTTTTCAAATGCCCGTTGCAGTTGTAATTTCAAAGAAGCAGGTTCAGAACGGGACCTTTCAAAACTGCGAAAAATAGTACTATTTAAGCTTTAATATAATTCAGTAACAAATAAATTAATTATAATTCAAAAATCAATTGACAAATTGCGTAAGTTAATAGATAATAAAGCTAGTAAAGCAAAAGATTATAATAAAATTACTAAGGAGGAAAATACTATGTATGTTTTTAACCATATTACAGTAAATCCACAATTGCCAAAAAGAATAGAAAAGCTATCAGAAATTAGCTATAATTTATGGTGGTCATGGAACACAGAATTTTTAAGATTATTTAAAAAAATAGATATAGATTTATGGGAAAGAATAGATAAAAACCCAATTAAGTTTTTAAAATTAGTTACACAAGAAAAGCTAGAAGAAGTCGCACAAGATATGGATTTTTTAAGGGCTTATGATAAAGTTGTAGAAAACTATGAAGATTATATGAAAAGTAAAAATACGTGGTTTTCAAAAAAATATCCAGATAATCGTACAGATTTAATTGCATATTTTTCAGCAGAATATGGCTTAGATCAAACTTTGCCTATATATTCTGGTGGACTTGGAATTCTATCAGGTGACCACTTAAAATCTGCAAGTGACTTAGGAATTCCTTTAGTTGCAGTAGGCTTATTATACAAAGATGGCTATTTTAGTCAAAAAATTAATGGTAACGGTATACAACAAACCGAATATTATGATATAGATATAGCAAATCTTCCACTAAAGAAAGTAAAAGATGAAGAAAATAAAGATATTATGGTAGCAATTCAATTTCCTAAGAAAAAGCTATATTTAAAAGCATGGAAAATTAACGTAGGTAGAGTTGAATTGTATTTATTAGATTCTGATGTAGAAGAAAACTTACCAGAATATCGTGATATTACAAAAACACTTTATGGTGGAGACCAAGAAATGAGAATAAGGCAAGAAATTGCACTTGGTCAAGGTGGTGTAGCTCTTTTAAAAGCTTTAGGCTTAAATCCAACAGTTTACCATATGAACGAAGGACATTCATCTTTCTTAATTCTAGAATTAATTTATAGCTTAATGAAAGAAAAGAAAATTTCATATCAATTAGCAAGAGATATAGTTTCTTCTAAAACTGTATTTACTACACATACACCAGTTCCAGCAGGAAATGATATTTTCCCACTTAGTTTAGTAGAAAAATATTTTAAAGACTTTTGGGATAAACTAGGCATTTCAAAGCAAGAATTTTTTGCAATGGGAATGAAACCTAATGCAACATTAGATAGTGGCTTTAATATGGGAATTTTAGCTTTAAAAGTAGCTGGCAAGAAAAATGGAGTAAGCCGTCTTCATGGAGCAGTTTCAAGAGAGTTATTTGGAGAAGTATGGCCGGAAATTGCAGCAAATGAATCACCTATTACTTATGTAACAAATGGAATTCATACATGCACATGGGTTGCTCCAGGATTAAAAAAATTATATAATAAATATTTAATACCATATTGGCAAGATAGAATTTATGATAATGAAGTATGGAAAAAAGTTGCTGATATTCCAAATGAAGAATTATGGAAAGCACATCAAGAGCGCAAAGAAAAAATGTTAGCCGTTGTTGGCAAAAACATAATAGAAAGACTAAGAAGAAGCGGTTATCCATACAATGAAATTATGCAAATGGTATCTAAATTAGATCCTAATGCACTAACAATAGGCTTTTCTAGAAGATTTGCAACTTACAAAAGAGCAACATTAATATTTAAAGATTTAGAAAGAATTACACAAATATTAAATAATCAAAATCGCAAAGTTCAAATTATATTTGCAGGAAAAGCACATCCAGCAGATAAAGAAGGCCAAGATTTAATAAAATATATTCATGAAATATCAATGAAGCCACAATTTAAAGGAAAAGTGTTCTTACTTGAAAATTATAATATTGCAATGTCAAAATATTTAATTAGTGGTGTAGATATTTGGCTAAACAATCCAAGAAGACCAATGGAAGCTTCTGGTACCAGTGGACAAAAGGCATCTGTTAATGGTGTTATTAACTTTAGTGTTTTAGATGGCTGGTGGGCAGAAGGCTACAATAGCAAAAATGGTTGGACAATAGGAACTAATGCTGAATATTCTGATTATGAAACTCAGGACATTGCTGATAGTCAAAGCATATATAATACCTTAGAAAATAAAATTATTCCAATGTATTATGATAAATGTGAAAAAGGCTACTCAGAAAAATGGCTTGAATATATGAAAGAATCTATTATTTCAACTGGTGGAAGATTTAGCACATCTAGAATGCTTACAGACTATGTAGATAAGTTATATATTCCACTATGTAATTTATACAATAGCTATTATACTGATTTAGAAAAAGTTGGAGAGTTTAATAACTGGAAAGAAAATTTATATAATAACTGGAACAAAATAGAAATTTCGCAAGAGGCAAGTAATTTAGATAATATTACAATAGATGCAGGAAATAATATAGAAGTAAGATGCAAAGTAAAACTTTCAAACATTGAAGAAAAGAACATTGAAGCACAAGTATATTATGGAAAAATAGATGAAAATGGTGTTGTAGATGATATTACTATTATACCAATGGAATTAGAAGGTGCTGAAGAGGAAAGTAGAACATACACTTATAAAGCAAAAGTAAAATTAGTAAATGGTGGAAATTATGGCTATACTTTTAGAGTAATGCCAAAACACGAAATGATACTTGACTCTGAAAATTTGAACCTAGTAAAATGGATTACAAAATAAATAAGTAGGGGCGGTAGTTTCCGCCCTTAAATAATATAATTGGAAAAACGCAAGTAGTAGCTTAACTAAAAAATTACTATGCGTGCCTTCCAAAGCAAAGAAAGGATGAATTTTTAAATGAAAAAAACAAAAATAATTTGTACATTAGGTCCAGCAGTAGATGACCAAAAAGTTTTAGAAAGATTAATTTTAGCAGGAATGGATGTTGCTAGAATAAACTTTTCACATGGAAATTATCAAGATCAAGAGGGAAGAATTGAAACTTTAAAAAGAGCAAGAGAAGCAGTTGGAAAATCTGTTGCATTATTACTAGATACAAAAGGTCCTGAAATTAGAATAGGAAAATTTGAAAACGGAGAAATCGAGCTACACACAGGAGACATTTTTACTTTAGTAAATGAAGATATTTTAGGAAATAAAGATAAAGTATCAATTACATACAAAAATTTATATAACGAAGTAAGCATTGGAACTAATATTTTAATTAATGACGGTATTATTAAAATAGAAGTAATAGAAATAAAAGGAACAGATATTGTATGTAAGGTTATTGATGGTGGGCATTTAACCAATACAAAAAGTATTAATATACCAGGAATGGCAATTAATTTACCAAGTCCAACCGAAAAAGATATAGAAGATATTATATTTGGCATCAAAGCAGGTTTTGACTATATTGCAGCATCTTTTGTACGTAGTAAAGAAGATGTATTAAACATTAGAAAAGTACTAGAAAAAAACGGCGGAGAGCATATAAAAATAATATCTAAAATTGAAAATAGGCAAGGAATAGATAACTTTGACAGTATTTTAGAAGTATCTGATGGAATAATGGTAGCAAGAGGAGACTTAGGCGTAGAAATTCCTATGGAAGAAGTTCCAATATACCAAAAACAATTTATAACTAAATGTAATAAAGCAGGAAAGCCAGTTGTAATAGCAACACAAATGTTAGAATCTATGATACATAACCCAAGACCAACAAGAGCAGAAGTAAGTGATGTTGCAAATGCTGTATATGATATGGCAAGCTGTATAATGCTTTCAGGAGAATCTGCAATGGGAGAATACCCAGTAGAATGCGTAGAAACAATGGTAAGAATTAGTAAGGCAATAGAAGGCTCTATAAAATATTGGAAAAGATTTAAAACAAAAGAGCACAACTCTGAAAACCCAGACTACGAATACAACTTAAATTATTCAACTTGTTTAACAGCAATGGACTTAGATGCAAAGGCAATATTCTGCTATACAGATACAGGTAGAACTGCAAAAATGATAGCAGGCTTTATGCCAGAATGTCCAATTTATGTAATTACAGCTAACAAAGAAATAGAAAAACAATTATCATTAGTATGGAATACTTACACAATTTTAGTAAATCAACAGGAAAATATAGATAATATGATAGATGATGGAATAAAACTTGCTAAAGAAAGAAATTACATTAATGATGGAGATATTGTTGTAATTGCAGGTGGTGCTTCAATTTTAGCAGGACACAAACATGCAAAATTAAATAAAACAATAGGTGGTGTATTAAAAGTATAAATGTGAATATAATGTGAAATCTAGCAAACTTATATTGACTTTGCTAAAGCACATATATATAATAATTAGCGATTAATATTTGAAACGTAAAAGGAGTTTTTTAGATGCTAGAACTTAAAAACATTAAAAAAACATATATAACAGGAGATGAAAAAGTAGAAGCACTAAAGGGAATAAATTTAAAATTTAGAGAGTCAGAATTTGTTTCTATTTTAGGTCAAAGTGGCTGTGGAAAAACTACTTTATTAAATATTATAGGTGGGTTAGATAGATACACATCAGGCGACCTTATTATTAATGGCAAATCTACTAAAAAATTTAAAGATAGAGATTGGGATGCATACAGAAACTATAAAATAGGCTTCGTATTCCAAAGTTATAATTTAATAACACACCAAACTGTACTATCAAATGTTGAACTTGCACTAACAATAGGTGGAATTTCTAAAAAAGAAAGAAAAAAACGTGCAATTAAAGCATTAGAAGAAGTTGGGTTAAAAGACCAAATAAATAAAAAACCAAATCAGCTATCTGGTGGCCAAATGCAAAGAGTAGCTATTGCAAGAGCATTAGTAAATGATCCAGATATAATTTTAGCAGATGAACCAACTCGGTGCGTTAGACACAAAAACAAGCATACAAGTAATGGAAATACTTAAAAAAATATCTAAAAATAAACTAATTATAATGGTAACACATAATCCAGAACTTGCTGAAAAATATTCAAGTAGAATTATTAAAATTTTAGATGGCACTATTACAGAAGATTCAAACCCAATTTTATACAATGAAAACATAGAAAATGAAGACACCTCATCAATAGGTAGAACATCTATGAACTTTTTTACAGCTTTTAGGCTAAGCTTAAATAACTTACTAACCAAAAAAGGCAGAACTATATTGGTAGCATTTGCAGGCTCAATAGGCATTATTGGAATTGCATTAGTTCAAGCTGTATCAAACGGATTTCAAGGCTATGTAGATAGTATTCAGCAAGACACATTAACATCATATCCACTTACTATAATGCAAGAAACCACTGATGTAACTAGTATGCTTCTTTCGATGACTTCAGAAGATACTGAAGAAAGCCAAAATGCAGGAACAGTTGAAGAAAAGCAATATATTTCTAATATGTTATCTAGTTTAAGCACTAATGATTTAAGAAATTTTAAAAACTATTTAGAAAATAATTACAATGAAATAGAAAATGATATATCATCAATAAAATATTCATACAGTGTAGAACCAGCAATTTATACAAAAGATGTAACTGGAAAAATTGCAAAATTAAATCCTAGCAATTTATTTAATGCACCATCTAGTATGATGGCTTCATTTACGTCAACATATTCACAAATGATTGATGATAAAGAAGCAATTAAAAATTCTTATGATATTTTAGCAGGACGTTTACCAGAAAATTATGATGAAATGATGATTGTTTTATCTCAGCCAAATACTATTTCAGATTTTCTTGTTTATTCACTAGGCTTACGCGATACAGATGAATTATCTACTATTGTAACAAAAGTAATGAATGGAGAAACTGCAAATATAAATAATGAACCACTTACGCTTTCTTATGAAGACCTAATGAATACAAAATTAAAGCTAATACTGGAAACAGATGCATACAAATACAACGAAAAATATGATATATATGAAGATATGTTGCAAGATGAAAAATACTTAGAAGACTTATATAATAAAGCCATAAACTTAAAAATTGTAGGTATTGTTTGCCCAAAAGAAGGCACAACTTCTATGATGTTAAATCCAGGTGTTTTATATACAAGTGATTTAATTGATTATATAATTGATAACTCTTCAAAAACAGATATAGTAAAAAAGCAACTTGAAAATACAGAAGTAGATGTATTTTCTGGTTCAAAATTTGATGAAAAAAATAATGAACTAGGCTTAGATTTTCAAGATTTAGTTAGCATAGATAGTAATAAACTTGAAAAAGCTTTTAATGTAAAAATAGATCAAAATGAATTGCAAAAACAAACACAAAATTATATGACAGAAATAACTAATTCAATTACAACAGACACTCAGCCCGCAAAAAAAGCTTTTGCAGATGGCTTAAACACTTTAGCAAATGGAATGTTTGACAGTATAGAAGGAGAATTTGGAATAGATGATATAGATAAAATTGTTTCTAATTACTTAAGCAAATCTGAACCATCAAAAATAATAAGCTCACTTGAAGCAAAATACGTAATTCCAAAAGAAACCTTCAAGCAAGCATATACAGGATTACTAAAAAGTTTATTACAAATATATATAAACACATATAACAATATGTCTTTAGTTTTACCACAAGAAGGAAATACTGAAAGTGGTAATAACCAAAACAATAATACAGAAAATGAAAATATACAAAACGAAAACACAGAAAATAGTGACTCAGAAGCTAATAATGGTAACATAACTAATACTGAAAATCAAAATACATTTCCTAATACACAATCAGGAAAAGTAGTGGTTAATAAACAAATACTTCCTTCTATTATTTCAGCATTTACAAGCAGTGCTGCAATAGAGCAAACAGAAAACACAATGGCAAAAGTAATGACCGAAACTGTTATGAAAAAAGACATTCTAACAAAAGTAGGAGAACTTACAGCTAATTTAACAAACAGTTTTGCATCAGCATTTAATGTAGATGAAGAAAAAATAGCAAGTGCATTTAAACTAAAAATGACAGAAGACGAAATAACAAGAATAGTAACAGCAATGATGTCAGATACACAAACTACTGCTAAAACAAACTTAATATCTTTAGGCTA
>CANQCT010000053.1 GCA_947589835.1 uncultured Clostridia bacterium
AGAGAAAAATTTTAGAGTTGATAGAAGAAAATCAAAGTATAACTCAAAAAGAAATAGCATCTAAATTAAAAACTACCATAAGAACAATAGAAAGAAATGTAAATATTCTAAAAGAAAAAGAAATATTACAAAGAATAGGAACAGATAAAGCAGGATATTGGAAAATTATAAAATAATTGAGAAAACAAATATAAAAAGAAAGGGAATAAAATGTTCAAAATTCATTCAGACTATAGACCAACTGGCGACCAGCCACAAGCAATAGAATATTTAAGCAAGCGGAGTAAAAGAAGGAAAAAAATTTCAAACTTTGCTTGGTGTAACAGGAAGCGGAAAAACATTCACTATGGCAAATATTATTCAAAAAGTACAAAAACCAACACTTGTTTTAGCACATAATAAAACGCTAGCTCGGACAACTTTATAGCGAGTTCAAGGAGTTCTTCCCAGAGAACGCAGTTGAGTATTTTGTTAGCTATTACGACTATTACCAGCCAGAAGCATATATACCACAATCAGATACTTACATAGAAAAAGATGCTTCTATTAATGATGAAATAGACAAGCTTCGCCACTCTGCAACAGCGAGCCTTTTCGAAACAAGAGATGTAATTATAGTAGCATCTGTTTCTTGCATATACGGCTTAGGTGACCCAATAGACTATGAAAATATGGCAGTTTCATTAAGACCTAATATGAAAATAGAAAGAAACAATATGCTAAAAAAATTAATTAATATGCAATATACAAGAAGTGAACTTGATTTTAAAAGAGGCACATTTAGAGCAAAAGGAGACATTGTAGAAATATATCCATCAGATGAAAGTGAAACCGCCATAAGAGTTGAATTTTGGGGAGATGAAGTAGAAAAAATTTCAGAAATTAACCCATTAACTGGAAAAGTGACAGGCCTAAGGCAACATGTAATGATATTTCCAAATTCACATTATGCTACAACAAAAGAAAAAATGGAAAGGGCAATAACTACTATTCAAGAAGAATTAGCAGAAAGAATTAAATATTTTAAAGAAAATAACAAATTAATTGAAGCACAAAGAATAGAAGAAAGAACTAATTTTGATATTGAAATGATGCGAGAAACTGGCTTTTGCCAAGGAATAGAAAATTATTCTAGACATATAAGTGGAAGAGAACCAGGAAGTAGCCCATATACATTATTTGACTATTTTCCAAAAGACTTTTTACTTTTAATAGATGAATCGCATGCAACAATTCCACAAGTAAGAGCAATGTATAATGGAGATAGAGCAAGAAAAGAATCTTTAGTAAAATATGGTTTTCGCCTTCCTTCTGCATTTGATAATAGACCTCTTAAATTCGAAGAGTTTGAGCAAAGAATTAACCAATGTATTTTTGTAAGTGCAACACCTGCTGAATACGAAAAAGAGCACAGCAAAGAAAATGTAGTAGAACAAATAATAAGACCAACAGGACTTTTAGATCCAAAAATAGAAGTAAAACCTGTTGAAAATCAAATAGATGACTTAATAGAGCAAATTCACGAAAGAGTAGCAAAGAAAGAAAGGGTTCTAGTAACAACTTTAACTAAAAAAATGGCAGAGGATTTAACAAGCTATTTAGCTGGAATTGATATAAAAGTAAAATATATGCATTCAGATATTAAAGCACTAGAAAGAATGGAAATTATTAGAGACTTACGTTTAGGCGAATTTGATGTATTAGTAGGAATTAACCTACTAAGAGAAGGCTTAGATATTCCAGAGGTTTCACTTGTAGCAATACTTGATGCAGATAAAGAAGGCTTTTTACGTTCTGAGCGTTCTTTAATACAAACAATAGGTCGTGCAGCAAGAAATACAGAAGGAAAAGTAATTATGTATGCAGATGAACTAACAGAAAGCATGGAAAAGGCTATTTCTGAAACAAACCGTAGAAGAAAAATTCAAGAAGAATACAATGAAAAACATGGCATAACGCCAAAAACTATTCAAAAATCTATTAGAGATACAATCAAAGCAAGCTTTGTAGAAGAAATACAAGAGAAATATGATATAGATAAAGAAACTGATATGAAAGATATTATAGCAAAATTAACAGATGAAATGCTAAATTATGCAAGTCAAATGGAATTTGAAAAGGCAGCTGAAATAAGGGACAAAATAAAAGAACTGTCACTTTAGCGACAATTTGTCGCATTGGGGACGTTTCCTAACGCGATAACTTGTCGCTTAAACAAACGTACCTAACGCGACAGAAAATTAAAAGAGGGGAAGGAACTTTTAAAATGGAGTATAGTATATCAGTATATTTTTTATATTTTATAATAATTGCAATTTGTGGATGGTTTATGGAAGTAACACTCCAATTATTTGAAAAACATAGATTTGCAGATAGAGGATTTTTAATTGGACCATATTGTCCTATTTATGGAGTAGGCGGATTGCTTATTACTCTATGCTTAACTGAATTAAAAGAACACCCAGTTGCCTTATTTTGCGTAGCAATAGTTATATGTGCTATTTTGGAATATTTAACAAGTTATGTTATGGAAAAGCTTTTTCACGCAAGATGGTGGGATTATAGCAATACAAAATATAACATTAATGGCAGAATTTGCCTAGAAACCATTATACCTTTTGGAATTTTAGGAGTAGTACTTATATACATAGTTAACCCATTTATATTTAACAATTTAATGAAAGTTAATCCTACTACATTAAATATAATAGCAATAATTGTTGCCAGCGTATTTGTTATAGACATTGGAATATCATTAAAAGTAGTGTTAAATGTTCGTTCTACTACAAAGAAATTTGATAAAGAAAATCCAAAAGATAGTACAGAAGAAATTTCTTTGAAAGTAAGAGAATTTCTTAGAGGTAAATCTATTTTAAATAGAAGATTAGTTAACGCCTTTCCTAAATTAACAGCTATTCTTAAAGAACATGGCGAAAAAATAAAGCAAAAAACAGCAGAAGTAAAAGAAGAGCTTACAAATAAAGCAATGGAAATGAAAGAAGATTTAAACGAAAAAGCAAGCGAAGTAAAAGCAGATTTAACAGAAAAAGGCGAAAAAGTAAAAAAAGAATTTAAGCAAAGCATTGATAAGACCTCTAAAACTGTTAGAGTTAATATGAAAATTGCTAAAAGAAAGGTTATGCCAAAAAATAAAAACAAAGGAAGGAAAAATAATAATGGGCTTAATAAATAATTACCCCAACTTCTTAATAGCTCCTCTAGCAAGCTCATCACAACGATTATTAAACTCATTATCGCTATGCCCCTTAACCTTATGAAAAGTAACATTATGAACTTTGGTTAAGCCAATTAATTCTTGCCAAAGTTCTTTATTTTTAACATCTTCTTTATTAGAATTTTTCCAATTATTTCTAATCCAGCCATCAATCCAATGTTGCAAAAATGCATTAACAACATAAGCACTATCACTATATAATTGCACTTTACAAGGTCTTTTTAATAACTTCAAGGCCTCAATAACAGCACATAGCTCCATAACATTATTTGTAGTATCTTTTTTTCCACCAGAAATTTCTTTTTTATTTTCCCCAAGCATTAAAATAGCACCATACCCTCCAGGACCCGGATTACCACTACAAGCACCATCTGTATATATAATAACTTCTTCCATTAATAAAATTCTCCTTTTAACATTGTAAAATATTTTCTTTTATGATATTATATCAATAAATAAACCTAAGTCAAGTTAAAAAATATAAAAGAGGGGTGAAATCTTATGAGCAAAGTGCTTGGAATTATAGCAGAATATAATCCATTTCATAATGGACATTTATACCATATAAATAAATCAATTGAAGAATCAAATGCCGAATATGTTATATGCGTTATTTCAGGCAATTTTGTACAAAGGGGAAACACTTCCATAATTAACAAATGGACTAAAGCAAAAATGGCTATTGCAAACGGAGCAGATTTAGTTTTAGAACTTCCTACTATTTATAGTACATCAAGTGCAGAAAACTTTGCAGAAGGTGCAATAAAGCTTTTAGATTCATTAGGAGTAGTAGACACAATATCATTTGGAATGGAAGCAAATGACATTGCAACTTTAAATAATGTGGCAAACGTACTATTTCAAGAACCAAAAGAATATGTAACAATGCTAAATCATGAGTTAAGCCGTGGCATATCATTTCCAAAAGCTAGAGAAAATGCCTTATTAATGTACTTAAATGACATTAAAAGATATGCAAACATATTATCAGGTGCAAATAATATTTTAGGAATAGAATATTTAAAAGCTTTAAAAAAATTAAAAAGCCCATTAAAACCTCTTGGAATAAAAAGAGAAAAAGTTTATTACAATGATGAAGCCATTGTAGATGACTTTGCCAGTGCAACTGCAATTAGAAAATTTATTGCAGGACAAAAATTTGATGAAATACGAAAAGTAATACCACGTTCATCATACATATTATTAGGGCAAGAACTACAAAAAGGGCATTATGTACTAGATTTATCTAAATTTCAAAAGGAAATCCTTTATATTTTAAGAAAAATGAGCGTGCAAGAAATACAAAATCTTCCAGATGTTTCTGAAGGCCTAGAAAATGCAATAAAAAATGCAGCAGATTCTTGCAACAACATAATAGACTTAGTAAATATGATAAAATCAAAAAGATACACCCAAACAAGAATACAAAGAATATTAGTTTATGCATTACTTGGAATTGATAAAAAAATGATGGAAACTTCTAAAAAAGTAGTACCTTATGCTAGAGTTTTAGGAACCAGTGAAAAAGGAAAAAACTTAATATCTGAAATTATGGGTAAAAACTCAAAAGCAAATTTAATAACATCTGTAAAAAACTTTTTAGAAACTTCTAAAAACAAAAATTTAAAAGAAATGCTAAACTTAGATATATATGCAACAAATGTATATACCCTAGGCTATGAGGCAGATTCGTGGTCAAACCTAGACTACACTAACAAAATTGTAACTATAAAAGATTTAACAAAAGCAAACTAAAAACAATTATAAACAAAAGCATAAATAATTATATATATAAAAGCAAAAGCCAAAATAATTATTAGCAAAATAGCAAATATATAAGTAAAAGGAGCATAATCATAAATGATTATTGGAATAACTGGAAGTTCCGGTGCAGGAAAAAGTACAGTGTGTGAAATATTACAAAAAAAGTATAAAGCCAAAATTATTAGTGCAGATAAAATAGCCAAAGAACTATCTAAAAAAGGAACAAATTACTTAGCAGAAATTGCCCAAAATTTTGGACAAGAAATTTTACTAGAAAACGGCGAACTAAACAGAAGAAAACTAGCAGATATTATATATCATAATGAAGAAAAGCGAAATCTTTTAAATAACTGCACTTTTAAATACATTTCTAAACAAATAGAAAAAGAAATTAAAGAATACACAAATACCTATAAAAACGAAAAAATGAATAACTATAATAATGAAAATATGCAAAACTATAAAAACTTAAGTAATATTCAAAATAGCGAACCATTAATTGCAATAGATGCACCTTTATTATTTGAAGCAAATGCTCAAAATATGTGTGATATAACAATAGCAGTTATATCACAAAATAAAGAAGCTCAAATAAATAGAATTATAAAACGTGATGGCATAGATAAGCCCCATGCAATTGCTAGAATAAATGCACAAAAATCTAATGAATTTTATATGAATAAATGCAATTATACAATAATAAATGATGATAAATTATTAGATTTAGAAAGTCAAATAAATAATATTTTTAAATATTAAAAGCACTTACAAATTTTAAAAAGTGCTTTTTTATTATTGAGAAACAACAATCTTCCTTATGTACTTACCTAAAATCTTTGATTGTGTTGGTGGCTAGTTTTTTCTTATATCTAGCTTCAAAATTAACAAAAACTATTGACACTTATAGTTGGAAGACCTATTGTTATTGGAGTAAGGTATACAGTAAGAAAAGAAGAGATAACTAAAAATTGTTACATAATTTAGTCGATTTATTACGATTTTATTACAATTACATAACATTTTTGTAACAATGTTGAATTGTAGTAATAATTAGAATATAATTAAGTTAAATAAATTACATATGAAAATCCATGGAAAAGGGGAGAGTAACTATGGAAACTTTTGCAGATTACATTTTATCTGAAAAAGACTGGATTAGAAAAATGGAAATTATGCATTATTTGAAAAAGAAAACTGGAATATTTTTCGACAAATCTGTTATTTTCAAAACCTATTTAGCCAAATTATTTCTAGAAAACACCGACTTAGGCTTAGATGAAAATGAAGTAATAACAGCCTGCTTATTATGCAATTGCAAAAAAGTAGATAATCCACAAGATATGAATAAAATTAAATCTTATGCAAAAGAAGGCGCAACTTATTTAAAAGAACTTGGCTTTTCAGATAGGTTTTGTAAAATTTGTGAAGAAGTTAATAGATATAGCGGAAGCACTCCTAGAGAAAAAGAAAGCGATGTTTTAGAGCTAGTAGATAACTTCGGAGCAATGCTACTAGATAGACCTGAAAGAATAGCTTTTAAGCCAGATGAAGCAATAGTTTTGCTAGAATATAGAAACTTAAAAGATAAACACAATATATATTTAAATGACTTTACAAAATTTGTTAATCAAATGGAGGAGGTATTGGTATGAGTAAATCAGTTATGAAATATATATCAGAAACAATGAATGGTTGTCGCAATTCAGATGAAGATAGTATACGAGCATGTGTAGCAATGGATGCAAAAGTAACTAAAGCAATTGAAGACGATAAAATTAAAAAAAGCAAACCTTCTCAAGAAAATGAACAAAGTACTACTTTTTCAGTAGATGACTTAAAAAGAGAAATGATGAGACCAATGATTGATGATCAGCAAATTGCAGATATAGAAAAATATGCAAGCGAGCAACCTGAAGATGAGTTAAATAGCCATGATATGGGTATTGATAGATAAAAAATACAAAAGATAAATATATAAAAAAGATTGGCATTTTTCCAGTCTTTTTTCAATGCAATTATAAATCTTTTTTCAATGCAGTTATAAATAATGAAATTATAAATTGAAAACAAATTATGTGTGCCATTTTAAAAAAATAAGAGAGGAATGAATTATAAAAATGAAAGAAATGTTTGCAGATTTACATGTACATATTGGAAGAAGTGAAAGTGACAAGCCAATTAAAATAACGGCTGCAAAAAGTTTGAACTTTGCAAATATTGCTAAGGAATGCTCAGATAGAAAAGGAATACAAATAGTAGGCATTATAGACTGCGCTTCACCTTACGTAATAGAAGATATAGAAAACTTTCTAAAAACAGGTGATGCTTATGAAATTAAAGATGGAGGCATAATTTACAAAGATAAAGTATGCATCATTTTAGGCAGTGAAATAGAAACCTCAGAAATAAATGACGAAGGAAAAACAGGTAGTGCACATAACTTATGCTATTTTCCAAGTTTAGCAGATATAAAAGCATTTTCAAAAGAAATGACAAAATACATTCATAATATTACTTTAAGCTCGCAAAGAGCCTGCATTTCTGCTTATGAATTAGTAGATATTGTAGAAAAGTTCAACGGAATTTTAATTCCTGCACACGCTTTTACACCACATAAAAGCTTTTATGGAAATTGTACAAGTCGCTTAGAAAGAATTTTCAAGGAAAAATTTGATAAAATATTTGCCATAGAACTTGGCTTAAGTGCAGATACATACTTAGCAGACCAAATATCTGAACTTGAAACACGAACATTTATAACAAATTCGGATGCACATTCTCTTCCTAAAATAGCCAGAGAATACAATAAAATTCTAGTAGATGATATTTCTTTTAAAGAACTATTAAAAGCTTTAAAAGGAGAAGATGGAAGAAAAATTGTTACAAATTATGGCTTAGACCCTAAACTTGGTAAATACCATAGAACTTATTGTGAAAACTGTAATAAGCCAATAGAAGGAGCACCACCTATTACAGAATGCCCAATATGCCACGGAAATAACATAACAATGGGAGTTTTAGATAGAATAGTTTCTATTAGAGATAAAGGCGAAAGCAAAAGTCCTGCAAATAGGCCTGAATATGTTTACCAAGTACCATTAACATTTGTTCCAGGTTTAGGAGCAAAAACAATAGATAAGCTATTAGCTACATTTGAAACAGAAATGAACATATTGCACAAACTTACACAAGACGACTTAGAAGCAGTTGTAGGAGAAAAAACAGCAAAAATAATTGTTGCAGCAAGAACAGGAAATGTTTCTATTACTTCACGGTGGTGGAGGAGTATATGGTAAATTAACAGTTGGCTAGTGCTTATAAGTTAAAATATTTAACGCTAAACTTAATAATTAATAAGTTTAAAACCTTAAGTTCTAAATCTCATTTTATTGCATAGATATTATGTATAAAATTTTGCTACTATGTGTGCCTTTGAGTGAAGCAAGAGAGGAATGAATTTTAAAATGAGACAAAAACTTAAGAAAACTTCAAAAGTTACGGAACTAATAATAAAGCATATAAAAGACAACCTAAAATCATATATTATAGTTTCACTAATTTTATTAATAGGAATTATTTTAGGTGTGTTTTTTGTTAATAATATGAATGATTCACAATCAGAAGAACTAAAAACATATATTACAAATTTCATAAATTCAATAAAGCAAGGCTATACAATAAATAATATAGAACTTTTTAAAAAATCTATGGGCAACAACTTACTATTTACATTTTTAATGTGGTTTATAGGCTCTACTGTAATAGGAATTCCTATTGTTTTTGGAATAGTAGCTTTTAGAGGCTTTTGCCTTGGCTACACAATATCAAGTAGCATAGCCGTTTTAGGAACAGGAAAGGGTATTTTATTTTTTGTAGTTACTATATTACTTCAAAACTTAATTTTTATACCATGTATGCTTGCTTTAGCAGTTAGTGGAATTAAATTGTACAAATCTATAATGAAAGATAAGCGAAAAGAAAATATTAAAATAGAAGTTTTTAGACATACGGCATTTTCTTTGCTTATGTTAGCATTTTTGTTATTATCTTCATTAATAGAAACTTATGTATCTACAAATTTATTATTACTATGTATTCAATATTTGTAAATAGAAATTTTACTGATTAATGCTTTTATAGCAATTGCTTGCAATATTAATGCTTTTATAGTAATTGCTTGCATAGTACTATTTTTCGCAGTTTTGAGAGGTCCCGTTCTGACCTTCTTCTTTGAAATCACTTCTGCAACGGGCAATTTGAAAAACAAGAAAACTAGTACTATGCAAGCAATAATGTACCACAAATATTATATAATAATAAAAAATTAATTTTTTTAAGAAAAACCTATTTACAATTTTGAATAATTTTGATATAACATATATAGTTTACGTAAATTGATAAAAATGCTTTATTCAAGCATTAAATAAAAATATATAAAAGATAGGGGAACTTAAAATGGAAAAACAAATTAAAGCTTTTTTAGAATTTCTTGAAAATGAAAAAAAATTATCAGATAACACATTGCAATCATATAGAAGAGACATAGAACAATTCGAAGAATATGTTGAAACAAACAGAATAAATTTCTTAAAATTTACGCAAGAAGATACTAAAGCCTATCTAAAATATCTACAAGAAGTAGGTAAGAAAACTTCTACAATATCTAGAAATTTAGCATCGTTAAGATCTTTTTACCAATTTTTAATCAGAATTAAAAAAGTAAAAAATGATCCAACAGAAGGTATTCAATCACCTAAAGTAGAAAAAAGAATTCCTAGTGTTCTTACTTCACAAGAAGTAGAATTATTATTAGACCAACCAAAAAATGTTGATTTAAAAGGAACTAGAGATAAAGCAATGCTAGAATTTGCGTATGCAACTGGAATGAGAGTTACAGAAATTATTTCTTTAAACTTAGAAGATGTTAATTTAGAAGAAGGCTTTGTTATTTGCAAACAAGGTTCTAAGCAAAGAAACATTCCTCTTGGCTCATTATCTCAAAAAGCTTTAGCACAATATATAAATGAAGCTAGAAACGTACTAATTAAAAACGATAAAGAAAAAGCTTTATTTGTTAATATAAATGGAAAAAGATTAACAAGACAAGGATTTTGGAAAATAGTAAAATATTATAAAGAACAAGCACACATCACAAAAGATATTACTCCACATGTATTAAGACACTCATTTGCAACACACTTACTACAAAATGGAGCAGACCTAAAAGCAATACAAACTATGCTTGGCCACTCAGATATTTCATCAACACAAGTATATATGCAATTCCAAGATCCAGGTTTAAAAGACGTATACCAAAAGGCTCATCCAAGAGCTTAACAATACAAAAAACTCTTTTATTTTTCATAAAAGAGTTTTTTTTCTGCTATATACTGGTTTTATAGTTAACCCGCTTAAATAGTACTAGTTTTCTTGTTTTTCAAATGCCCGTTGCAGGAGTAAGTTCATAGAAGTAACTCAGAACGGGACCTCTCAAAACTGCGAAAAATAGTACTATTTAAGCTTTAATATAATTATAACTATTATATAGTAACTTTTTTTATTGTTTTGCATAAAATCTCTTGACAGTTTACAATAATCAATATAAAATCTTAACTTAAACACTTTTGAAAGAGTAAAACTCTCCAATGCATTGCTACGCAACATGTTGGAGAGTTGATTG
>CANQCT010000054.1 GCA_947589835.1 uncultured Clostridia bacterium
CTCTACGACAAATACGGCATTGTTCATCTTTATATCTTGCCATTTTTTATTTTCACCTTTCTTTCAATTTATGTGGGATAATTCCCTTAAATTATACTATACACGTTTTTAAGCTATTTACATAGAGTTTTATTCTACGCATTAAAGCTATACTCTACGTCTTTTTGGTGGTCTACAACCATTGTGTGGAATTGGTGTAACATCTTTAATTGAGCTAATTTCCAATCCTGCAGATTGTAATGACCTAATTGCTGCTTCACGACCAGAACCTGGTCCTTTTACAAATACTTCTACTGTTTTTAGTCCATGTTCCATTGCTGCTTTTGCTGCAGTTTCTGCTGCTTCTCCTGCTGCAAATGGTGTGCTTTTTCTTGAACCTTTAAATCCAAGTTCTCCAGCACTAGCCCAAGAAATAGTATTTCCTTGAACATCTGTAATTGTAACTATTGTGTTATTAAAACTAGAATGAATATGTGCCATTCCTTTATCAATGTTTTTTCTATCTCTTCTTCTAGTTGTTGTTTTTTTAGCTACAGTTTGTGCCATTTTTACTTACTTCCTCCTTATTTAGTCTTTCTTGCTTTTGCTAACTAATTTTCTAGGTCCTTTTCTTGTACGAGCATTAGTTTTTGTTCTTTGTCCTCTAACTGGAAGACCTTTTCTATGTCTAATTCCTCTATAGCATCCAATTTCTGTTAATCTTTTAATATTTAGAGCAACTTCTCTACGTAAGTCACCTTCAACAGTATAACCTTCCATTGCATTTCTTATTGCTTGTACTTGATCATCTGTTAAATCTTTTACTCTAATGTCTGGATTAACATTTGCCTTTGCTAGAATTTTTTGTGAACTTGCTAAACCAATACCATAAATATAGGTTAAGCCAATTTCTACTCTTTTCTCTCTAGGTAAATCTACTCCTGCTAAACGAGCCATATTTTTTTGCACCTCCATAGTTTTTATTTTGCTATTGTTTTTATATTTGTTATTTAATTTTTGCCTAATATTATTGGTGAAATGCATTGACTAATATTAAAATTATTTTATTATATTTTAAAAATGTGTTTTTATATTTAAAAAATGTGTTTTTAAATATAATACTATAATAAAAAGCCAATCAATAATATTATTTTTAGGCATATATATAAACACAAACCCAAATTATAAGGTGTAAGCTTTTTTATAGCTTATGCCCTTACAGCCGCTTTTTAAGATTTGTGTTATATTCATACTTTTTATCCTTGTCTTTGTTTGTGTTTAGGGTTTTCACAGATTACTCTGATAACACCTTTTCTTTTAATAACTTTGCATTTTTCGCACATAGGCTTAACTGATGGTCTTACTTTCATTTCTTTCACCTCTTCTATTTGCTTCTTAGATAATGATTTTTGCACTATCGTTTTTCTTTTTTAGATAATGAATTTTGCACTATCATTTTTCTTTTTTTGATAATGGCTTTTGCATTATCGTTTTTCTTTTTTGATAATGGATTTTACACTACCATTAAAATTGTATATATATTTATTTTTAGAAAAGTAACAATTTCTAAAAATAGGGTTAACTAATTATTTAGCTCTCCATGTAATACGACCTTTACTTAAGTCATATGGTGATAATTCAACTTTTACCTTATCTCCTGGAAGAATTTTAATATAATTCATTCTTAATTTTCCAGAAATATGAGCTAAAATTTGATGTCCATTTTCTAATTCTACTTTAAAATTTGTATTAGGTAAAGCTTCTACAACTGTACCTTCAACTTCAATAACATCCTCTTTTGACATTTGGCTTACATATGTTAGTAAAACTCTAACATATCTCCTTTCTTTTACCCTTTTTTCTATATTTTAAAATAATTTTTGCAACATAAACGCATTATCTTATATAGTATACTGCAAAACTACAATAATGTCAATATCTCTGGCTGTTTTTCTGTAATTAAAATTGTATTTTCATAATGAGCAGCAAGTGAACCATCTTCTGTTACAATAGTCCAACCATCATCTAACACGCATATATCTTGCTTTCCAGCTATTACCATAGGTTCTACTGCAAGTGTCATTCCTGGCTGAAGCCTTAAACCTTTGCCTGCCTTTCCATAGTTTGGAATGCCTGGATCTTCATGCATTTCTTCCCCTATGCCATGACCTTGAAATTCTTTTACCACTTTATAACCATTTTTTTCAACGAACTCCCCAATAGCATGTGAAATATCTCCAACACGATTTCCTTTAATTGCCATAGAAATTCCCTCAAAAAAAGCTTGTTTTGTGATATCTAATAATCTTTGTTTTTCTGGGGTGGATTTTCCTACTATATAAGTTCTAGCAGCATCTCCATGAAATCCATTTTTATAAACAACTAAATCAACACTAACTACATCTCCATCTTTTATTATAGTTCTATTAGATGGAATTCCATGAATAACTTCATCATTTATTGAAACACATAAAGTAGCAGGAAAAGCTGGCACTCCTTTTTGTCCACTTGGATATCCTTTTTGTGCTGGAATGCCTCCATTTTTTCTAATAATTTTTTCTGCAAAATGGTCTAAATCCATAGTAGTAATACCTGGTTTAATATATTTTTCTATTTCTTCATAAACTAAAGCAGTAACCCTACATGCTTCCCTCATTTTTTCTATTTCTTTTTGTGTTTTTATTGTTACCATTGTTTTTTACTTTTATCTCCAAATTAAAATTAATAAGAACCCTACCCATCATTACAAGCAAAGTTTGTTGATGGATGTTCTAAAAATCCTTGTATTTCGTAATAATACATTAAGTTTATTTAAGAAAAATTATTTGTTTGACCTGTCCCTAATTCCCCAAAAGGGGAAAAAGGGACTGTCCCCTATTTTAAAATTTCATCAACTGCTTGTTCTGAAGCATTGTCTGCTGTTGGATCTTCTGGTGTTATAGATACTAAAACGTTTTTCTCTTTATAATAATCAAGTAAGTCTTGCACATTTTTTCTATATACTTCTAATCTATTTTGAATAGCCTCTTCATTATCGTCTGTTCTAGTAACTAACTTAGAACCACAAATATCGCAAACTCCTGGAACTTTTGATGGTTTATATTTTGTATTATAAATTGCTCCACATTCTTTATTAGAACATGTTGCTCTATTTAAAATTCTATCTATAATAACTTGATCAGGAACTATTAGCTCTGGTACTATATCAACTTTTTTTCCAGCTTCTTGCAAAATTGCATCTAATGCTTCTGCTTGAGCTTTTGTTCTTGGGAAGCCATCTAATATAACACCATTTTTTGTATCTTCCCATGTTAATCTATCTTTTACAATATTAATAGTTAGTTCATCTGGTACAAGTTCTCCTTTAGATATATAACTGTCTGCAAGTTTTCCAAGTTCTGTTCCTTTTTTTATTTGTTCTCTAAACATATCTCCTGTTGAAATATGTGGTAAATTAAGTCTTTTTGCAAGTATTTTTGCAGTTGTTCCTTTACCACTTCCAGGAGCTCCTAACATAACAATATACATAACTTTTTCTCCTTTTCACGCAGTTTGGACGGAACTAGAAAATATACACTAGCCCGTCCGATTCTGCATATTTTATATTATTCATGATTCTAAAATAAAATGCTTATATTGCTAGGCAGACGAGTTTGAAATCGATGAGGCGTACTTTTTGTACGTTGATTCGATTTCAAACGAAGTCTAACGAAGCAAGATGAGTATTTTTTTAGAATCAGTTTAATCTAAGAAACCTTTATAATGCCTCATAACAAGTAAAGACTCTAATTGTTGTACTATTTCTAGTGCAACACCTACTACGATTAATATAGATGTTCCACCAAATGCTAAGTTAACGTTTGGAATAAATCTAACTAGCATTGGAAGTATTGCAATAATTGCTAAGAACAATCCACCAAACCATAATAGTTTTGACATAACTGAAGCTAAATAATCAGTTGTTGGTTTTCCTGCTCTTATTCCTGGTATAAATCCACCATTTTTCTTAATATTGTTTGATACTTCTGCTGGGTTAAATGTAGCATATGTATAGAAAAATGTAAATGCTACTATTAATAGTAAGTATACAATTGCATTTACTATAGTATAGCCTACTGGTACAGCAGATGATGATGTAGCAATTGAGAATTTATAAATTACTGACCAAAAGCCAGTTTCTGATGCTATATTTGGTACAAACATTTGAATAATCATTGCAGGGAATGTCATAAATGAAGAAGCAAATATAATAGGCATAACACCAGCCATTGCTAGCTTAAGTGGTATATGAGTATTTTGTGCTCCTACCATTTTTCTTCCTACAACTCTTTTTGCATATTGTACAGGAATTCTTCTTTCTGCTTCTTGTACAAATATAACACCCATTATTAAAATAATAGCTCCTATAATAATTCCAATAGCAGTTAATAAACCTGTTGTGCTAAATGTTCCTAGCCCAAATATTAGGTTCCAAATTGATGTAACTGCACTTGGAAGTCCTGAAATGATACCTACAAATATAATTATAGAAATACCATTTCCTATTCCTTTATCTGTAATTTCTTCTCCTAGCCACATTAAAAGTGATGTTCCTGCCATTAAAGAAATAACTACTAAAAATCCTGTTAAGAAGCCAGTTCCTACGAATATTCCAGAAGATCTATAAGATAAATACAAACCTAATCCTTCAATAAATGCAAGTACTACTGTTAATAATTTTGTATAACGATTTATCTTATTAGTTCCTTCTTCTCCTCCCTCTTTCATTATTTTTTCTAATGAAGGGATAACAAATCCTAATAATTGAATTACGATAGATGCTGTAATGTATGGTGTAATTGTCATAGCAAAGATAGAGAATCTTGAAAATGCTCCACCTGAAATTAAGTCAATTAATCCTGCCATCCCATTACTAGCACTTGACATTGCTGTATTTAAAGCAACTGTATCAACACCTGGTATTGTAATAAAACATCCTAATCTAAAAAGTAATATTAAAAGTAATGTATATAGAATTCTTTTTCTAACATCTGGTGTTTTAAATGCATTTATAATTGTTTTAAACATTAGATCACCTCGGCCTTTCCACCTAAAGCTTCAATTTTTTCTTGTGCAGCTTTAGTAAATTTTACAGCCTTTACATTAACTTTTTTGTCTAATTTACCTGTTGCAATAACAACAATACCATCATTAATTTTACGAATAATTCCATCTTTTACTAAACTTTCAGCAGTAACATCTTCAGTAGTTGCTTTATTTAACATTGTTAATGTTACTTCTGTATAGTTTTTAGCATGAATGTTATTAAATCCTCTTTTTGGTAATCTTCTATATAAAGGAGTTTGGCCACCTTCAAATCCACGTCTTACTCCTCCGCCTGATCTTGCCTTTTGTCCTTTATGTCCTCTTCCAGAAGTTTTTCCAAGACCTGAACCAACTCCACGACCAACTCTTGTTCTTGTTTTTGTTTTTTGTGCTGGTTTTAATTCGTCTAATTTCATTTATGCGTACACCTCCTATTTTTATTTGTTAATAGTTTGTTTATTGTTATACTTTAAATTTATACTATAACAGAAAATATTATAAAATATCTTCTACTGCTTTTCCTCTTTTTTTAGCTACTTTTTCAATTGTTTGCATACTCTTTAAGCCTTCAATTGTAGCATATACTACGTTTCTTGGATTGCTTGTTCCAATAACTTTTGTTCTAATGTCTTTATAACCTGCAAGCTCTAATACTGGTCTTACACTACCACCTGCAATAACACCAGTACCTTCTGCAGCTGGTTTTAACATAACTTTTGCACTTCCAAAAGTTCCTACATATTCGTGTGGAATTGTTGTTCCTACTACTGGAACTTCTATTAAGTTCTTTTTAGCATCTTCAATAGCTTTTTTAATAGCATCTGGAACTTCTGAAGCTTTACCATTTCCTACGCCAATATGTCCATTTTCATCACCTACAACAACAACAGCACTGAATCTAAAAGTTCTACCACCTTTTACAACTTTTGCTACTCTGTTGATTGCAACTACTTTTTCTTTTAATTCTGATGTATTTTCTGATTGCACTTTATTTTTCCCTCCTTAATATCTACTATTTTTTATTTTCTAACGGTGACACATCTTTTCTATGGTCATTTCTTTAGGGCTAAGATATATCCCCGCTGGGTTTAGTTATTCTTTTTGCACGATGACATATCTTTACCTTATGTCATTTTTTCAAGGTTAAGATATGTCCCCGCTGGGTTTTTAGAACTGTAAGCCACCTTGTCTTGCGGCTTCAGCTAAGTCCTTTATTACACCGTGATAAATGTATCCGCCTCTATCAAAAACAACTTCTTTAATATTTTTTTCTAAAGCTCTTTTAGCAATTAGGCTTCCTACTTCTTTAGCAGCTTCACAATTAGCATGTTTTGTTTTAACTTCTTTATCTAATGTAGAAGCTTGAACTAAAGTATTTCCATTTACGTCATCTATTACTTGAACATAAAGATTGCTATTGCTTCTGAATACACATAATCTTGGACGACTTTCTGTTCCAAATATTTTATTACGTACTCTTTCATGTCTTCTAGTTCTTTGTTCTTTTCTGTCTATTTTCTTAATCATTTTTTGCTCCTTTCTACTAATGTAACAGCATTAGTAATTTTATTTTTTGCCTGACTTACCTTCCTTACGTCTAATATGTTCTGTAACATATTTAATACCTTTTCCTCTATATACTTCTGGTGGTCTTTTGGTTCTTACAACAGCTGCTGTTTGACCAACTAATTCTTTATCAACACCTCTTACAGTAATATGGTTTGCGTCTGGTACATCAAATGTAATTCCTTCTGGTGGTGTAATTTCAACAGGATGAGAATATCCTAAGTTCATTACTAATACATTTCCTTTTTTCTGTGCTCTGTAACCAACACCATTAATTTCAAGTTCTACTTTGAATTCGTGAACAACTCCTTCAATCATATTATTAATTAAAGTTCTTGTTAATCCATGTAAGCTCTTGTTTTCAGCTTCATCGTTTGGTCTTACAACTGTAATAGTGTTTCCTTCTATATTTACTTTCATATTTCTATGAAATTCAGTTTCTAATGTTCCTTTTGGACCTTTTACAGTAATGTGATTTTCATTAACGCTAACTTCTACACCTTCTGGTACTGTAATAGGTTTATTTCCTATTCTTGACATTTTTATATTTCCTCCTTCCTACCAAATATAAGCTATAACTTCTCCACCTAGTCCTTCTGTTCTTGCTTCTTTGTCTGTTTTAATTCCTTTTGAAGTAGAAATTAAAGCAACACCTAAACCATTTAGAACTTGTGGTAATTCGTCTTTTGATGAATATACTCTTAAGCCTGGTTTACTAATTCTTTTTAAACCATCAATTACTCTATTTCCCTTTTCATCATATTTTAAGGTAATACGAATTACACCTTGACTATTATCATTAATTTCTTCATAAGCAGCAATGTAACCTTCTTTAAATAGAATATCTGCTATTGATTTTTTCATATTAGAACTAGGTACATCTACTGTTTTATGTTTTTGACTATTTGCATTTCTAATTCTTGTTAACATATCTGCAATTGGGTCAGTTGTATTCATTTAATTTATTCCCTCCTTTTATATACCTCATTTACTATATATTAAAAATTTTTGCTTACAAATTTGATTCAAAATTAGTAGGATGCAAGGCAAACAAATAAAAATTTTTGAAACTATACGTGCTGTATGTTGAAAAAATTTTTATGCAGTTTTGCCGACGCAGACTGCTGATTTTCAATCAAATTTTCTACCAGCTTGCCTTCTTAACTCCCGGAATCTCTCCCTTATGAGCTAATTCTCTAAAGCAAACACGGCAAATTCCATATTTTCTAATATAAGCATGTGGTCTTCCACATATTTTACAACGATTATATTCTCTTGTTTTGTATTTTTGTTCTCTTTGTTGTTTTACTTTTAAAGACTTCTTAGCCATGAATTTCTCCTTTCTTACATTTACTACATACTAGTTTTGGAATGGCATTCCTAATAAAGAAAGTAATTCTCTTGCCTCTTCATCTGTCTTAGCAGTAGTAACAAATATAATATCCATACCTCTAATTTTATCAATTTTATCATATTCGATTTCAGGGAATATTAATTGTTCTTTAACACCCATTGAATAGTTTCCTCTTCCATCAAATGAATTATTAGATACTCCTCTAAAATCTCTTACTCTTGGTAATGCTACATTAAATAGTTTGTATGCGAAATCATACATTTTTCCTTGTCTTAATGTAACTTTACATCCAATATTAACACCTTCTCTAATTTTAAAAGCAGCTATAGCTTTTTTTGCCTTTGTTACTATTGGTTTTTGACCTGTAATAATACTTAAATCATTAATGGTATTATCTAATGCTTTTGGATTATCTTTCATATCTCCTAAACCAACATTTATAACTATTTTTTCTAGCTTTGGAACTTCCATAACTGATTTGTAGTTAAACTTTTTCATTAATGCTGGTACAACTTCTTTTTGATATTGTTCTTTTAATATTTCCATAAGTCTTTTCTAGACCTCCTTCCTATTTTAGTTTATTTCCACATTTTTTGCAAACACGTACTTTTGTATCTCCTTCAACTAAGTAACCAATTCTTGTAGGTTTACCGCATTTTGGACATACAACATTTACTTTACTACTATGTATGCTGCATTCTACTGGAATAATTCCGCCTTCTTCACCTTGTTTTCTAGGTTTAACATGTTTTTTACGAACATTAACACCTTTTACTATTACTTTTTGTGTTTTAGGAATTACTTCTAATACTTCTCCTGTTTTTCCTTTATCATTTCCTGATAAAACTTTAACAGTGTCTCCTTTTTTTATTTTCATTTTCTATTTTCACCTCTTCTTTTAGTTTGAGTTTTTTAATTTTGCTCGTTTACAACTTAAAGAACTTCTGGAGCTAATGATAATATTTTCATATATTCTCCATCTCTTAATTCTCTAGCTACTGGTCCAAATATACGAGTTCCTCTTGGTGTTTTATCATCTTTTATAAGAACTGCTGCATTTTCATCAAATCTTAAATAAGAACCATCTGCTCTTCTAATTGGCTTTTTTGTTCTTACTACAACTGCTTTTACAACATCACCTTTTTTTACAACACCGCCGGGTGTAGCTGTTTTAACAGAAGCAACTATAATGTCGCCTATACCAGCGTATTTTCTATATGATCCGCCTAAGCATCTAATACACATAATTTCTCTTGCACCAGTGTTATCAGCAACTTTTAGGATACTTTGTTGTTGTACCATTTTTATTTTCCTCCTCTACTATTTTGAGTTATGCTTTGCACCATTTTTATTGTATAGAATTTACCATACAAGAAGATTAATTTTTTATTTAAATTTCAAATTAATCTGTTTATTATGTGGCTAAGCTATTTTTCTATTTGATTATTGCCTTTTCTAAAACTTCAACTACTCTCCATCTTTTATCTTTAGAAAGTGGTCTTGTTTCCATTACTTTTACTTTATCACCTGTTTGGCATTCATTGTTTTCATCATGAGCTTTTAATTTGTATGTTCTTTTTTGAATTTTTCCATACATTTTGTTCATAACATTAGTTTCAACAGCTACTACAACTGTTTTATCCATTTTGTCTGAAACAACAGTGCCAATCATTACTTTACGAAGATTTCTTTCTTCCATTTAGGTAACTCCTTTCTACTCTACTTTTTTGAGTTATTTATCGTGGACACATCTTTTTATGGTCATTTCTTTAGGGTTAAGATATGTCCCCGCTGGTTTTAGTTATTTGTTGTCCTGCAATAACTCCCTTTGTCTTAAAATTGTTTTTATTCTTGCTATATCTTTCTTCACTTCTTTTATTTTCATAGGGTTATCTAATCCATTTGTTGCTAAACTAAATCTTAGTTTAAACAATTCATTTTTTAGTTCCCCTAATTCTTTTTCTAATTCTGGTGAAGACATTTCTTTTATTTTATTTATCTTCATCGCTACCACCACCTAAACTATCAGTTTCTC
>CANQCT010000055.1 GCA_947589835.1 uncultured Clostridia bacterium
GATGATAGAAAAATAAAAACATTAGAAACATTACGTAATGATTATGCTAAAGCAGAAGTTATAATAACCTTGCAAGACGATGATAAAAAGATAAAAGCATTAGAAACATTAAGTGATGAGATTATTAGAACAATTATAATTGAAACATTACATAATAAATCATTAAAAGACAGTTTATTAAATAATAGAAATACTTTAAAAGAAAATCTTTTAAAAGAGAATAGATTATATACGGAAATAGGATTAGATTCAAGGATAACTATTGGTATGGAAATAGAATCCGAAGGAGCAATGAGTCCATTAATAGAAACACTAATTGCCCAAAAAAATAGAAATAGAGAAACAATATGGAATGCTGAAGGAGATGACAGTTTAGAAGAAGGTATAGAGTTAGTATCTCCTATACTAACTGATAGTAAAGAAGACATAGAAGATATATACATAGTATGTTCATTTTTGAAAAAATGTGGACAACGAATCAGTGAAAGATGTGGAGGACATATACACATAGGTGCAGATTATTTAACAAGTAAAGAAGCTTATGTGAATTTATTTGAAATATGGGGAAATGCAGAAAAAATTATATGTAAAATGAGCAATGAAATAGGTACTATACCAAGAATGGGATTACAAGAATATGCTACTCCCATTTCAGCAAAACTAAATGAAGCTATAGAGAGTGAAACCATAACTTTGGAAAGTGACGAAGATTTAGAACAATTTATTAGTGATATGCAAGGAATTCAAGATAGTAGATATTCTGGACTAAATTTATTAAATATTAATAATGGAAAAAACACAATAGAGTTTAGAATATCAAATGGAACTATTAACCCAGATACTTGGATTGAAAATGCAAGGTTATATGGTAGAATAGTACAAATATCGCAAAGATTATCCGAAATTGAAAAACAACCAGAACATAGTAAAGAAGATGAAAGATTATTAAGTTTAAAGGAGCGTCTAAAAGAGGAAATTCCTGAACAAGATAAAATGGAAATATTACTAGAACTATTATTTTCAGAAGAAGAAAGAAAGGTGTATAGGGAAAGATATATTTCTAGCTCTAAATTATTAGCACAAATATCGGATGAAAAAAATCCATTCCAAAATATGAAATTTAATCAAGTAGCTTTTAAAAAGAAAAAACATAGTTTAGATGAATTTCATGATGTAGCTGTTAATAATAGAATTGAGGCTATTAATGAGGCAACAAGAGAAACATTACAAGGTGCTATGACAGAAGATGTGTTAAGACAAGCTAATGATATAAATATGGAGGGAAAATAATGGTTAACATTGAATATAGTGAGGCAATAGTAGAAGTATTAGAAATACTACAATATTCTGATGATAATATAATAGAAAAAATACCCCAAAAGCTAATAGAATTTTGGCAGAAAAATAAATCTACTACATATAGACCTAACCTAGACCATAGTAAATCAATAAATGAAATGGATTTGAAGAAGAAAACCAAATCAATAATAAGCATGATATATTTAAACTATTTATGCGATGATGAAGAAAAAAACAATATAAAATTAATATTAAAAGATAATGAAGAGAAGTATCAACAAAAATTAAAGGAAAAATATAATCCAGATAATATTTTTAAAAAGTATAATCAAAAACAAGAAGTAGCAGAAAATGTAGTTGCAACTAATATGGCTATGGTAGAATATAGAGAGCCAATATTTAAGAGAATTATCAATACAATTAAAAAATTTTTTCACATAAACTAAATAAATTGCCATATAAATCATATTATATGGCAACTTAAGTCTTGCCTCTAAAACAGTGATACAAAGCATTAGAAAAGGAGACAAAGAAATATATTATGATATTATTATCAATAGCAAGTTTAGAAACGTTAAAGAAAAAGTCAAAATTTTTGTCGAATTTTGTAATACGAAAAAGCTTGCAAAATAGAAAAAATGCTATATAATTAAAGTATTATATTCTTAGCCGAAAGGCAAGCTATTTTTATCAAATTTATTATATGCTTTTAAAATAAGACTTTATTTAATCTTAAAATACTTAAAATATGGCTACTACATAATAATTATAATTACATTAAAGCTTAAATAGTACTAGTTTTCTTGTTTTTCAAATGCTCACCAAAGTAAGTAAGTTTAAGAAAAAATGTGTAAGTCAAAGGTCTCTTAAAACTGCGAAAAATATGTTAAACTAAAATTAAAGCCAATTTATGAAAATTTATAGGCTACTTAGTTATTAAAAGAATTTAAAATATTTAAAAAATCAAAAGTGATTTAGGTATATCTTAATATTAAAATCAAAGGTAATTTAGTATATCTTAATATTAAAAATCCAAATAAAAATATTAAAAAAATTAAAAGTAAATTATAAAAGCACTATAAAAGAACAAGCCTTCTAGCTAATAATATAAAATTTAAAAAAAGCATAAAAAACTAAGTAATATTTTAAAACCCAAAAATATTAATCAGTTTTTATGCAATATGCGAAAGGAAGGAAAACAAATTATGACAGAAAAAAAATCAACAGAAGAAACAAAAGAAAAAAAGCAAATATTACAACTAAAAAATGATGTAGTATTTCAAGCACTATTTACAAGAGGAAAAGAACGTATAACTAAGGCACTAATTGAAGATATTTTGAATATTAAAATACATAGCCTAGAATTAGACAAAAGCAAAGATTTATTAAATGACAATGCAGAAGATAAAAATGGCAGACTAGACTTAAGGGCAGTAATAAATGATAACATAGAATGTGATATAGAAATACAGCTAAGTTCACATGAAAAAATGTTAGAAAGATTTTTATACTATTGGTCAAAAATGTATGCAGCAAATTTACAAATAGGAAATAAATATAGTTGTTTAAAAAAGACAATAAGTATAATAATAGTAGATGATGAAATAGAAGATTTTAAAGAAATAGCCAAAAGTCATACAAAGTGGCAAATACGAGAAGAAGAATATTTAACTAAACTATTGACTCCATATTTACAAATTGATATAATTGAGTTGCCAAAGGCCATAAAAGAGTACGAAAAGAATAAACAAAATGAAATGTTGCAATGGATGATGTTTCTAGAAAACCCTGAAAATAAGGAGGTAGCTAAGATTATGGAAAACAATGAGAATATAAAAGAAGCAAAAGATGAATTGGACAAAATAAGTCAAGATGATATATTAAGAAGAATGGCATTAAAAGCAGAGCTAGAAAGAATGGATCAAGAACAATTATTATATGAAGCGAAGCGAGATGGAAAACTAGAAGGCAAATTGGAACGGAAAAAAAGAACGGAAGATTAGAGCGGAAAATTAGAGGATGCAAAGAAAATGCTAGAAGAAAAAATAGAACTAGATGTTATTGTGAAAATAACTGGCTTAACCAAAGAAGAAATAATGAGCATATAATAAAATATGCTCTAAAATTTATAATTAGCTGTGAATAGTAACTCAAATATTACATTTTCATTACAAATTAGCTTAATATATTGCAAAAAATAGAAATAATAGTACAATATAAATAAAAAATAGGAGAAATGCTTTATGAGTAATATTATATCTTTAATTTTAAGCATTGTTATGTTATATGTACTATATTACATTTTTAGCAATTACAATTTTAAAACAGCACTTATAGTTAATATTGTTTATATTATAATTGTTTCTATTATAAATAATGGATTTGACATATTAGCTATTATTTTAGGAATTATTGTTACAGCCGTTGATGTTTATATTTTATATAAAATTTATAATAAAAGTAATTCTTTTCTACAATTCCTTGGAAAAGCATTATTATTTGCAATTATAGTAGTTGCTATATTAGTAGTAATAGGAGTTATTATAAGCTTTATAATGGGTTCAAATGGCATACTTAAAAATTAATTGTATTTTTATTTAGAACAATATAATCTAACAGGTCCAAGCAAATATTATTATAATATTTGTTTGGACCTATTTATTTTTTAAATACTAAATGGTATAATTTTGCCATAAAAAAAGAAAAGAAAACAAAAAAACTTCTTATTCTAAGTAAAACCAATTAAAAAAATAAAGAAAAGGAAATAAAAATGAATCAAAAAAACCTTCTTATTCTAGGTGAAACTAATTTAAAAAAATTCAATATAAAAGATGCATATATTAAAGCCAAAAAATTACTAGAATATGTTTTAAACCAAAATGATAGCCAACTTGTAATGAACAGTTTAAAAGAAGTAAGCGAAAATAAAAAAGCAGAATATGAAGCAAAAATTCAAGAAATAATAAATGGAAAGCCACTTCAGTATATTACGAACTCTCAAGAATTTATGGGATTAAATTTTTTTGTTAATGAAAATGTGTTAATACCACAGCCAGATACTGAAATTTTAGTAGAAACTGCAATCGAAATTATAAAAGAAAGTATAACAGATTTAAAATGTGAATGTTTAAAAAAACTAAAAAAGAAAGAAATCATAGAAAAGTCTGATGCAGAAAATACAAATGCAAACAAGCCAATTCAAGTTTTAGACTTATGCACAGGAAGCGGATGCATTGGAATATCTATTGCAAAATATATTGAAAATACTAAAGTAACAGCAACCGATATAAGTAAAGAAGCAATACAAGTAGCAAAAAAGAATGCTATTTTAAACAATGTAGAGCCAAAAATAGAATTTATAGTTTCCAATTTATTTGAAAATATTGGGCAAAGGCAGTTTAATTATATAGTATCAAACCCGCCATATATAGAAACAAGTACAATAAAAACTCTTTCTAAAGAAGTGCAAAATGAACCAAACCTAGCCTTAGATGGAGGCGAAGATGGCTTAAAGTTTTATAAAGAAATATTAAAAAAAGCATCTAAATATCTGCTTCCAAATGGATATTTAATTGTAGAAATAGGCTATAATCAAGCAGAAAAAATAATTACCGCGTATAAAAAATTAAACAATATAATCAGTAAGAAATCTGTTTTAGAAAACTACAATGAGTGCGAAAAAAATGAAAGTCTTATTTTGGAAAACTACACTGAGCATAAAAAAAATGGAAGTCTTATTTTAGAAACAACTACTCCAATCAAAGACTTAGCAGGAAATGATAGAGTTCTTGTCTTTAAAAAAATATTAGCTCATTAAAAAATTACATTTAAATAGCATAAGTAATAATAATGTAAAAACATAATTAAAGTAGGTGAAACAATGTCTTTTTCAAGTGAAGTAAAAGAAGAAATAAGCAAATTAAGTAACTTAGCAAACAAAGATATAGTAAAATACGAATTACTAGGCTATATAGCTACAAACCATATAGCCGTAGAAAAGAACAAGCTAAAATTTTCAACAGAAAATGAATATAATATTAATCGTTTTGGAAAATTGCTTAGCAATTTAAACTATGCAAATTATGAAATTCAAATGGTCGGCAAAAATTTTTGCATAACAATTCCTATTCCAACTTTAAATGAAATTGAACATAAAAATAGTAAAATATTTTTAAAAAAAGATATAATAGAAAAAACTTTAAATGAAAACGAAATATTAGCAAAGGCATTTGTAAGAGGCACTTTTTTAGGTAGTGGCTCAATTAGTAATCCAAAAAGTACATATCATTTAGAAATTCTTTTTGAAACAGAAGAAAATGCACAAATAACTTTAAATATTTTAAAAAAATACCAAATTTTTGGAAAAATATTAAAAAAGAAAAATGATTATTCGCTATATATTAAAGATGGAGATGAAATTGCAAACTTTTTAGCCTTAATTCAAGCAAATAAATCTGTTCTTAAATATGAAGATATAAGGGTTTTAAGAGATATTAGAAATGATATAAATAGAAAAGTAAATTGCGAAACAGCGAATTTAACCAAAACAATAGATGCAGCTGTTAAACAAATAGAAGATATTAACTATTTACAAGAAATTGGAGAGCTTAAAAATCTATCAGAGGCTTTGCAAGAAATAGCAAATTTGCGATTAGAAAATCCAGATGTATCTTTGCAAGAATTAGGAAAAATGCTAAAAAATCCAATTGGAAAATCTGGTGTAAATCACAGACTTAAAGCAATACAAAAAATTGCACAGGAAAAAAGAAATGTTACTATTGACAACTAATTATAAATTTTAGAGTAGCCACTTGCTTCACGATTATATGTTTTTTCGTGCCTTAGCCTAAGAAAAAACATATATTGTACGCAAGCGATGTGGCGGATAATTTTATATAGCTGTGAATTGTAACAAAGAAATAATTAAAATTTAATGAAGGGAGATATTCGTATATACATTTTACGAATTTAAATATTATGACAAAAGAAATAGGAATTTACATACACATTCCATTTTGCAAGCAAAAATGTTATTACTGCGACTTTTATTCTATGGCAGAACAAGAAGAATGGATACCAAGATATATAAAAAGTTTAATAAATGAAATAAAGCAAAAGAAAAATGAAGAAGAGTTTAATTTTTTAAGCATTGTAAAAACAATTTATATTGGTGGAGGTACCCCATCTTTTATAAACAGTAGTTATATTACAGAAATTTTGCAAGCAATTTATGAAAATTATGAAGTAGATAAAAATGCCGAAATAACTATAGAAGTAAATCCGGGCACTACCAGCATAGAAAAGTTAGAAGACTACAAAAAAGCAGGTATAAATAGGCTAAGTATAGGTCTGCAAGCTACGCAAAATCATTTGTTACAAGCAATAGGAAGAATTCATAATTACTATGATTTTGTAGATACTTACCACTTAGCAAGAGAAGCTGGTTTTAAAAACATTAATGTAGATTTAATGATAGGCCTTCCCGAGCAAACTATTTTAGATGTTGAAGATTCATTAGAAGAAGTAATTTCGCTAGAGCCAGAACATATTTCTGTATATTCGTTAATAGTAGAAGAAAACACAAAAATTCAAAAAGGCGTTCAAAATGGAACAATACGACTTCCTTCTGAAGATAATGAAAGAAAAATGTATTGGAAAGCAAAACAAATATTAGAGCAAAATGGATATAAACATTATGAAATATCTAATTTTGCTAAAGCAGGCTATGAATCAAAGCATAATGTAGATTGCTGGAAACAAAAGGAATATATTGGTTTTGGAGCAGCTGCACATTCATATATTAATTCTTGCAGAGTATCTAACATTGATTCAATAGAACAATATATTAAAAATATAGAAGAAAGAACACCAAGAGAAAATTTAGTATTTCACGAAAAGCAAAAATTAGAAGATAAGCAAAATGAATATATGCTTTTAGGGTTAAGAATGCTAGAAGGAGTTAGCATTCAAGAATTTAAGCTTAAATTTGTAGCAAACCCAATATATTTATACCATGATAAGCTAGAAAAATTAACTAAACAAGAGTTAATTGAAATAGATGGAGATACAATAAAGTTAACAAATAAAGGGCTTGACTTTGCAAATATTGTATGGGAAGAGTTTGTATAAGTCACGTTACTATTAACAGCCTTAAAATATCCGCCACGTCGCTTGCGTTTTGATATGTTTTTTCTAGGGCTAAAGCACGAAAAAACATATGCAAAACCGCTGTGGCTACTCTAAAATTTATAATTAACTGTGAATTGTAACTAAGTCACACAAAATTTACACAGTTTTTTAGCAATCGGTATTGACATTTGCTAAAAATGGATATAATATATATAAAGTTTAGCAATCAAAAAGAAAGAGTGCTAAAAATATAGCAAATATGCAAATTCTAATAATAAAAAAATTGAACAAAAATGCTAAAAACAAGGTCTATATAAGAAGGTGAAAAATGTGTTAGAAGAAAGAAAAAAGAAAATATTACAAGCAATAATTGATGAATATATTAACACAGCAGAACCTGTCAGCTCAGGAGTTATAGAAAAGAAATATAGACTAGGTTGTAGCAGTGCTACTATTCGTAACGAAATGGTAGAACTAGAAAAAGCAGGATACTTAGAAAAGCCACATACTTCAAGTGGTAGAGTTCCATCTGCCAAAGGTTACAGATTTTACGTAGATGAATTAATTAAAGAAGATGATATAAGTCTTCAAGAAATAAAATATATTCAATCCAAACTAGAAACAAAAGTTAATGAAATAGAAGAATTAACCCAAATTGCAACAAGCACGCTATCAGAAGTTACACATTACACTTCTGTTTCAATAGGCCCTAAAGCAAATTTCCAAAACATAGAAGAAATTAAATTTGTTTTGCTTGGAAACAGAATGCTAATGGCAGTTATTCTTACGGATACAGGCATTGTAAAGGAAACTATTATTAAATTTGATGAAGATATTACAGAAGAACAAGTAAATACTTTAAATATAATTTTCAATAACAAGTTAAAAGGTAAGCCATTAGATGAAATAGACAAGCCATTAGAAGAATATATTTTTTCAGAAATGAATTATAGTTTAAAGGTAATTAAGCCAATTATACAGCAACTAGATAGAGCAATTAATGAAGATTCTAAGCTATATTTAGAAGGAGCAAATAAATCATTTGAACTACCAGAATTTAAAAGCTTAGAAGTTGCAAAAAATTTCATTAATTTAATAGATACAAAAGAAGTTATGCGAGACCTACTTAATACAGGCTTTGCAAAAGATATAAATGTGTATATTGGTGATGAAAGTGATAACGAAAATTTAAAAGACTTTAGCATTATTACATTTAAACACCGCTATCAAAATAAAGACTTAGGAACTATTGGAATTATAGGACCTAAAAGAATGGATTATTCTAAAGTAATTTCAGTTATGAAATATATTAGCAAAAAACTAAATGGAAAATAGAATTTAAATAGATTGGGGAGTGAAAAGATGAGTGATAAAAATGAAAATACAGAAGAAGTAAAAAATGCAGAAGAAAATGAAAGCAAAAAAACAAAGCAAGAAAATTCAAAGCAAGAAGAAACTACAAAAGGAAACGACGTTATTGAAATAAAAAAAGAAACTGAAACCTTAAAAATAAAACTTGAAGAAACAGAAGATAGACTAAAAAGAATTGCTGCAGAATTTGATAATTACAAAAAAAGAAGTAACAAAGAAAAAGAAGAATTATATAATTCTATAATGGGTGATGTAGTATCTAACTTTTTACCAGTTATAGATAACTTAGAAAAAGCAGTAGAAAGCAAAACAGAAGATGAAAGCTACAAACAAGGAGTAGAGCTTGTTTTAAAACAATTTAAAGATGTTTTACAAGCAAATGGTGTAAAAGAAATAGAAGCACTTCGGAAAAACTTTTGATCCAGAACTTCATGAAGCAGTAAGCCTAGTAACAGATGAAGCTTTAGGCGAAAAAGAAGTTAAAGAAGAATATAGAAAAGGCTATATGATAGGAAACAAAGTAATACGCCATTCAATGGTGGTTGTAGCTAATTAGGAGGAAAATCAATGGAAATAGAAAATTATGTTCCAATACTACAAAAAATATATGGGTATTAATTAAAAAGTAATATAGCTTAATTAGATTTTAATTTTAAAAAAATATATAAATTAAGGGCTGACCTGTCCTTTTTTACCCAAAAGGGGAAAAAGGGACTGCCCCCAACAAACAAGGAGGATTTTTAAAATGGGAAAAATTATAGGAATTGACTTAGGAACAACAAACTCATGTGTAGCAGTTATGGAAGGAGGAGAAC
>CANQCT010000056.1 GCA_947589835.1 uncultured Clostridia bacterium
AAAATTAGTAAAATATATTGAAAAAAAATATATCTTATAATACAATAAGGATGTTTTGGGATGCAAAGGAGGAAAAATGAGATATATTGGAAATAAAACTAATTTATTAAATAATATAAAACAAGTAATAGAAGAAAACTGTTCTGGAAATGAAAAAGTATTTTGTGATTTATTTTCTGGTACATCATCAGTAGCTAGATTTTTTAAAAACAAATACAAAATTATTTCAAATGATATTTTATATTTTTCATATGTACTTCAAAAAGCAACAATATCAAATAATGAAATACCGAATTTTGAAAAATTAAGAAACAAATTAAAGGCAGAAAATATATTAGATTATTTAGAAACAACAAAAATTGACATGAAGAACATTAAAACATTTATATATGATAATTATTCACCAAATGACAACTGTGAAAGAATGTATTTGACTCCAGAAAATGCAAAGAGAATTGATTATATTAGAACTAATATTGAACAATGGAAAAAAGGAGAATTGATAAGCGAAAATGAATATTACTATTTATTAGCAGCATTAATTGAAGGAGTTCCTTTTATTTCCAATATTACAGGCACATATGGAGCATATCTAAAAAAATGGGATAAAAGAGCATTTAAAAGATTTGAAATGATTAGATTAAATGTTGTAAATAATTATCAAGAAAATGAATGTTATAGAGAAGATGCAAACGAGCTAATAAAAAAAATTAGTGGAGATATTTTATACATTGACCCACCATATAACTCAAGGCAATATTTGCCTAATTATCATCTACTTGAAACAATTGCACGATATGATGAACCGAATATAAATGGTAAAACAGGTATAAGAACATATACTAAAGAAAAGTCAAATTATTGTATAAAATCAAAAGTTTATAATGAACTAGATGAATTAATTAAAAATGCAAAATTTAAGCATATTATTGTAAGTTATAATCAAGAAGGAATATTAAAAAAAGAAGAAATAGAACAAATTTTAAAGAAGCATGGAAATGAAAATACATATAAATTGTATCAAATACCATATAAACAGTATCAAAATAAATTAACTAAGAAAATGGAGCAACATTATGAATATCTTTTTTATATAAAAAAAGAGCAAAAAATAGACATAAATAATATTTATATTAAAATACCAATATTAAAAAAGATGCAGGCTACATTAAGGGAAGATGAAGAAGAGTATTCTTATGATATTCAAAATTACACAGTAGATTATCATAAGAAATATATTAAGAGTCCATTAAATTATATTGGAGGAAAATATAAGTTATTGCCACAATTAATGAGATATTTTCCAACAGATATAAGTACTTTTGTTGATTTATTTTCTGGAGGATTTAATGTAGGAATTAATGTTAAAAGTAAAAAAACGGTATGTAACGATATTAATTATTTTATAATTGACTTATATAAAGAATTATATAACGATTCAGTGGAAAATATTTTAGAGAAAATAAATAATAATATTAAATTATATGGACTAAGTAAAGAAAATGAAAATGCTTATAAGAACTTTAGAATTCATTACAATGAAACAAAAGACCCTATAGATTTATATACTTTAACTTGTTACTCATTTAATTATCAATTTAGATTTAATAATAATAGAGAATATAATAATCCATTTGGAAGAAATAGAAGCCAATTTTCAGAAAATATGAAAAACAATTTAATTCTATTTTCTCACAAATTAAAAAATATGAATGTAGACTTTTCATCAAAAGAATTTGATAAAGTTTCTATTGAAAACTTAGGAAATGAAGACTTTATATATTGTGATCCACCGTATTTAATTACAACAGGTTCTTATAATGATGGAAATAGAGGGTTCAAAGATTGGAAAGAAGAAGAAGAACTAAAATTGTATAATTTTTTAGATAAAGCTAATGAAAAAAATATTAAATTTGCACTATCAAATGTAATAGAACATAAAGGAAAACAAAATGTACTACTTAAAGAATGGAGTAAAAAGTATAAAATCATATATTTAGATAATGATTATTCTAATTCAAGCTATAATACCAAGAAAGGAAAAAGCAAAGAAGTACTAATAATCAATTATTAAGGGGGAAAATAAATTGATAGAAATAAAAGATATGGAAAAAAGAACTTTTAGGACATTTGGTTGGGTACAAGATCCAAGTGATTTTGATGCATTATATAAAGTAGTTTCAATTTTTAATGAAAAGTCGGAAACATATAAAGATTTAGTTAATAATAAAATACCTAAATTAATAGAAAAAAGAGACGGGCAAGAAAGAATATTAACTGCATTGAATGCACGACCTTTAAAACTAAAGTATGCAGATTTAGTAGGAACAGCTTTTTATCCAAGAACATCTGCAAGATGTAATGGAATTGTACAAGCAACTGTAAAGGGGCAACAGAGACCATTTATAAGTGACTGGCCAGCGGATAATTTTATAAGATGGGCACAATGTTTAGGCTTTATAAGTTATAATTACTTCGATGATTCCTTTGAAATTACACAAGCAGGTATAAAATTTTCTAGCAGTGAAGAAGGAGAAAAACGTAATGAAATATTAGAAGAGGCATTATTAAGTTATCCTCCTGTAGTTAGAATATTAGAATTATTAGAAGATGGATCTCAAAAAACAAAATTCGAATTGGGACAAAAATTGGGATTTGTAGGAGAAGATGGATTTACTAGTTTACCACAAGACATACTAATAATGACTTTAGCAAATGTTGATGATATACAAGAAAAAAACAAATTAAGAACAGATACAGAAGGATCGTCAGATAAATATGCTAGAATGATAGCAAAATGGTTGATAAAATTAGGTTTAGTGAAACAATTGACAAAAAAAATAACTGTATATGTTGGAGAAAAAACATATACAGAAAATATAGGACAATCATATGTTATAACTACAAAGGGAATAAAAGCGTTAAATAAAACAAGAGGAAAAAGTAAATTTAAAAGAATACCTAAAAATATTTCGTGGGAAATGTTGGCGACTAAAGGAGTAGATAGAAATTATATTAGAACAAGAAGGGCTTATATAATAAAAATTCTTGCAGAATCAAAAGATGGACTTACTCTTGAAGAAATTAGAGATAGATTAGAATTAATATATATGACTTCTGAATTATTTACAGTAGTTAAAGATGATATAAATGGATTAATAAATATAGGACTTAATATAAATATAAAGAATGGTAAATATTATTTTGATGATGCTATTAATGATTTTATAATACCAAGAATAAAAGATGATAAAAATGAAAAATCAGAAATTACAATAAAAAAAGATGAATTGAGAGAAGGATTAGATACATTATCACATGAATATTTATCATTAGTAGATCTTTCTTTTGACAGTAAGCAGAATAGATTATTCGAGATGAAAGTAGTGGAACTACTAACCAAAGAATGCAAATATGAAGGATTGCACTTAGGTGGAAGTAGAAAACCTGATGGAATAATTTATACTTTAGACTTAAAAAGTAATTATGGAGTAATTATAGATACTAAAGCCTATTCTAAAGGATATGATTTACCAATTTCTCAAGTTGATGAGATGACGAGATATGTAGAGGAAAATAATAAAAGAGACAAAACAAGAAATCCAAATGAATGGTGGAATAATTTTAATAAAAATATTAATGAGTTCTATTTTACTTTTATATCAAGCGAATTTAAAGGAAATATTGAAGAAAAATTAGAAAGAATATCTATTACAACGAATAAGAAAGGTGCAGCAATAACAATAATGTCACTGATTAAAATTGCTAATGAGGTAAAAGCAAATAGAATGAACTTAAATGATGTAAGAAATATGTTTATAAATAAAATATATTGACAATAGAATGTGCTCCCGGACACAAAATTAACCTCAAGCGGATACCATAAAAATATCCGTTTGAGGCTTTTTTTAAGAAATTTTAAACGGATATTTTTGAAATATTAAAAATATTCGAAAATAGAGGAAAACTTCAAATTACCATGTGTCGAGTTTAAAAGGTAATGCATGTGGGATGGGAGTAATCTTGCAAAAAGGGTGTGTCATATTCCAAATAAAAATATAAAAATTTTTAGAAAATAGGGGGTACAAATTTAAGTTAAATGAGCAAATAAGTGAGAGGGGTAAAATTCTTTCACTTATTTTTTTCAGAGAGGAGGTAAAACGAGAAGTTAACAAGTAAAATAAAGTGAGGTGATGTAGGTTATAAAATTATAGAATAGACTATTCTAACTTTGAATATTTATTAGTAACTAAGCAAAAGGCAGGTGGCTTTATGGAAGAAAGACAAATTGTATCTAATAAACAAGTCAAGCTAGAAATAGAAGTGATATTAAATAGAAAATTGTTTCAAAATAAAGTAATAAATAGAGATATATATGAAAATGTGCAGGATGAATTGTTAAAAGAAATTAATAAGGAGTTGGAAAAGGCTTAAACATACATAAAAGCAAAGAATTATTATTTTAAATACTAGACAAACTATCAAAATAAATATATAATAATTGCACCAATAAAGATACTTTTTAAGGAAAAGATAAAGTAAAGGAGATTATGCTATGGATTTATATAATATCAGAAAAGAAATAAATAGTGGAAAAAGTATATATGATTTACCACTCAAAGTTACATATTACGCAAGAGTATCAAGTGAGAAAGACGAACAGTTAAATTCATTAGATAATCAAGTTTTTTATTTTGAAAATCATATAAAAGGAGTTTCTAACTGGACATATATAGATGGATATGTAGACGAGGGTATAAGTGGTACAAGTGTAAATAAGCGAGATGCGTTTAAAAGAATGATACAAGATAGCAAAAAAGGAAAATTCGATTTAATACTAACAAAAGAAGTAACTCGTTTTGCAAGAAACACATTAGACAGTATTTCTTATACCCAAAAACTATTAGAAAATGGAGTAGGAGTGCTATTTCAGTCAGATAATATTAATACAATAATGCCAGATTCAGAATTAAGACTTGCAATTATGGCAAGTGTAGCCCAAGATGAAGTAAGAAAATTATCAGAAAGAGTAAAATTTGGATTTAGTAGATCAGTTGAAAAAAAGAGAGTACTTCGGGAACAATAATATTTTTGGATATAGAAAAGATAAAACAAAGTTAGTAATTTATGAAGAAGAAGCAAAAATGATAAGAGAACTTTTTGAGATATATGCAAGAGGAGAAATGGGATTTTACAAAATAGCAGAGTATTTTAAAAATAAAGGATACACTGGTAAAAATGGTACACCAATATCGTCTCAAAGTTTAAGAAGAATTATTAGAAATCCAAAGTATAAGGGGTATTACAGAACTGGAACTGTAAAAGTAGTGGATTATAAACTACATAAAGCTCAAAGAATGCCAAAGGAAGAATGGCAAGTATTTGAATGTAAAGAAAATATACCAGCGATTGTTTCAGAAGAACTATGGGAAAAGTGCAATAGTATTTTAGACAGAAAAGCAAAAAGCCTCTTAAATAGAGTAGAAAATAAAGATGTATTTAAAAGTAGATACACATTTAGTGGATTAATATATTGTAAAGACCATAATGCAAAAGAACATAAGCCAGGATTTAACAGAATAGCTGGTGGTAAAAGAAGTAATAAGCCAGCATGGGCGTGTAGTGAATATATAATACACGGTTTAAAAGGTTGCGAGAGTCCAATTATTGAGGAAAGCGAATTAATAGAAATATTAAAAGTGGTGTTAAACAGGTTTTTAGAAAACAAAGAAGAAATAATCGAAGATTTATTAAACAAATACAAAAGATTTAACGAAACAAAAGATTTTAAACTAGAAATATTTAAAATAGAAGATGATATAAAAGAAGTACAAGCAAAAAAAGATAAACTATTAGAACTTACAATAAAAAATCTTTTATCAGACGAAGAATTTTACAAAAGGAATGAAGAATTAAACAAAGAGATAATAGGTTATAACAAGAAAATATATGCTTTAAAAGAAGAAAAAGAAAATGAAGCTACAATAGAAGATAGCATGAAACAAATAAAAAGAACATTGGAAAAAGAAATTAACATAGATGAAAACATAGAAGATTTAATCAAATTGTTAGTAGATAAAATATATGTTTCAAAAATAGATGGAAACAGAAGACACATAAAATTAGAAATATATTTTAAAATAGGAGGACCAATTACATTAGAAGGAAATTTAAGCAAAACAAAAACACAGGAATATATAATATGTAACAACAACATAAAAGAGAATAACTCTCAATCTTTAGACCACGACCTCTATCATTGTTCCAGGAACAAACAGCAAGCTAAGCATTTTTGCAGGAAATAACGACATAGTAATTCCTTGGAAAAATATCAAATGTATCCGGAGACGATATCATTCTTGTTGAAATATAGCTAAATAAGTCCTATATATTAATATTTATTGTCAAACCATATCACGGGTCTCTCAGCCGGGTCTTGACTGCTAAATATTAATATATAGGACTTATTAAAATTATAAAAAGACTAATTTTATTCACAATCTAGACACAAAGGTATAATATAATGTATAATATATATCTAGAAAGGGTGATTTTAAAATGAGTACAACCATATTAGTTGTTGATGATGAACAAAGAATGAGAACTCTTTTAAAAGATTTTTTAGTAAAGAAGGATTATGAAGTAATAGAGGCAAAAGATGGAGAAGAAGCATTAGAAATATTTAATGAAAGGAAAGATAAATTAAATTTAATTTTGCTTGATGTAATGATGCCAAAACTAGATGGATGGTCGGTTTTAAGACAAATTAGGCAGACATCACAAATTCCAATAATAATGCTTACTGCAAGAGGAGAAGAACAAGATGAATTATTTGGATTTGAACTTGGAGTAGATGAATATATTTCAAAACCATTTAGTCCCAAAATACTTGTTGCAAGAGTTGATGCAATTTTAAAAAGGACAAGTAGTAAACAAAATAAAATTGCAGACTATGGTGGAATAGAAATAGACGAAGATCGGAAGGACAGTTAAATTAGATGGAAAACTAATAGAGATGAGCTTGAGAGAATATGAACTTTTAAAATATTTGGTAGACAATGTAGGTATTGCTCTTTCAAGAGACAAGATACTAAACAATGTTTGGAACTATGATTATTATGGAGATTCAAGAACAATAGATAGTCATATAAAGAAGATAAGACATAAGTTAGGAAAAAAAGGAAAATATATAAAAACTATGAGAGGAATAGGATATAAATTTGAAGTTAAATAGTAAAAATATAATAAAAAAAATTAAAGAAAAATTTAATAGCATAAGAGTAAAACTTTTTATGACGCTTTCAATTACAATAGCAATAATAATAATAGCCCTAATACTTATAAATAGTATAGGGCTTGAAACATATTCTTTGTACTCAAAACAAGCAGTTTTACTTAGAGCATATAATGCTATAAATACTTATTATAATGGAAATATTAGTAACTCAGAAATTGAAATAGAACTTGAAAGACTTTCAAAAAGAAACAATTTAGATATATTAATAAAAACAGAAACAAGCATATATGCATCAAGTAGAAACTTTTTATCATCTCTTACAAGTGCAGATATAAATAGTAAAGGTATAAATAGTAACATACTATTTAGCAATGAAAATGTAAAAATCACGAGAACAGTAGATAAACAAACAGATTTATCATTTATTTTACTTTCTGGAACTCTAGATAATGGCTATCAATTATATATAAGAGTTGCTGTTGCTTCAATTCAAGAAAGTGCAAAAGTTGCAAACAAATTACTTATATTTATAAGTTTTATAACTATATTTATTAGTGCATTTATTTCTTTAGCAATTTCAAAAAGATTTACAGCTCCAATTGAAGAATTAAATAAGATAACATCCAAAATTTCTGAATTAGATTTTAGCCATAAATATAGAATTACTGATTCAGAAGACGAAATAAATAATCTTGGCAAAAATATAAATGTAATGTCTGAAACTCTAGAGAAAACTATAAATCAACTTAGAAACTCAAATATTGAGCTTGAAAAAGATATAGAAGAGAAGTCTAAAACAGACGAAATGAGAAAACAATTTATATCTGATGTATCGCATGAATTAAAAACTCCTATTGCTTTAATACAAGGATATGCAGAGGGATTAGTAGAAAATGTTACAGAAGATGATGAAAGTAGAAAATTTTATGCAGAAGTAATCTTAGACGAATCTAATAAGATGGATGAGCTTGTTAAAAAATTATTAGAACTTATGAAACTTGAATATTCTAAAAGTTCTTTTACAAGGACAAAATTTGATATATCAGAATTAATAAATGAAGTAATAAGGAAATCAAAAAAGGTTCTTGAAGAGGGAAATATAGAGATAAAATTTAACCAAGACACAGCATATGTATTTGCAGATGAATTTTATGCTGAGCAAGTATTTACTAATTATTTTACAAACGCCATAAAAAATGTATCTGAAATAGACGGCAAAAAGCAAATAGAAATTAACTATGAGATTAAAGAAGATAAGCTTAGGATTAAAGTGTTTAATACAGGAGAAAATATAAAAGAAGAAGATCTAAATAGAATTTGGAACAGATTTTATAAAGTAGATACTTCCAGAAATAGAGAGAATGGAGGAACAGGAATTGGCCTTGCTCTTGTAAAGGCTATTATGATGAATTCAAATAATAAATATGGAGTGGAAAATAAAATCGACGGAGTAGAATTTTATTTTGAACTTAATTTAATACAAGAATAAAAAATTGTAATAAAAATGTAACAAAAATATAATATAAAAGTAATTGATATTTAAATTAAATACATATATAATGAA
>CANQCT010000057.1 GCA_947589835.1 uncultured Clostridia bacterium
ATAGATCCATTAATAAAAGTATGTTTAATTCATTATCAGTTTGAGAGCATACATCCTTTTTATGATGGAAATGGAAGAACTGGAAGAATTTTAAATATTTTATATCTAGTATTAAACAAACTAATAGATAGTCCAATTTTATATCTAAGTAAATATATAAATGAAACAAAACAAGAATATTATAAATTATTTAGTGAGGTTAGAAATAATAACAATTTTGAAGATTGGATTTTATATATTTTAAAAGGTGTTGAAATTACATCTAAAGAAACAATTAAGTTAATAAAAAATATTCAAAAGGAAATAACAGATTATAAAGAAGAATTTAAAGCAAAATTACCTAAAATATATTCAAAAGAACTATTAGAAAGCTTATTTTATGAAGTTTATACTAAAATTTCTTATATTGAAAAAGCTTGTGGAGTTACAAGATTAACTGCCACATCTTACTTAAATCAGTTAGAAAAAATTGAACTTTTAGAATCTGAGAAAATTGGAAGAGAAAAAATATATAAAAATATTAGATTAATAAATTTATTATCAGATAAATAGTAATTTTAATAAAAATGGAAAGCAAGAATTTATCAATATAAAGTTCAATGTTTGTAACTGCTGATGAAATAAGAAAAGAAGCAAAAAAAGAATAACTAATGAAATCGCTTATTAGAGATTAGAATAGCTAATCTCTATATTTTTAATATTTTTTAAGAAAAGTTGTAACCTTTTTTGAAAAAATGTTACTATATATATGAAAGTTAGCTGATAAAATAAAAGGAGATTTAGATCTAAATTGAAAAATGAAATTTTAAAAGATTATCTAGTAAATGGAAAAATAGATATAGACAAATTATTAGATGATTTCTATAGCTATGTTTATATGATAGTAAAAAACGGAGTAAGTATATTTATAACTAATGAGGATATGGAAGAAATAATATCAGATGTATTTTTTGCTATATGGAAGAATAGCACCAATTTATTAGAACAAACAGATATAAAGCATTACTTAGCAGGAATTACTAGAAATGTTATAAGAAATAAATATAGAGATGCAGAAATAAATTTTTCAATATCAGATTATGAAGAAAAATTAATTGATGATTATTGCATTGAAAAAAAGGCAGAAGAAAATGAGCAAAATACTATAATTTCAAATACTTTAAAGACATTGAAATCTGAAGAATATAAAATCTTTATATTATATTATTATAATTCAAAATCAATAAAAGAAATATCAATGGAGTTAAATTTTTCTACAAGTAATGTAAAAACAATTCTTCACAGAATTAGAAAAAAGATAAAAAGAAATTTAGAAGATGGAGGTTATGGCTATGGAAAATAATGATTTAAAAGAAAACATACAAAAAAGTTTAAAAGAAAAAATAGCCATATCAAACATCAAAAATGAGTTTGATATGAAGAATAAAAACTATACAAAAGTGGCATATGGAATATTATCACTTTGTGCAATACTTATATTGTGTATAGTAATTAGCTCAAAAGTAAATTTTCAATTAAATATTAATGATAATGTAAAAGTGGCAAAGAATAACAATGTTGTTCAAGAAAATGATATAGAACTTAATATCAACAACAAAAAAGAAATTTTGAAAGATGATACTGAAAATGTTCTTGTAAAATTTAAGCCTATAGATTCTTCTATGATACCGAATATATTAAAAAACCTAAAAATTCCTGAAGATTGTGATGACACAAGCTATTGCCAAGTATTTGAACCAAAAGAGGTTTTAGCAGATTATAATAAAGAAGAAAGAGAAATTGATTATAATACATTAAGTGGCTATGAATGTAATTATTTGAGTAAAGATATTGGAAGAAGCATTAAAATTGCAGTTCATAAAGAAGTTAATACAAATAATAAACTAGAGCCTACTATTGAGTATGGAAGCATTCCTTCTAAAATAAACAATGTAGAATTATTTATTTATAATTATGATGTTGAACCTTGTATAAATCCAAAGTACGATAAGAATAGTTACTATGTACTATTTAATTATAAAGAGTATGGCTTTAGCATTAGTACAAAGTATATTACAGAAGAAGAATTAGTAAACTTATTAAAATCAATTATTAAATAATTACTTGATAATTTCTTTAAGAAATATTATTTATAAAAGAATGGAGTAAATATATGAAAAGAAAGATAGTTATATGTTTAAGTATAATCATTGTATTAGGAGTAATTGCATGGGTGCTAATGTCTACAAAAGTAGGAGAAAAAATAAAAACAGATTTATATGAAAAATTTGAAATACCAAAAGAAGTAGTCTCATTACAAGAGCAAGATCATATAAAAATAACCTATACATATAGATGGCAAGAAGAAAGCTTTGATATAGATGTAACAGATATAAACCTTATAAAGCAGATACAAGATAATATTTCTAACAAACAACTTAATAACTATACTTCCCAAATTGGTTTAGCCATTTTAGGACAATATAAAGTAAATTTAGGAAATAACGTTAGTTTTGAATTTGATGGATATGATAATGAAGGCTTTGTTATGATGTATGATAATACTAAGCATTTTTTAACAAAGATAAATCCGGAAATATTAAAAGAAATAGCTAAAATAGTAGATGTAGAGCTAACAAAAAATGTAGAACAATATAAAACAGATAAAATAACTATTAGAAAAATAGGAAAAAACAATAATATAGAAATAAAAGAAAAAACTGCAATAGAATATATTATTAATCAATGTAAAAACATTTATATAAAAAAGATAAGTTATATGCCAGAAATTGCAAGACTAGATTATGAAATAGATTTTAATAATAATATTAAATTTCTAATAAATGATGAAAATGAACTAGGTTGGCTATTGAAAGATAACATTTATTCAGAAGCATATGGCTTAAGTGTATTTAATACAATATTAGAAAACTCTTTTGATAATATTGAACAAAAAAGACAAATGTTTACCACTGATAAAATATATATAATATCACCTAATAAACAAATAGAATTAACAGACAAAGAAAGTATTGAGAAAATAACTACTAATTTAATATACTCCAAAATATTTAGACCAGATTGGCTTGAAAATTATAATATAAAAGAAGAATATGATACAGGAATAAAGATAAAAATAAATGATAATGAATTTCTAATACCTGGAAATAGAAATATAGGAAATAGATATGTTATAGATAAAAATAATAAAATTAGCTTATGTTTCACTTTACAAAATATGGAAGAGTATATAAATGAATTATTAGAAATAAGGCAATAATTTTATATAAATTACATATAATATTATTGCTATATATAACAATAAGTTGGTATTAATTTGGAACTAAAAAAGGGGATTAGAAGTCAAACTCTAATCCTTTTGCATTAGTCTAACGAAAATAAATGAATTAATTATTTATTCTCTACTTGTTTTTTATAAATTTCGATATATAATTAAAGTACTAATGCTATATAAGTTTGTAATTTATAGAGGAGCATAAAAATGACTATTGAAGAAGAATTGTTTAGAAAAACAAAAATTGATTTTGATAAAATATGTAAATATGGATTTAAAAAAGATAAGTCTTTGTACAAATATTCAAAAAATATTATGAATGATACCTTTAGAGTGGATATTGAAATAAATAATGATGGAATAGTTAAAGGTAAGGTTTATGATTTAGCTTTTGGGGATGAATATACTAATTTTCGCATAGAAGATAGTACAGGATCTTTTGTAGGACAAGTTAGAGATGAATTTAAAAATTTATTAAAAGATATTAGAAGTAATTGTTATACTAGAGAAGCCTTTATATATGAGCAATCAAACAGAATAACAAAAGCCATAAAGGAAAAGTATGGAGATGAGCCAGAATTTGAATGGGAAAAGTTCCCTGAATATGCTACTTTTAGAAATAAAGACAGTAAAAAATGGTATGGCATAATAATGAATCTTGATAAAAATATCTGCATATAACTATTGCTTTTCTGCATATGTAATGATAAAATATATGCAGAAAAGTTTAAAATATATGCACATAAAAATACAAAAAATGTGCAGAAAGAGAGAATTTAGATGAAAAATTTTGATTATTCTTTTTTGGATAATGGATTATTACCTGCTAATTTAATAAATATAACAGGAGCTATTTATTCATTAAAAATGGGAGCAAAAATTAGACAAGATGAATACGAGAGAATATTTACAGATTTAGAAAGAATAGCTATAGTACAATCTGTTAAAAGCTCAAATGCTATAGAGGGAATAGTAACTAGTGATGCACGTATAGAAGAAATAGTAAACCAAAATAGCAAACCATTAAATCATAATGAAAATGAAATTGCTGGATATAGAGATTCATTGAATGAAATACATTTACATTATGAGGATATAGAATTTAATGAAAATACAATATTAAGATTACATGAAATATTGATGTCATACACAGGAACTGAAGATGCAGGTAAATATAAAATAAACAATAATTATATTATTGAAGAAGATAGACAAGGGAATAGAAAAGTAAGGTTTAAACCATTAGATGCAAAAGAAACACCTGCTGCAATGGAACAACTAGTACTGGCATATAACGATGCATGTAATAATGCAAATATTAATCAATTATTATTAATACCTTGTGTTATTCTTGATTTTCTTTGTATACATCCTTTCAGAGATGGAAATGGAAGAATGTCGAGATTATTAACACTATTGCTATTATATAAAAATGGATTTGATGTTGGCAAATATATTTCTTTTGAAGAACAAATAAACAACAGCAAAGGTAATTATTATGAGGCATTACGATTATCATCTATTGATTGGATAGAAGATAAACAAAGCTATGTTCCTTTTATAGAAAATTTTTTATCAACATTATATATGTGTTATAAAGAGTTAGATAAAAGATTTAGTATTGTAAATAGTAATAAAATTACTAAAAAAGCAAGAATTGAAGCAACTGTATTAAATAATTTAACTCCTATTTCAAAAGCAGAAATAAGCAAAATTTTGCCAGATGTCAGTAGCACAACAATAGAAGCAGTTTTAGGAACAATGGTAAAAAATGGTGTGATTAAAATAATAGGAAGCGGAAGAAATACAAAATATATGAAAATGTAAGGCTATTTTTATGATTTTTATGGTATATGCAAAATTTTATAAAGCAAGTGAATATATTTACATTCACTTGCTTTTTTGCTATACTTTAATAGGAATGATTAATTATAAAAATACAAGGAGATAAGCAATGAAACATATGTATTTTGATAATTCAGCAACAACAAAATTAGATGATGAAGTTTTAAAAGAAATGATGCCATACTTAACAGAAGAATATGGAAATGCTTCATCTATATATAAACTAGGAAGAAATAGTAGAAGTGCAGTGGAAAATGCAAGGGAAAAAGTTGCAAAAGCAATCAATGCAGAGCCAGAGGAAATCTATTTTACATCGGGAGGAACAGAGAGTGATAATACTGCAATAAGAGGAATTGCATATAATAACAAGAAAGAAATAAAAGAGCAGGAACAGAAAATGTACCTGCCATAGTGGGAATGGGAAAAGCTATTGAGATAGCATATAGAGATTTAGAAGAACATACTAAGCAAATAAAAGAATTAAGAAACTACTATGTAAATCAAGTAAAAAATAAAATACCATACATCAGAATAAATGGAGATATGGAAAGAAGACTTCCTGGAAATAGCAATATTTCATTTAGTTTTATAGAAGGAGAAGGATTATTATTAAATTTAGATTTAAAAGGAATAAGCGCATCAAGTGGTAGTGCTTGTATGTCAGGTTCACTTGATCCATCTCATGTATTACTAGCGATAGGATTACCAAATGAAATAGCTCGTGGTTCTTTGAGAATTTCAATAGGAAAATACAATACAAAAGAAGAAGTTGACTATCTTGTAGAAAATTTAGTAGAAATAGTAGGCAGACTAAGAGAAATGTCACCATTATATGCAAAATTCATTGAGGAGAATAAATAAAGTATGTTACAAGCCATTTTATTTGTTAGTACCATATTTACAAGACTATATTTGATATTTACCGTAAGTGCATTACCTGGAGTAATATTATCTTTAATAGTAATATGGCTAATAGGAAAATTCATAAAAAATGATAATATGATTAAAAGATTAATATATGTAATTATTGTTGTGTTATGCGTATATACATCAATGAATATATTTTTTACGTCAAAAAAATTAGAACCATATGTATTAAACATAATGGATATAATAGGCAAAATAGGTGAGTGTGAAAGCAATGAAAGAAAAAGTATATGAATTTTTAAGAACAATTCCAAAAGGAAAAGTGGTAACTTATGGACAAATAGCAGAATATTTAGGAAATAAAAAACTTGCAAGAGTTGTTGGCAATATTCTTCATAATAATCCAGATGAATATAAATATCCTTGTTATAAAGTTGTAGATAGCAAAGGAAATTTGTCAAAACATTTTGCTTTTGGTGGTATAGAGAAGCAAAAAGAAAAATTGGAACGAGAAGGAATTATTGTTAATGGGTACAAAGTTGACTTAGATAAATATAAAATGTGATTGCATTTATATTTTGTATGAGCAAGTGAAAATAAAACTTCAGATAAAAACTATTAGTAATCTTCACAAATAAAAAGATATATGATATAATTTGCCTATAAAATTAATAAAAAATGTAAAAAAATATGAAGAATGTGTAAGTAAACATCATTTTGAGATTATTTTAATATAAATTGGAGATTAATAAAATGAGTGAAAAAGTGTATACGATTGAAGAAATAAAAGAAATGATATACGATATATTAAAAAAATATGGAGTTGAAAAAGCATATATATTTGGCTCATATGCAAGAGGTGAAGCAGATAAAAAGTCTGATGTTGACATTATGATAAAAAAAGGAAACTTAAAAACACTTTTGCAGCTATCTGCACTTGCTAATGAAATAGAACAGATATTAAAAAAGCAAATTGATATTGTAATAGAAGAAACATATACAGATGATATACAATATGATAGTGAAACAATAAAACTTGCTAAAAATATATTTTATAATGAAGTAAAGAAAGAGAGATTAAATATATATGAGTAATTTAAATAGAAATTTAACAGTACTATTACATATGAAAGAATATTGTGAACAAATAGATATTATGATATGGATTATAGTATTATTTTCGATACAGCAATAAATGATATACCTATAATAAAGGAATTTATTGATAAGGAAATACAGAAATTAACGAAATAATATATAAGATTTAAAACTAAAACAGAGCAATAGTGTTCTGTTTTTTTTGAAAAATAAGACAAAAAATGTAAAGTTTAAGTTGCATTTTGCATTTTTTCATAAAGTGCAACTTAAAGTTGATAGAATTTTGAAAGAAACTACACTATAATTAAAACTGAAGGAGGAGTAAATCAAAGGTATAAGCAAAGCAATTTATATAATTGCAATAATTGGAAAGATTATTTGTAGAGAAAAAATTACATTTACAAATTTTATTAGATAAATTACAAGGAGTTTTTTTGTGATATAGTAATATATAAATAAAAATATGAATTGGAGAATATAGATTAATATGTGAAATTAAAGAAAATGAAATTGTGATTTTAGTGTTAGAAATAGGACATAGAAGAGAAGTATATGACTAAATAATTTGTATGAGCAAGTGAAAATATTTACAATCACTTACTTTTTTGCTATACTTTAATCAGTTAAATAGTAATTTGTATAAAAATAAGGAGATACATTTTAAAATATATGGATAATAAAAATGATTGGAAAGAAATAGAAGAATGGGCAGAAAAAGATAAGCAAAGAAAAATTGATATGTATAAATTTGATATTAATAATAGTGAAGAAATTGAAAAGAGTACAAAAAAAGTGGACAAAGTTGTAAAATTTTTTAATACTACATTAAAGACATCAACTGTTTTATTTATAATAGTTGCTCTAGTATTAGCATTTAATATATTATTAACTTTAAAGATTAAATATGAATATATGCAAACAAGAGTTAATGCGGATATAGATTCTATTTTAGATCAGTATGGAACAATAGAAAAGAAAATAATATCAAAAGAAATAGACGAAAATGAAAATGGAAAATATATTTTTGGACTAAAAAATAATAAAGATATTCAATTTATAGCCATAAAGAATTGGGGAAGTATATCAAATGATTTTGTAGGAAGATATCAAAAATATATATTTGATAATTGGAATAGTAATGTAAAAAGCGAATTTGTAGTAAATGAAAGTATAGATGAAAATGGCTTATTAACCTATGAAAATTATATAATTATAAATGAAACAAATGAAATAATGGAAGCTACAGAACACTTAATAGATTTTTTAGAATATGCTGAAAAATGGAACAAAGAAAATAAAATAATAAAAGTAAGCCAACAAAAAGAAGGGCAATTTGTAGTTCCTATAAAAGTATATTTGAAAACTGAAAAAACAAGGATTTATCCATATAATGCAATGTTTGTAACTGCTGATGAAATAAGAGAAGAGGCCAAAAAAAGCATAACTAATGATAATACCGAAACAGGGATTTTTTAATTTAATATTAAATAATACATAAAGATGTATAAGTTTTATAAATAAAAATATAATACTATTAATAGATAAATTTAACATTTTACTGTCAATAATTTTTGAAAATTTCACTCAAAAATAAGATTATTTTATTAGCGAAAATTTCACCTATGTATAAAC
>CANQCT010000058.1 GCA_947589835.1 uncultured Clostridia bacterium
GGAATTAATTTACCAATTATAACATTTTCTTTTAGTCCTATTAATTCATCTACCTTGCCTTTAACTGCTGCTTCTGTTAATACTCTTGTTGTTTCTTGGAATGATGCTGCAGATAAGAAGCTTTCTGTTGCTAAGGATGCTTTAGTGATTCCAAGTAGTATACGTTTTCCTGTTGCTGGCTTTTTGCCTTGTGCTACCGCTTCTTCGTTTTTATCTTCAAATTCATGAACATCTACTAAAGAACCTGCAAACATATCTGTATCGCCATTGTCTTCTACTCTTACTTTTTTAAGCATTTGTCTACCAATTACTTCAATGTGTTTATCGTTGATATCAACACCTTGGTTACGGTAAACTTTTTGTACTTCTTGAATTAAGTAATTGTATACTCCTTCTGGTCCTTTAATTGCTAATATTTCATTTGGATTAATAGCTCCTTCAATTAAGGCATCTCCTGCTTCTACGAAGTCTCCATCTTTAACACGTAATTTTGATCTAAATGGTATTGCGTAAGTTTTAGAGTTATCATCTGATGTAACAGTGATTTCTTTTTTCTTTTTATCTTCTGATACTTTAACAACACCATCAATTTCAGTGATTATAGCTAATCCCTTTGGTTTTCTTGCTTCAAATAATTCTTCAACTCTAGGTAGACCTTGTGTAATATCTGCTACACCTGCAACACCACCAGAGTGAATAGTTCTCATTGTAAGCTGTGTACCAGGCTCACCAATAGATTGAGCAGCAATGATACCAACAGATTCGCCAATGTTTACTTCATCACGAGTAGCTAAGCCCATACCATAGCATTTACGGCATACACCATGTTTTGTACGGCATCCTAAAACTGAACGTACTGGAACTTTTTCCATTCCTGTGCTAATTATTTTTTCTGCTATTTTTTCTGTAATCATAGTATTTGTATCTACAATTACTTCTTTAGTTGTTGGATCTATTATTGTTTCTAATGGATATCTACCAATTAATCTTTCTTCTAGTTTTTCAATTACTTGGTTTCCATCTTTAATGTCTGCTACAACAATTCCTTCATGTGTTCCACAGTCTTCTTCACGAACTATAATATCTTGTGAAACATCAACTAGTCTTCTTGTTAAGTATCCAGAGTCTGCTGTTCTTAGAGCTGTATCTGCTAAACCTTTTCTAGCGCCATGGGCTGAAATGAAGTATTCTAGTGCATCTAGTCCTTCACGGAAAGAAGATGTGATTGGAATTTCGATTGTTTTACCTGTTGTGCTTGCCATAAGTCCACGCATACCTGCTATTTGTCTTAATTGGTTTAAGTTACCTCTTGCTCCAGATTGGCTCATCATATATACTGGGTTTAAGTCTTCAAAGTTGTTTTTCATAGCTTCTGTAACTTCATCTGTTGCATCTTCCCAAATTTTTATTACTGCATTGTAACGTTCATCGTTAGTAATTAAACCACGTTTGTATTGTTTTAATACGTTGTTAACTTCTTCATTAGCTTTTGCTAATATTTCTTTTTTAGCTTCTGGTACTTTAACATCATCGGTAGAAACTGTAATACCAGCTGTTGTAGAGTGTTTGAAGCCCATTGCTTTAACATAGTCTAGTAATTCTGCTGTTGCACTTAAGCCATTGCTGTTAATTGATTTTTCAATGATTTTTCCTAAATTTTTCTTTGAAACAGCAAAGTTAATTTCTGGTTCAAATATATTTTCAGGTTTGCTTCTATCTACAAATCCTAAGTTTTGAGGAATACCTTCATTGTAAATTAGTCTTCCAACTGTTGTTTCAACTTTACGTGTTTCTAATACTCCATCAATTTCTTTTTGAATTCTAACAAATATTTTTGCGTGTAAACCTAAATCATGGTTTTCATAAGCAATTACTGCTTCTTCTGGTGAAGAGTAGTAGTTTCCTTCTCCTTGTTCACCAGCTACATCCATTGTTAGGTAATAGCTTCCTAAAATCATATCCTGTGTAGGTACTGTTACTGGTTTACCATCTTGTGGTTTAAGTAAGTTATTAACTGAAAGCATTAAGTATCTTGCTTCTGATTGTGCTTCTGGTGATAATGGTAAGTGAATAGCCATTTGGTCACCATCGAAGTCTGCGTTAAATGCAGTACATACTAATGGGTGTAATTTAATTGCTCTACCTTCTACTAAAACTGGTTCAAATGCTTGTATACCAAGTCTATGTAGTGTAGGTGCACGGTTTAGAAGTACCGGGTGGTCTTTAATAACATCTTCTAGAATATCCCATACTTCTGGTCTTAATCTTTCTACCATTCTTTTAGCATTTTTAATGTTATGTGCTAAGCCACGGCCTACTAATTCTTTCATAACAAATGGTTTAAATAATTCAACTGCCATTTCTTTTGGCACACCACATTGATATAATTTAAGTTCTGGTCCTACTACTATAACTGAACGTCCTGAGTAGTCTACACGTTTACCAAGTAGGTTTTGACGGAATCTACCTTGTTTTCCTTTTAGTAAATCTGATAATGATTTTAATGCTCTATTTCCTGCACCTGTAACGGGTCTTCCACGTCTACCATTATCTATTAGGGCATCTACTGCTTCTTGTAACATTCTTTTTTCGTTACGTACTATTATTTCTGGTGCTCCTAATTCTAGTAATCTTTTTAAACGGTTATTTCTGTTTATAACTCTACGATATAAATCGTTTAAGTCTGATGTTGCAAATCTACCACCATCTAATTGTACCATTGGTCTTAAGTCTGGTGGAATAACTGGAATTACATTCATTATCATCCATTCAGGTTTATTTTTAGATAGTCTGAATGATTCAACTGTATCTAGTCTTTTTACTAGTTTTGCCTTTTTTTGTTCACTTGCTTTTTCAAGCTCTTTTTTTAGCTTTTCTGTTAATTTATCTACATCAATTTCTTGTAGTAATTCTTGAATTGCTTCTGCTCCCATTTTTGCTTTGAAAGAGCCTACACCATATTTTTCTTCTGCTTCGTGATATTCTTTTTCAGATAATACTTGGCATTTTACTAAGCCACTTGTTCCTTTATCTGTTACAATATATGATGCAAAGTAAATAACTTTTTCTAGGCTTCTTGGTGAAATATCTAGCATTAGTCCAATTCTACTTGGTATTCCTTTGAAATACCAAATATGTGCAACTGGAGCTGCAAGTTCAATATGGCCCATTCTTTCACGTCTAACTTTAGATTTAGTTACTTCTACACCGCATCTATCGCAGACAATTCCTTTATATCTTACTCTTTTATATTTTCCACAGTGACATTCCCAGTCTTTTATTGGTCCAAATATTCTTTCACAAAATAGACCATCTTTTTCTGGTTTTAATGTTCTGTAGTTAATGGTTTCTGGCTTTTTTACTTCACCTTTTGACCATTCTCTAATTTTTTCATCTGATGCTAATCCTATTTTTATTTTGTCAAAAATATCTAATTCATCCACTTTTTTAGCCCCCTAATTTTATTTTAGTTATAAAAATGTTAGATTTTACAACTTTTATTTTCAAAATGTAAATATTTTTCTTTACATTTTTTGATAGTTTTTATTCCTATCTTTGGTGGTTTTTCGTAATCTATTATTAAAATAATTTCCACTGCTGTACAATTCCCTTTGGTCATTATTTTTTTATGATTACGAAGGCTATTAAATTAATAAAATTCTACATTCATAAACTCGCTTCTTCTGCCACTAGCAGTGCTCGTTTATTCATTTCCATCGTCATCAAGTAAGTCTTGATCATTTAAAAGATTATCTGCTCCTAGGTCTGTATCATCTAATAATATTTCATCATCATCTAAGTCTGCAAATAAGCTATCTGCGTCTTCGCTATCTTCTAGTGAGTCTAGGTCATCTTCGTTGGCTTCAATATAACTATCTGAAAGTTCAGATTCATCTACAACTTGCTCTTCTAGTTTTCTACTGTCTTCAACACTGTTAAAATCTATACCATCTTCAATGTTTTCTTTTAGTTCTAGTTCTTGGTTATCTTTTGATAAAAGTCTTACATCTAGGCCTAGAGATTGAAGCTCTTTAATTAATACTTTAAATCCTTCTGGAACTCCTGGCTCTGGTATGTTTTCACCTTTTACAATTGCTTCATAAGTTTTTACTCTTCCTACGATATCATCTGATTTAACAGTTAACATTTCTTGAAGTGTATATGCTGCACCATAAGCTTCTAGTGCCCAAACTTCCATTTCACCAAAACGTTGTCCACCAAATTGTGCTTTACCACCTAAAGGTTGTTGTGTAACTAATGAGTATGGTCCAGTTGAACGAGCGTGAATTTTATCATCTACTAAGTGGTGTAATTTTAACATATACATTACTCCTACTGTGATTGGATGATCAAAAGGTTCTCCTGTTCTACCATCATATACTACTGTTTTTCCGTCTTCACTAAGTCCTGCTTCTTTTAATAATTCTTTTATTTCTTCATCTGTTGCACCATCAAATACAGGTGTTGCAACTTTAATTCCAAGTGCTCTTGCTGCCATTCCTAAGTGTACTTCTAGTACCTGTCCTAAATTCATACGAGAAGGAACTCCAAGTGGGTTTAATACTATATCTACTGGTGTACCATCTGGTAAAAATGGCATATCTTCTTCTGGTAATATACGAGAAATAACACCTTTGTTACCATGACGACCTGACATTTTATCTCCAACAGATACTTTTCTTTTTGTTGCAATATAGCAACGTATAACTTGATTAACTCCTGGTGCTAATTCGTCTGAATTATCTCTAGTAAATATTTTAACATCTACTATTGTTCCTGCTTCTCCATGTGGTACACGAAGTGAGGTATCTCTAACTTCTCTAGCTTTTTCTCCAAAGATTGCACGAAGTAGTCTTTCTTCGGCTGTAAGCTCTGTTTCTCCTTTAGGAGTAACTTTACCAACTAAAATATCTCCTGGTCTAACTTCTGCACCTATTCTAATAATTCCATTTTCATCTAGGTCTTTTAAGCTATCGTCACCAACATTTGGAATATCACGTGTGATTTCTTCTGGACCTAGTTTTGTATCACGACATTCACAGTCGTATTCTTCAATGTGAATAGATGTGTAAACATCTTCTTTAACTAATCTTTCACTAATTAAAACAGCATCCTCGTAGTTGTAACCTTCCCAAGTTGAGAAAGCTATAAGTACGTTTCTTCCTAATGCCATTTCTCCATTTTTAGTAGCTGGTCCATCTGCAATTAATTCTCCTGCTTTTACTCTTTCGCCAACACTAACTACTGGTCTTTGGTTAATACATGTTCCACCATTGGTTCTTTTGAATTTTCTTAGGCGGTATGTATCTATTTCGTCTTTTTTATTTCTTATTTTAATTTCGTCACCAGTAACTTTTTCAACAATACCATCATTTTTTGCAATTACTGTAATTCCAGAATCTCTAGCTGCTCTATATTCAATACCTGTTCCTACAATAGGGGCTTCTGGCATAAGTAGTGGAACTGCTTGACGTTGCATATTTGCACCCATTAGAGAACGTTTTGTGTCATCGTGCTCTAGGAATGGGATCATAGCTGCAGCAACAGATACTAGTTGTTTTGGTGATACGTCTACAAAGTCTACTTGATTTTTATCAACCATTGTAACTTCTTCTCTGAAACGTACACGAATTCTATCGTTTACAAATCTTCCTTCTGAATCTAATGGTTCTGAAGCTTGTGCAATAATGTATTTATCTTCTTGGTCAGCAGACATATATACTACTTCATCTGTAACCTTTCCTGTTTCATGGTCTACTTTTCTATATGGTGTTTCTATAAATCCATATTCATTTATAATAGCAAATGATGAAAGTGCTGAAATTAAGCCTACGTTTGGTCCTTCTGGTGATTCAATAGGACATAATCTTCCATAGTGAGTATAGTGTATATCACGTACTTCGAAACCAGCTCTTTCACGTGAAAGTCCACCTGGTCCTAATGCTGAAATTCTTCTTTTATGAGTTAGCTCTGAAAGTGGGTTTGTTTGATCCATAAATTGTGATAATTGTGAACTTCCAAAGAATTCTCTAATAGAAGATGTGATTGGTTTTGTATTAATTAATGTTTGTGGCGTAATTACATCTAAGTCTTGAATTGTCATTCTTTCACGAACAACTCTTTCTAGTCTTGTTAAACCAATTCTAAATTGATTTTGTAGTAATTCACCTACACAACGAATACGTCTATTTCCTAAATGGTCTATGTCATCTACATTTCCTAAACCATGTTCTAGGTTTAATAAGTAGCTAATTGATGCAATAATGTCTTCGTTTGTGATGTGTTTTGGATTTAATTCATCTATTCTTTCTTTTATAATATCATGTAGGTCTTTTTTGTCTGCTGTATCGATAATAGATTTTAAAACTTCATAGTTTACCATTTCTTTAATATGTATATCACTTAAATCTATTTGTGGTAAAACGCTATGAATATTTACTGTGCCATTACCTATAATTCTAACTTTTTTATCATCTACTTTAACATCTACTATATTAATTCCAGTGTTTTGAATTTTAATTGCTACATCTTCTGAGATAGTATTATCTTTTTCTACTAATACTTCTCCTGTTTCTGGGTCTATAATATCGTTATAAGCAATTCTTCCTGTAATTCTTGTTGCTAAATTTAGCTTTTGGTTGAATTTATATCTTCCTACTTTTGCTAGGTCATATCTTCTTGGGTCGAAGAATAATCCATTAAATAAGTTTCTAGCAGCATCTGTTGTAGGAAGTTCGCCCGGTCTTAATTTTTTGTAAATTTCAACTAATGCTTCTTCCTGAGTTTTTATAGGGTCTTTTTGAAGTGTTGCTGTTAATTTATTTTCTTCTCCAAAAAGTTCTAAAATTTGCTCATCTGTAGTTATTCCAATTGCTCTTAATAAAGTAGTTACAGGAATTTTTCTGGTTCTATCTACTCTGGCATAAAATACGTCGTTTCCATCTGTTTCATATTCTATCCATGCACCACGAATAGGCATAACTGTTGAAGTGTAAATTTTTCTTCCTGTTTTTGAATCAAAGTCTTCTGCATAATAACATCCTGGAGAACGTACTAATTGGCTAACTACAACTCTTTCTGCACCGTTTATAACGAAGGTTCCGCTATCTGTCATAACTGGGAAATCACCAAGATAAATTACTTGTTCTTTAATTTCTCCTGTATCACGGTTGATAAGTCTTACTTTTACGTGTAATCTTGTAGCGTAAGTAGCATCACGTTCTTTGGCTTCTTCTAGTGTGTATTTAGTTTTTTCTTCCATGTAGTAGTCTAAGAATTCAAGTACCAAGTTTCCAGAATAGTCAATAATAGGTGAAATATCTCTTAATACTTCTCCTAAGCCTTCTTCAAGAAACCAATTGTAAGAATCTTTTTGAACTTGAATTAAGTTTGGCATTTCGATTGAATCGCCGATTTTTGCAAAAGTTTTACGAGAACATTTCTCGTGCTTAATTTCCTTTAACAAAAAAATCACCCCTAAAAAATATTAAGCAGAAATAAATATATATTGATTTCAAATAAGAAGTCCTTCTTGGCTCTATTATTAGTTTACAAATTAAACATGCTTTCTGCTCTCAAAACACTTTAATTTGTAAGTAAGAATAGGCAATTCCTCTTCTTATTTAAATTAACATAACTAGTTTATAAAAGACAACAAAAATACGGTTGGCATTTTTTATTTACACTGCCAACTGTTAATTTTGCCATTAAAACATACCTAATATAGTATAGCACGTTTTATTTAATATTGTCAATGGGTTTTGAAGTTTTTTTATTTGCTAATTAATGGGTTCCTGAACTGTAACAATGGGTTTATAGCTAACCCTCTCGAATAGTACTAGTTTTCTTGTTTTTCAAATGCCCGTTGCAGGGGTAGGCTCAAAGAAGAAAGTCAGAACGGGACCTCTCAAAACTGCGAAAAATAGTACTATTCGAGCTTTAATTTAATTATTAATATTATACCGTAACTTGTTGATATTAACTTTAAAGTAAGCTATTAAAGTCCCATTCCCAATATTGACTTTATATTATTTTAATGATAGAATTTGAAAATCAAAAGAGTTAGAGAGGTTTAAATATTATGAAGCATATTATTAATTTTTTTAAGGGAATGATTATTGGTATTGCAAATGTAATTCCTGGTGTTAGTGGTGGTACTATGGCGGTATCAACTGGTATTTATGAAGAGTTAATTCATACTATTAGTACATTTTTTCACAATTTTAAAGAAACTTTTAAAAAGAACATGATGTTTTTAATTCCTATTGTTTTAGGTGCTGGAATTGGAATTATTGCTTTTAGTAAGTTATTAAAATTTACATTAGAAAATTATGCTATGCAAACTCAATTTACTTTTATTGGATTAATTTTAGGGAGTCTTCCTTTTGTTTTTAAGAAGTCTGTTGAAAAAGGTTTTTCTTGGAAGTATTTGATTCCAGGAATTATTACTTTTACTATTGGAATTGTTTTAGCAATTTTAGAAATGTTAGGTATTGCTGGAAATGCTGTAGAAAGTTTTGATATTAATTTTATTAATATTGTTTTGCTTTTTATTTATGGAGTTATTTCTGCAGTTTCAATGGTTGTACCAGGTATTAGTGGTTCTTTTATTTTATTACTTCTTGGTGCATATTCTGCTATAATAACTGCTATTTCTACTTTAAATATTTTAGTATTAATTCCTTTTGGAATTGGTGT
>CANQCT010000059.1 GCA_947589835.1 uncultured Clostridia bacterium
CGAATGGTCGAATTGAAATACTATAATGTTATATTAACACAATATTAATAAGTTGTCAAATCTTTCCACTATTGCGATAGTGTCAATTTTTACTATTAACTATGTTAACATAAATTATTAGTTTTGGCAAGTACTACTGAATATTTATTTTTCTAAAGATACTAACATTTTATCTAATTTATTTATTAATATTTGAATGTAATCTTCTCCATGTTCTTTTGCATAAATCATTTGTTTTAAATCCCTGTCATCCAAAACTATTATCAGTTTGCCATTTTCTCTTAGAGTACCTTTTATTGCTTTTATTCCATTTTTGTCTACTCCATTTCGTGTAAGTAATATTGCAACTGTTCTTAATGCAGTTTTATAAAGATATTTCTCTGTAGTATATACTTCTTTTTGTGTAATCTCCTCTATATAATTTTTAAATTCAAAGATTATATATTTTGAAGAGAAATAATTCTCAATTGTATTAAAAAATTCATTATTTATATTATTTTTAATTTTGCAAATCAAATCAAATCTAAATAAATCATCATTTGATTTTTGTTGTTCCTCCCATAAAGATAAAGTATCATTAAAAAGGTATTTTAATATATCAACACAAAATTTTTCATATTGCTGTGCATTTTTCTTCCCAGCAGTAATAGTTTCTAATCTGTCAATATATCCATAATTAGATTCTATACACTTTTTATATTGTTTTAAATCAATATTAAAGTATAGTTCTTTTTCCATTATACTCTCTATAGAGAAATCCAATAAATTGATAAGTTTGTCTTTCATCTTTTGATTATTTGACACTAAGTATAATAAGTTAGATATATCTATAACATTTATATTATAATTATCTACTAATCTATCTTTTATCATATAGCTTCTTCTACTAAATAATACTAAAATAGGAATATATTTTGTTCCTTTGGTACATTCAGCAAGCATATTGGCTATACAATTAATTTTTAATGAATCCAAATCTCCTCTTCTCACTTCTATTATATATTTCTTTTCATCTTTTTCAGCTAAAAAGTCAACATTTATTTTACTTACTCTCATTTCTCTTTGTACTGTATACCCATTATCTAAAAAAAGTTGCTCAACAAATTCCTCTGCTTTTTGGCTCATTTGCATCATTTCTACATAATCATTCTTATCCATTATTATTCTACTCCATATTTATCATATTTTACTTTAGTTAAATATTTATTATCTATTAGCATATCCCCAAAATTATCCTTATTTGATTTTTCCTAATTCTCTCACCATTTTTTTTAATTAGCTATATCAAATATCTCTCCTACTTTTTGAATATTTCTTTCATTTGAATCTAATTCTATTATTATTTTCTTGAATTTCTTAAAGTGTCCTCCATTTCTCAACTATTAAAATAAATGTATTATTTTAATATGTTGCCATTCTTATTTTATTTCATCAAATGTTGTATATGGTTTAATAAATTGTATTTTATATTTTTAATTATACTACTAAAGGTTCTAATTGTTTTACAAAATCTAATATTGTATCTAAAACAATATCTGTTTTTTCTCCTATCCAATTATATCTACTATTTTGAACATTTTCTAAAAAATTGGCATTTTTAAATATTTTTATTAATTCATATGTTATTTCAGATGTAGTACTAATTCTTAGATCATTATTGATACAATATATATTAATCAATTTAATTAACCATTCTTTGTCCATATTTCCCTCTGTTATAAGATAATAAAAATCATATATATCTTTATATCTTGTTGTTCTAATGCCATGTTTTAACATAGATAATAACTTTTCGACAAAAATTTGTTCTTTAGTATTTATTAATAATGTCATCTTATTATTAAATGCTTCAAAGTTAAACATATATTCTTCTTGCTCTATATCTAAATTGTTATGTACTCCAATATCAATCTTAGTTTCTATTTGATTTTCAAATGAATCTTTCAAAACAATATTAACCCTTTTACCATGATAATCTTGATGCTTTAAAGGTTTTATTTTTTTATTAACTATTATCTTTATTCCATCATCTATTTGATTTAATTTTTCAAACAATAACAATATACTCTTATCTTCTAAAGAATATCTAATTAAATCTATATCAATGTCAACAGTCGCTCGTCTTTTGTCATTAGTTATATTAAACATAACTACTCCACCTTTAATTGTAATATTTTTTCTATAATTAGATTTTGCAATTTTGCTTAATATTATATCTTGTGCAACTTTTGATGTTGCATAAGCATCTTCATATCCTTTATCTAAATAAAAGTCTATGCTTTCTAATAAGTTTATCACTAAAAGACCTCCCTATGTATAATTTCAAAAATGTTTTTTCCATTAGCAAAACATTTCAAATAATCTGCAAGTAAACTCATATCTATTTCATCTGCAATTTCTCTATAATTATTAATTATTTCCTTATAATAATCAAATGGCATTGCATTCTTATTTCTTATTAGTTCAATTAACATTCTCTCCTTGTCATAAATATTTATTTGAACATTATTATAATTTATTTTACTTTTTCCAATTTCAAAAAAATGGTTTGCTATAAACATTTGCTCTATTTTATCATTTTCTATTTTCTTTGCATTATGTTTTGTTGCTAAAAAATATTTACTTGGTATATAATCAGTTAATCCTAAATAGAAAAAAGCACTTTCTGATGCAAAAATACTATTTGGATATTTTTTTACAATATATTCTAATTGATTGTATTTTTCAGTATCCGAATATAAGCCATTTTCAATTCTATATAGTTCTTTATTTTCAACTTTTTTATTTATATTATAGTTACTTATTCCTTTATCTTTTAATTCTTTATGTGTATATATCATATTTTTCGCCCCCAATCATATATTAAACTAAAATAAGGCGTTTGTCAACAAAAACGCCTTATTTTAGTGTAATTTTTTTATTTTTTTTATCTACTTTATCATATCACTTTCAATTTTACCTTTTTATGTCTTGCTTCGCAAGCTTCTAAAGCTTAGTTTTTATACCTTCGGAAACTCGCTTTCTCCGCCTCCGGCGGCGCTTCTTTTCCTCAGCAGTTAACAGCCACGCTTCTACGAGCGTTCGGCTTCTTTACTTTAATTCTATCATAGCAAAAAGCCTGTATCTTCTGATACAGGCTTTCTCTGGCTCGGGTGGTGTAGTTATCTACAACTTTTTCAGAACCTTAACAATTAATACAAATATCAATCACTTTTTATTACTATTTTTAATTTACTATATTTTTATGATTCTGTCAACAAGTAATAAAAAATTTTGTTAATATTTTCTGTATAATTACTTTATCTTTTGTGCTAAAACATATCCAAATCTATGGAAATGATCTCTTGTCCTTTCTACATGTGCTCTTTCAAATGTTGGTTCATTCTTCTCTATCAATGATATAATTTTCCATGAATCATCAAAATATTTTCTCATTTCTCCTTTTCTAAAATATTTATTAAATGGATATCTATCTGTATTTTTCTCATCAATAGCCATCATATAATCTACATACAAATATCCTCCATCTGAAACAATGCTTTGTAATTTTTCCATTTTTTCCTTTGATGTAAATTGTATATTTAATGAATAATGTAAAGAACAACTCGTAAAAACAACATCAAATTTCTCTTTTGGTACATTTTTGTAAAAATCTCTTTTTTCAATATTCACATATTTTGTTAATTGTTCTTTTTCTATTCTCTCTATAATCCCACAGACATGTTTATTCTCAATTTCATACTCTTTTGATACAAAATCTTCTGAATAAGAAAAAATTTCATTATCCTTAATAATTGGAAAATCTTTGTTTCCTCCATATAATGCAGTATCGTCTACCTCATATCCAGTAACTTTTATTCCTTTTCTTGCAAATGGCAATAAAAACTTTCCATCTGAACATCCTACAATACAAGCATTAAAATCTTTGCCAATATTATTTTCAGCTAAATCAATTAGTCTATACAAGCGTTTTGGTGGATTTCCCCATATACTTTTTGTTTTTTTCATCTAACATCCTCCTCCATATGTGAAAGTTGTTTTATCTCTTCATGATTTCTCATAGAATACTCTATAATATTTATATCTCTAGCTTTAACATATGCGCCTAAGTAATCTTTAGGTTTGTCATTTTTCATTAATCTAAGTGCCTCATCAATAGAAACCCATTTTAATTCAAAACCTTCTTCTTTCTCTTCTTCTGTAAAATTTTGCTCACCCTTGTCATCTTTTACATCTGCTATAAAACAATAAGATATTTGCTGTAAATTATGTCGTTTTCGATATTCTACTATTTTCCCTACTTCTCTGATATTCTCAATAGTTGTACCAACCTCTTCCATTATCTCTCTATCAAGAGCCTCATACAAATTTTCCCCTTGTTCAATTCCTCCGCCAGGTAATTTATGATAATTTTCATTAGAAACATATAGTATTGCCATTTTTCCATTCTTTAACACTATAGCTCTTACAGCTTCTCTCAATCTAAAATTTGATTTATCTTCAATTTCCTCTAATTGTACTTTGTTAATTAATTTCATAATATTATAACTCCTTTCATTTAATATCTACTAACATTAATATTAGCTTGATATGAATTTTCCCATAATTTAAATTTCTTCATCTTATTATAATAATTATCTGGATTTTCTAATATTGTATTTATTGTTTCCTTTATTTCTTCGATATTACCTTCCTCTATAATATATCTTAATGAAATATTTTCAAGTTTCTTGTTTGTATAATCATTTAAGATAGGATTATCACAAATTAAATATCTATAATCATCTGTACACTTTAATTTAAAACTTATTTCTTTTTCTTTATTAAAAATATTTTTATCCTTTATTTTATTACAACTTTGACAATCAAATATATGTTTAAAACATATTCTAGTATACATTAATGGAATGTTTCCACAAAATACAAATTGTTTTTTTACATTTTTCAATATGTTACAATTTTTACTAAAGCTTAATTCTGGAGATGCTGTATATATATCTATATTATATTCTTGCAAATATTTTACTGAATAATTATTCCAAACATATACAGTATAATCAATTATTTTTTGCTTAAATTTTATATTTTTTGTAGAAAGAATTTGTGACCATCTTGTAAACATCACAGAATAATTTTGTAATTTTAAATAATATGGCATTAAATCTTCACTTTTCCAATTGAATAATGGCAATTTATAAATTACATTACTACCTAACTCATTTATATAATAATCAATATTTTTTAATTTTTCAATTGTATCAACATTAAAAATTAAATTAATACGTTTATCTTTTTTTAAGTCATTTAATATTTTTATATCACGACTTTCTGTATATAAATTTATTTTTTGATTCGGTATCTTCTTTATATATTCATTATTTTCTATATGTTCATTTAAGAAACTTTCAGTTAAGAATTTTCTTATTTTCTTTAAAAATTCCATATTTATATAATAGATATCATCTTTACTTCTATTATATCTTATCTTATAGATATTTATTTCTCCATCTTGAACAAACAAATTCATAAAATCTTTAGAAGTTACTTTTATCAAATTATCAGACATTTCATCATCCACAAAAAATGTAGTATTTCCTTTATTACTTTGATAATTAATTTTTCTAATAATATTTTCTTCAACTATAAATTCAAAACTAATATTTTCTTTATCTAATAAATATTTATTACTAATTTCACTATACACATAAAAACTATTATGATTTATTTCTTTTGTGAATTTTATTGGAATATTATTTTCATCAAAATCAACTAAAATATCATTTTTATTTACTTTAATTAATTCATCATACTTATACATTGGTTTCATTCTTGAATGCACTAATTCAAACAAATTTGTTTCTTCAATATCTTTTCCAAAAATGTGTCCTGCATTTTTTTGATTCGTTCTGTTTTTTACCATTTGTACTACTTTTCTTATTTCTTCTGCATTACGTCTTCGCCCCTCTATTTTTAAGCTATCAATGTTTTCTAATTTATCAATCATGCTAATACAATCAAGAGTAGGCTTATATAATAAATTTCCTTCGAACTCTTCATTTGAATATATATCTCTACATAGTGTTAAACATTTACCTCTATTTCCCGAGCCATTATTTAATAAAGAGCCCCATAAACACAACCCTGAATATGACATACATTGAAATCCATGCACAAATGCTTCCAATTCCAGAGAAGCATCTTTAGATAAATTTTTAATCTCTTCATATTGTAATTCCCTTGCTATTATTGCTCTACTTCCCTTTAATGATTCAATAAATTCCAAATCCGATTTATTATGTGCTCCAAATTGTGTTGAAAAGTGTAATTCTACTTCTGGAAATTCTTTTTTTAGTATTATTGCTAAACCTACATCTTGCACTATAAAAGCATCTGGTAAACTAATTGTTTTGCTTTTAAATAAAGATATTACTTCTTCTATTTCTTCATCAAGCATTAATACATTTAAAGTCAAATAAAATTTTATATTATTTCTATGTAATTTTTGAAGTATCTCATTATATTCATTAAAACTAAAATTGACCAACCTATTTCTTGCATTCCAGTTCTGTAATCCTCCATAAACAGCATCAACCTTTTCATCTACAGCCATATTGATATGAGCTTTATTAGATGCTGGACATAATATCTCTTTCTTTTTCATATCACATCATTCCTTCTATATTAACTATATTTTTTCTTTCTATTTTTTTCTCGTCATTAATAGAAAGACATATATTATATAGTAACTCAATTGCTAATCTATGATCTGTTAAATCACTTTTTTGCTGTTGTCCTAATAAAAAGTCTAATATAAAGTCCTCTCTTGCTAGTTCGTTGTATCCATCAAAATTCTCGACATCTATATCATCATATAAGTCATTTAATTGTATTCTTTCAAATGGTATTCCACCAATAAGTTCTGAATTTCTAAATATATAAATATCAAAATGCTCTAATCCCCCACATTCAAGTTCTGATTTAAAATCTTTTCTATCTTTTATCTCTTTTGATTGATAACTATGAACTTGTATGCTTAATAGTGGTCCAACTTGTATTACTAATGATTCATGTCTTATTCTACCATTCCCTTTGTATGTATTCTCTTTTGTTTGAATCCATGCTCTTCTAGAAAAGCCATTTTGTAGCATATTAATATTCGCTGTAGTTATCGTTCTTCCCTCTTTGTTTTTAAACTGCATTAATGAATAAAAATCTTTTTCTCCATAGTTCTTGTATCTTTCTTTATCTATTTTATCCTTATAATATTCTGGTATAGTTTGATTTTCAAATATTTTAAATAAATCATTTCTACTTATACAAGTTAAGTCGTCTAATAAATCAAATTTACAGCTATGGATATCTACATTAGTAATTTTTTTATCATTCGAAACAAATTTATTCAATTTTATAAATTCTGCTAACAAATCAATAAAATGATATCCACTATGAAATAATTTTCCATATCCATATTTATATGGGTGATTTTCTATATCATAATCATGTGGCATCATCCACTTACCATCACAATGATAAATGTTTATATAAGTAAGTGGTATGTTGTATTTTATTATAATATCTTTTACTATTTCTTTTATATAATTATATCCTCTATGAAATCTCCTTTGACACATAATTCTACATATAATTTTATTCTTTTTTTCTTCATAAAGTTTTTCCAATTCTTCATATTGATTTTTTATTTTTTTAATAGATTCTAATTTATGCATATCTTTAACTACAGTAATAGGTTTATCAGATAGTACATTTATATCGTTTTGAATAAAAAATTTTAAATACGCAAAATGTGCTTTTGGCTCTGTTGAGATAATAGCATGTGTTATTTTCAAAGTTTTTAATTTTTCCATTAATCTTGTTGAAATATTTCTGTCTAATACTTCATTATCTTTATATTTATCTGGTATTAGAAATAACTCCGTTTCTATCTTTTCCTTTTCTAAATACTCTCTTATATTGCTTTCTTCAGATTCTAAATCAACTATTAGCTTAGGTAAATTATTATTATTCTTTAGGGCATTTATATATATCCTTTTCGAATGTGGTCCTAATCCAACCAAAACGATATTTTTAATCAATTTTAATATACCTCCTTCATACTTTATTCCCTACTAACAATATAAATCTGTCTAATCAATATATATTTAAAATATTATACTATATTTTTACATATTTGTAAATAATTAACATAAAATCGATAGTAATCACTTCCTAAAATCAATAAATAACAAATGTAATAGCAATAATTATTTTAAGAATAAATCA
>CANQCT010000060.1 GCA_947589835.1 uncultured Clostridia bacterium
TTGCATTTTAAATTTAGCGAGCCTTCCTGTTTCAAGGAAAGCCCGTTATTTTTTATCTAAAAGTATTATCAAGTAACGAAAAATTTTCATTGCATTTTGCCACAATCTTTTATATAATAAAAAAAGCGAAGGAGGAAATTTTATATGTCAATTCATTGTAATGCTGAAAAGGAAGATATTAAAAAAGTTGTATTGATGCCTGGCGATCCATTAAGAGCAAAATATATTGCAGAAAACTTTTTAGAAAATGCCAGATTGGTAAATTCAGTTAGAAATATGTTTGCATACACAGGTACATATAAAGGAAAAGAAATTACTGTTTTTGCTTCTGGTATGGGAATGCCTAGTATGGGAATTTATTGTTATGAGTTATACAAATTTTATAATGTTGATACTATTATTCGTATTGGTTCTTGTGGTAGTTATAATCGTGATTTGAAGTTGCTAGATACTATTTTAGTAGATCAAAGCTATACTGAGGGAAATTTTGCTTATGAGTGGTGTGAAAAGGAATGCCATACTGCAAAGTCTAGTGAGGCTATAAATACGGTTATAGAGGAAACTGCTAAGGAGATTGGTATTCATTATACAAAGGGAAATACTTTTTGTAATGATTGTTTTGACGGTTATTTAGATGATATACCAAGTTTTATTAATCGTTTTCCTAAGGACCTAAATATTTTGGCTTGTGAAATGGAAGCTTTTGCTTTATTTTATATGGCTAACTATTTGAATAAAAAAGCAACTTGCTTATTAACAGTGGTTGATGATTATTATAACAAAGCAAGTTCTACTTCTGAGCAAAGGGAAAAATCTTTAAATGATATGATTACCCTTGCATTAGAAAGTGCTATTAAAATGTGCTAATATTTAAATAAGACTTAATATCTTTATATGAATTTTTTTCATATATTACAATCATAGAGGGTATCCTAGAATATGAACCCTCTTTTTCAAGCTAAAAGCGTCAAAAAGAATACTTTACCGCTTATATTGATAAAGTATTCTTTTTTATTTATTATTTGTGACCTGTCCCTTTTTGCTTGAAAAGGGGAAATTGGACCTGTCCCTTTTTGCTTAAAAATGAGCAATTGGACCTGTCCCCAATTATTATTTTGTGATAGACAATATTTTATATTGTATAACACCTGATGGAGCTTGAACATCTACAACTTGGTCTTTTTTTGCACCTAAAATAGCACTACCAATTGGTGATTCATTTGAAATTTTATTTTGTGAAATATCAACTTCTGTTGAACCAACTACTGTGTAGCTAACTTCTTCATTGAACTCTATATCTAACAATTTTACAGTATTGCCTACTTGAACTGTTTTAGTATCTATTTCTTTTTCATCTATTATTTTGGCATATCTAATTTTATTTTCTAATTCTGCGATTTTTGTTTCGTTTTCTGCTTGAGCATTTTTTGCTTCGTCATATTCAGAATTTTCAGATAAATCTCCAAATCCTAGAGCAACTTTTATTCTTTCTGCAATTTCTGCTCTTCTAGTTGTTTTTAAAAATTCTAATTCTTGTTCAAGTTTTTCATATCCATCTTTTGTTAATAGTACTTCTTTTTCGTCCATATAAAGTAGTACCTCCTTTTGCAATAAAATAAATGACAACAAATTATATATTATATAATTTGCTGCATTGCTCTATATGATAAACATTTTTTTTGATTTTGTCAAGTATTTTCATATTAAATTCACATTTGTGGGTTACTAGTTAATAGTTTTATGGCTAAATCGCTTAAATAGTACTAGTTTTCTTGTTTTTCAAATTGCCCGTTGCAGTTAGCTAGCTCATAGAAGTAAAGTCAGAACGGGACCTCTCAAAACTGCGAAAAATAGTACTATTTAAGCTTTATATAATTGCAACTATTATATAATATTTTAAAGCTTGACATTCTAATCGCTAAGTAATTTCATATATTCATTTTGACTAATCTCGCCATTATTTCCATATAATTTTACAATCTTAATTTCATCTTTTTTCATTTGATATTTTGCATTTTCAAAGCTTTTAGTTTCATCTAATATACTGTTATATAAAACACATAGTGGATAATTTTCTAATAAATTATGTTTTTTAAAAATATTTTTTATTTCATTTGAAGTATCTATTTCTACTTGTTTTATTTGAAGTCCTTCAAAACCAATATTATTGCATATTTTTTCTTCTTTTATTGATATTATAATTGCCCTTCTATAAATTGTATATTTTGTTATTTCTTCTTTATTAAAGTCTATATTTACTATTAATTTTGCTTTTCTTAAGCTTTTTTCCTTATTATTTGTTACTGTTATTAATACTCCGTTTTTTTCTAATTGGTCTGATATTTTTTGAAAGTTTTTTATGTTTGGAGTAATTATATTAATAGTTTTAAAGTAATTTGATAAATAATAAATGTTTTCAATATAGAATGTAGATATTTCTTTTATGCATATATATAAGTCTTCAAATTCTGTTCTTTTTTTACCTAGTTCTAGAATATAGCTTAATATTTCTTGTATTAAATATGGCATTAGGCTATTTTCTTTTAAATACTTAACTGAATCGTTGTTTTTATTTATGTATTTAGCTGGTTTAGTATATTCTTTTAAGTATTTAGTAAGTTTGCTGTTTTCTTCTATTTTAGTTTGCTTTTTTAATTCATTTGAAAGGGCTAATGTATTTACTTTATATTTTGGTATTATTTTTTGAAGTTTTTTCATACATTTTTTTAATTTATGTTTAGTTATATTTTTATTATTAAATGGAAAAATGAATATATATGAATTGTATATTTGTTTTACAGTAATTATATTTCCTATATATTTTATAAATACAATAAATTTATAAAAAAAATAACAAATATTATGCTGAAGTTTTGAAAGGCTTGTATTTTTATTTTTCAATTTTTCTAAGAAATTATCTTTATATAGCTCTTTATTTTCTGATTTTAGTTTCACATAACCTATCACAAAAAATAACCTCCATATAACTTAGCTTGTTTTATATTATATGGAGATTATTTTTATTTATGAATTTATTTATAAAAGTTATTATATTTTTGCAAAGTTTTTTATAGTTTAGTTTTATTTTTTATATGAGCATTGTACTATTCCGGCTGTTTGCTTCTAAGGTATCTACTGATAAAACTGCCCCTATTTCGTTTAAACGTGGCTCTAATTCAATTAAAAATCTAGAAAAATCGTTTAAATTTTCTTCTTGAATGCTTGTAAAACTAATATTAATTCCATCTAATTTATATGTAATAATGTATTCTACTATTTGATCTATCATATATTGCCTGTTTTTGTAGTCTTTTAATGCATCGGCAGTAGTATTTTTATAACCTCTATTAGATACAGATGCCCAAATTTCATAGCCATTTTTATGTGCCCAGTTAATGTATTTGTTTTCTTCATTTCCTATTAGCACATTTAGTTTGCCTTTTGATTCATCTCTTAAGTTAAAAAGTGTTGGAGATAATACTTTTATGCCATCTTCTGTAGTAGCTGTTCTATCTTCAATAATGTATTCTGAAGAAAATACGCTCCAAGGCATTGTTTTTTCTTCTTTTATATTTTCTTCAATTGTTTCTCTTAAATGGTTTGGATTTCCTATTTTATTTGTTTTGGCATATCCTAAAATTCCGCTTGTTGTTCTAACTTTAGTCCATCCTTTTTTAGTGTTATTATCATTTATTACAATTATGGTTTCGCCTGCTTTTACTTTTGCTAGAGTTTTAGATAGGCTTTTTGGCTTGTATTTAATAGATGTATTGTTATTTACTGTGGAAATTATATATTCTTTGTTTAAGTAATCTATGGTAACAATGTTGGTATTTTCTGCATAGTTTGTTTCTATATTGTATACATCTCCAAGTTCTGAAATTGGTATATAGTATATGTCGTCTTTTTGCATTGCTCCTTCTTTTAGCTTTACTTTTGAGCTATTTATTTGAATTTCACTGCTTTCTATTGGAAGGCTTGCTACTTTTTCATTACTGCAAGTGATAAACATTTTGTAATTGGTATCGTACATAATTGTGCTATCAAAAAATTCGCAAATATCTTGATAAGACATATAAATAATGCCATTTTGTACATAAAGGTCTTGCTTTAAATTTTTGGTTACATTAGTGTTATTAATAATTAAGTTAGTTTTATTTTTTATGTTATCTACTACATAATCATTACTTGTAATATTTAGTACTATTAGTATTAATGCTAGTGATACTAGTACAATAATTAGTCTATTAAATGTTTTTATAAAGTTTTTTCTTTTTCTTTTTTTAATCATTCTACATTTTTCCCCTTAAATATACAAATGTTTTATTTAATATATCACAATTATTTATTTATGTAAATAGTATTTTTTAATATATATTAATGCTTAATTACTATATGCTTGCATAGTACTAGTTTTCTTGTTTTTTAAATTAATGGGTTTTATAGTTAATAGCTTTAATAGTACTATTTTTCGCAGTTTTGAGAGGTCCCGTTCTGACTTTGCTTCTTTGAACTTGCTATCTAGCAACGGGCATTTGAAAAACAAGAAAACTAGTACTATTAAAGCTTTAATGTAATTATAACTATTATGTAGTAAATTTAAATAAATAAAATTTTCATTTTCTGTATAAATTTTGTTTTTTTTGGAAAAGATAGAATTGAAAATCAAATGGAGGTTGATAAAAAAATGGGAATTGAAAAACATTTAAGAGTTACTGGTACATCTACTGTTTCGTGGAAGGATGCTGTTGTTCAAACAGTTTTAGAGGCATCTAAAACAATAGATTATTTATCTAATGTTACAGTTTTAGAGCAAAGGGCAAGAATTGATGGTAAGAAATTAGTAGAGTATTACGTAGAATTGGATTTAGCTTTTGTTATTGATAGAGATAGAGATTAAAAGGAGGTTATAAAAATGAAGCCAATTGAAACAAAGCAAGAATATAGTGATTATGTTGATAAAAAGTCTCCTAATTCCCCTATTTTGAAAAATTGTTTTAATGCTTTTTGGGTAGGTGGATTAATTTGTACTATAGGACAGCTTATTATGGATTTTTGTAAATATAAAGGAATGGATGAAACTGGTGCTTCTACGGTAGTTTCTATTACTTTAATTGCGATTTCTGCTATTTTAACAGGTTTAAATATTTTTAATAAAATTGGAAAGTTCGCGGGCGCTGGCTCTTTAATTCCAATTACAGGTTTTGCTAATTCTATTGTTTCGCCTGCTATTGAATATAAATCTGAAGGTTATGTAATGGGTGTGGGTGGAAAAATGTTCACTGTTGCAGGTCCAGTTTTAGTGTTTGGTATTTCTGCTTCAGTAATTATTGGCATAATAGCTGTTTTGTTTGCTCATTAATTGTTGTAAATTAATGTGAAGGCATAATTTTGTAGCTTAAAATGTTATTTTTATTAATGTAAAAGTAAACTTTATAGCTAAAATGTGGTTTTTATTACTGTATATTAATGTAAAAGTAAACTTTGTAACTTAAAATGTGGTTTATAGGTATAGCCTTAAATGATAAAAACCTAAATAATTATATAAGGAGATTTTCGCAATAATGCTTATTTAAAGTTTTGCGAGTATAAATTTATGAAACATATTGGTAAACAAACTATACAATTAGATACTCCCCCAACTATTTTGCAAACTGCTAGTATTGTTGGCCCAAAGGAAGGGCAAGGACCTCTTGCAAAATATTTTGACCAATGTTTAGAAGATGAGTTCTGGGGAGAAAAAACTTGGGAAAAAGCTGAAAGTAAAATTATAAAAGAAACTGTAAACACAGTTATTTCAAAGTCTGGTATTGCTTCAAGTGATATTGATTACTGCTTTGCAGGTGATTTATTAAATCAATGTATTTCTTCTAGCTTTGGATTACGTGAATTAAATATTCCTTTTTTTGGAATTTTTGGTGCTTGTTCTACTTTTGTAGAAAGTTTATGTTTAGGAAGTATTTTTTTAGATGGCAAGGCTGCTAAAAATGTACTTTGTGCAACATCTAGCCACTTTTGTAGTGCTGAAAAACAATTTCGTTTTCCACTAGAACTTGGTAACCAAAGGCCGCCTACTTCGCAGTGGACTGTAACAGGCTCTGGTGCTGCTATACTATCTGCTACACGGAAATGGTCCATATATAACAGCAGTTACTCCTGGAAAGATTGTAGATATGGGAATTAAAGATGCTAATAATATGGGTGCTGCAATGGCTCCAGCTGCTTTAGATACTTTGATTACTCATTTTAAGGATACTGGCAGAAAGCCAAGTTACTATGATTTAATTGTTACTGGTGATTTAGGTCATATTGGAAAAGATATTGTAATAGAGCTTGCAGAGACTAAAGGTTACAATATAAAAAGTAATTATAACGATTGTGGAGTTTTAATATTTGATAAGCAAAAGCAAGATACTCACTCTGGCGGTAGTGGTTGTGCTTGTATAGGTGTTACTTTTTCTGGTTATTTATTTAAAGAGTTACAACAAAAGAAGCTTGATAGAATTTTGCTTGTTGCAACAGGTGCTTTAACAAATGCTACTACTTCTCAGCAAGGCGAAAGTATTCCTGGTATTGCGCATGCTGTTGCAATTGAAAGAGAAATTCCAACTGATATTGGGTAAAGAAAGGTGAAAAATGGTGTAAATTATGGATTTTATACAAAGTATTGACTGGATGGGAATTTTAAAGTGTTTTGTTGTAGGTGGTATTATTTGTATTATTGGGCAAATTTTAATTGACAAAACAAAGTTAACTCCTGCTAGAATATTGGTTATTTTTGTTACAACTGGTGCAGTACTAGGTGGACTTGGCGTTTACAAATATTTAATTGATTTTGCGGGAGCTGGTGCTACGGTACCACTACTTGGATTTGGCGCAAATCTTGCTAAAGGTGCTATTCAAGAAGTTCAAACCTCTGGTTTATTTGGGGCGTTTGTGGGTGGTGTAAAGGCATCTGCAGGTGGAATAGCAGCAGCAGTATTTTTTGGATATTTAGCTTCATTAATTGCTAAACCTAAAATTAAAAAACAATAGGCATAAATAGGCACCCCATAGAAGCTTTAAGAAATTTAAAATAAGTATATAGAAAAACTGCATACCAATTAAGATATGCAGTTTATTTTTTAGTTTTGCGATAATAAAGTTTCAAAAATAGTAACCAATGTAAACTACTATGGCAATAATTTTTCGTTATTTTTTAATAAATTCTCATTATTTCTTCTTTGCTTAAGCCTGTTACTTTTATAATAGTATCTATTTCTATTTTTTCTTCTAGCATTTTCTTTGCAACCTCTAATTTTCCGTTCTTTTTTTCCGCTCTAACTTACCGTTCCAATTTACCGCTCTAATCTTCCGTTCTTCTTTCCCGCTCTAATCTTCCGTTCTTCTTTTCCGTTCCAATTTGCCTTCTAGTTTTCCATCTCGCTTTGCTTCATATAGTAATTGTTCTTGGTCCATTCTTTCTAGTTCTGCTTTTAATGCCATTCTCCTTAATATATCATCTTGGCTTATTTTGTCTAATTCATCTTTTGCTTCTTTTATATTCTCATTGTTCTTCATAATCTTTGCTACCTCCTTATTTTCAGGGTTTTCTAAAAACATCATCCATTGTAGCATTTCATTTTGCTTGTTCTTTTCGTATTCTTTTATAGCCTTTGGTAGTTCAATTATATCAATTTGTAAATATGGAGTCAATAGTTATATAGCTTTTTTCTATTTTGCAACATTTTTCGTGTGACAAATTTCGACAAGGTCTTGATATTTACAAATACCATATTATGTGTATGAACAATTTAGTACTTTAAGCAAAAAAATATGAACTATTCTTTTTTGAATAATTCACATTTTTAATTACTTTTTAATTTGCTTTAATATTTATGCTTTTTTTGCTATTTCTGCAATTTTTGTAAAAGCTTCTGGATCTGATACTGCTATTTCTGCAAGCATTTTTCTATTAATTACAACACCTGCTTTTTTAAGTCCATTTACGAATTTACTATATGTTAATCCGTTTTGACGACTAGCAGCATTAATTCTTGCTATCCATAATTTTCTAAAATTGCTTTTTCTATCTTTTCTTCCTACATAAGCATAATTTCCAGATTTCATAACAGCTTGTTTTGCCATTCTAAATCTATAATGTTTTGCTCCATAATATCCTTTTGCTCTTTTTAATATTTTTTTATGTTTTTTACGTGTAATTCTTGCTGTTTTTACTCTTGCCATTTTATTTCACCTTCCTTAA
>CANQCT010000061.1 GCA_947589835.1 uncultured Clostridia bacterium
ATAATGCTTTCTGTATCTGCAAATGTTGTTGCAACTCCCTCTAATATTGCTTGTTTATAAATTGTATCTACTAAATGCCTTTTGGCAAAATCTATATTTTGTTTTACTTTTTCAGAAAGTTCTTCTTCTACATAATTTAATTGTTTTAATTTTTTGTTTATTTCTCTTATTTGCTTTTTTAACTCTTTGGCCGTAATACTGTTGTTTAATATTAAATTATATAATTCTTCTGTGTATTCTCCAACATATTTTGTTAAAGCTACTCCATTTTCTCTATAATGTACATATATATATTTGTTTGAATCTTTTTCTCTTATTTCAACTGAACCATAAGCAAGTGATTGTAACTTTTGTTCAAGTAATTGTTTGTTTTGAAGAAGACCCATTATTTCTATTTTTTCTTCCATATATATCTCTCCCTTAAAATGTGAAACACTTTTGTAGTTTTTTTATTGATTTTGTTTCACATTTATATTATACCACAAAGCAAAAAAATGTGAAACATTTCTTCATTTTTTTCTTAATTTTGTTTCACATTTTTTATTTTGTTTTTCTATTACGAATTTTTTACATTTACGGAACTTTTTCGTAATCATCATATGTATTTAAGAGTACCAATATTTTCAATAACTGCAATCTTACTTTGTTCAGTTTTTAAGTTATCTGTAGCTTACATCATTTCACACAGATAACTTAAAAACTGGTTCTAACAATAACACACATGTGTCACTAATGCGACACTTTGTCGCTTTAAGAAACGCCCCCAAAGCGACACACTTATCCTTCTTCAAATATTTGGTCGAATTCTTCGCCATCTATTTTTTCTTTTTCTAGTAAAACATTTGCAACTCTTGTTAATTTATCCATATTAGCTTGTAGAATTTCTGCTGCTTTTTTATATGCAAAATCAATGATGCTTTTAACTTCTTCATCTATTAAAGCTGCTGTTTCTTCTGAATATTCTTTTTGCGTAGCGAAATCTCTTCCTAAGAAAACTTCTTCTTGATTAGAACCTAAAGTAATAGTTCCTATTCTTTCGCTCATACCATATTTAGTAACCATACTTCTTGCAATTTGGCTTGCTCTTTCTATATCATTGCTTGCACCTGTTGAAATATCATCTAATACTAATTTTTCTGCTACTCTACCGCCTAAAAGTGAAATTATATTTTCTACCATTTCTGTTCTAGACATAAATGATTTATCTTCAGTAGGGCGATACATTGTGTAACCTCCAGCCATTCCTCTTGGAACAATAGAAATTTGGTGCACTGGATCTTGTGTTGGTAAAAATCTACTAACTACCGCATGGCCTGCTTCGTGGAAAGCAACTAATTTTTGCTCTTTTTCGCTTCTAACTCTAGTTCTTTTTTCTGGTCCCATAGTTACCTTAACCATGGCATCTTCTACCTCTGCCATACCAATTTGTGTTAAATTTCTTCTAGCTGCTAAAAGTGCTGCTTCGTTTAAAATATTTTCTAGGTCTGCTCCAGAAAAACCTGATGTATTTTTTGCAATTGTTTTTAAGTCTACATCATCGCCTAATTTTTTCTTTCTACTGTGAACTTCTAGAATTTGCTCTCTTGCTTTTACATCTGGATTTGATACTACTATTTGCCTATCAAATCTGCCCGGTCTTAATAATGCTTTATCTAATATATCTGGTCTGTTGGTTGCTGCTAATACTATAACTCCTTCATTTGCAGAAAAGCCATCCATTTCTACTAATAATTGGTTTAGGGTTTGCTCTCTTTCATCGTGTCCACCACCAAGTCCAGCTCCTCTTTGACGTCCAACTGCATCAATTTCATCTATGAATATGATACATGGTGCTTTTTTCTTAGCTTCTTCAAATAAGTCTCTAACACGTGATGCACCAACACCAACGAACATTTCAACGAAATCTGAACCACTTATAAAGAAGAATGGTACTCCTGCTTCGCCTGCAACAGCTTTAGCTAAAAGAGTTTTACCTGTTCCAGGGTGTCCTACAAGTAGCACACCTTTTGGAATTCTTGCTCCCATTTCAGTAAATTTTCTTGGATTTTTTAAAAATTCTACAATTTCTTGTAATTCTTCTTTTTCTTCATCTACACCTGCTACATCATCAAATGTAACTCTTGATTTATCGGTAGGGTTAATCATTCTAGCACGGCTTTTTCCAAATGACATTGTTTTTCCGCCGCCTGCACCGCCAGTGCCTTGTGCTCCGCCCATTAATATAAACCAGAAAACAAGGAATATTATTAATAAGCCAAATGGTGTAAGTAAGCTAAAAATTACCATCCAAATAGATTCTGATTTTTCTGTAACTTTAATAGTTCCGTTTTTCATATTATTACTTAAAGAATCCATTAAGCTTTCTACACTTGGAATATTTACTTCTTTTGCAAAGTTTTCGTTTTTTAACTTAACTTCTGCTTTTCTGCCATCAGAAGATAATGTTATTTCTTGCACTTGACCTGCTTCTGCTTTTGATAATAATTCAGAATATGCTAATTTATTATCTGTGTTTTCTATAATAGAACTTATAACTACAATTAAAATTATTCCAATAACTAGCCACATTGCTAGTGTTTTTATACCATTTTTCAAAATAGTTCCTCCTTAAATTTGCTTTTTAATTTTTCGTTTAGAATATACCACATTACAAATATAATTTCAAGTATTTTCACAAAAGTTTCGTTTCGCAAACTTAGTTATATCAAGGCTTTTGTTACGGAAGGTCGACTTTTGCTATAAAAAAAATTTTTCCTTTTTTTATAAAAATTTTAACATTTTTATTAGGTGTTAAATATTTATTTCCTATATTATTTTGACAAAGTTTTATAATATCTTCTAAATGAATTTTTTGAATGCCTTGTACAGTACCTATTAACTTATTAATAGTATATAAAATAAGTCTTGTTTTTATAACTTTTGGTAACTTATTAAATTCTTTTAAATTTAATATTATCTCTTTTTCATTTTCCCCTATTTTTAAAGTTTCATACTTTTCTTTTACAATTTCGGCGAAATAATCTTCATTTTGCTTTGCTAAGTTTGATAGTCTATTTAAACTTTCTATAATATTAGGGTTAAATTCCTTTTGAAGATATGGTATTAATTTATTTCTAATTTTATTTCTTGTATAAATATTTTCCAAATTAGTTTTGTCAATTTTAGGGTTTAATTTAGTTTGCGTGCAATACTCTTCTATTTCTGCTCTAGAGCATTCTCTTAATGGTCTTATGTAAGTTAATTGATTTATTTTATTTTTTGTATTTTGTTCAGTAAAATTACTACCTTTGCGAGTTATTTCAATTCCTTTTAAGCCTGAAATTGCTGTTCCTCGCAATATATTCATTAAAATTGTTTCTGCATTATCATTTAAGTTATGTGCTGTTGCAATTTTATTTGCTTTAGTTATTTTGGCTACTTCTTCAAAAAAATTATATCGAATATTTCTTCCCATTTCTTCTGTGCCTAGCTTTTGCTCGTCAGCTAATTGTTTCACATTTACTCTTTTTATAAAAATAGGAATATTTCTTTTTTCACAATATTCTTCTACATATTTAGTTTCTTCTTCCGCTTCTTTTCTAAGCCCATGATTTATATGGCTAACTACTAATTCTATTTGTAACTTTTCTTTTAAACAATACAAAATATCTAGCAAACACATAGAATCAGGTCCGCCAGATACGCCTATTACTATTTTATCATTTTTTTGTATTAAGTCATTTTCTATAATTGTATTTAAAACCTTCTCTTGCAACATTATTTACTCCCTATTTTAGCGTTATTATCATAATATTTAGAGTAGCCACTTGCTTCTTTTTATATGTTCTTTTGTGCTTTAGCCTTAGAAACTATGGGTGCGTGGCGGTCAATTTATAGCGAAAAAATATTACTCCCTATACTTATCTAAATTGGCAAATTTTGTGTAATTTCCAAGCCATAAAAGTTCTACTGTTCCTGTTGAGCCAGATCTATGTTTTGCCAAAATTACTTCCGCAATGTTTTTCTTTTCTGAATCTTCATTATAGTAATCATCACGATATAAAAACATAACAATATCTGCATCTTGCTCAATTGCTCCAGATTCACGTAAATCTGAAAGCATTGGTCTATGGTCCGGTCTTTGTTCTACTGATCTAGAAAGTTGTGAAAGTGCAATAACTGGCACATTTATTTCTTTTGCTAAAATTTTTAAAGAACGGCTTATTTCAGAAATTTCTTGTTCACGACTTGCATTTGCTCTTTTATTACTTCCTTGTACTAATTGAATATAGTCAATTACAACTAAGCCAATATCTCTTTCTAGCTTCATTTTTCTACATTTTGCACGTATTTCCATAACAGAAATACCGGGTGTATCATCTATATATATTTGTGCTTGTGATAATTCACCAGATGCAGAAGCAAGCTTTTGCCAATCGTCATCTTCTACTTTTCCTGTTCTTACTTTGTTACTATCTACCATTGCTTCACTGCATAAAATACGATTTGTCATTTGCTCTTTTGACATTTCTAGGCTAAATATTGCAACTGGTACGTTTGCTCTTACCGCTGCATTTGTAGCAATATTTAAGGCAAATGCTGATTTTCCCATAGCAGGCCTTGCAGCAACAATTACTAAATCTGATTTATGAAGTCCTGCTGTTAAGTAGTCTAGGTCTGAAAATCCTGTTGGTACACCTGTAATACGTTGTTTTTGATTATATAATTGTTCAAGCTGAGTAAATGAATCTACTAAAATATCTTTAATTGGTGTATAGCCTTTTTGATTTCTTTTTTGAATTACGTCAAATATTTTTCTTTCTGCCATATCTAGTATGTCTTCTACTTCTTCTGTTTCGTCATACCCTAATGAAATTAATTCATTAGCTGTTTTTAAAAGTGCCCTTAAGGCAGATTTTTCTTCTACTATTCTAATATATTGTTCAATGTTTGCAGTTGTTGGAACTTTATCTGGAAGCTTTGCAATATATTCTAGCCCGCCAACAGCTTCTAATTGTTTCATTGATTGTAATTCTTTTCTTAATGTAATAATATCCACTGGTTCTGCACGATTATATAAATTTAAAATTGCACTATAAATTGTTCTATTATCTTCTCTGTAAAAATCGTCTTCTCTAAGTACTTCTACTGCTGCCATTATTGCATCTTTATCTGTAAGCATACTTCCGAATTACGGCTTGTTCTGCTTCTATATCGTGTGGTGGTACTTTTCCTAGTTCCATTACATTTTCCCCCTACTCTGAAATAATTTGCACCCTCAAAGTGCCATTTACGCCCTCATATAACCTTATATTAACAGAAGATGTACCTATTGTTTTTATTGGCTCCTTCAAATCTATTTTCTTTTTATCTATTTCAATTTTATACTGCGCTTTTAGGTTATCTGCAATTTCCTTTGATGTAATAGACCCAAATATTTTTCCATTTTCGCCCGCTTTTACATTAATTTTAAGTAAAACTCCTTTTAAAGCTTCAGCTAACTTTTGTGCCTCTTCTTTTTCCACAGATTTTTTATATTGATTAGAATTTTCCTTTGCTTTTAGTTTTGCCATATTTTCATTATTTGCTTCTACTGCTAATTTTTTTGGAAATAAAAAATTTCTAGCATAACCATCACTTGCATTTATTACTTCATCTTTTTTTCCAACACCTTTGATGTTATCTAATAAAATTACCTTCATATTTTGTTCTCCTTTTATATTCTATCTTTACAATTGCATTTTTATTAACTTGTAATTTCTGAAAAGTATTCATTTATGCGATTAATTAGCTCTTGTTTTACTTCTTCCATTGTCATTCCATCTACTTGTGCTCCTGCAACTGTAATATGTCCACCGCCACCTAGTTTTTCTAGAATAACTTGTACGTTAATATCGCCAATAGAACGGCCACTAATACATATTTTATCTCCTAGCCTTCCTAGCACAAATGAAGCTGTAATATCACTAATTGTTAAAAGCTCATCTGCTGCTTTTGCACAAATAATGTTTGAGTCTTTGTCATTTTCATCATATATAGAAATTCCTATTGTGTCATTTGTAATTTCTGCATTTTGAACAATTTTTGAAATTTTATTGTATGTTTTTAAATCACTTTGGAACCATTTTTTAACTTTTATAATATCAATTCCGCGTTTTCTTAAATATGCTGCTGCTTCAAATGTTCTAACACCAGTTTTAAATGTAAAGTTTTTGGTGTCCATCATAATTCCTGCATATAAAGCTTCTGCTTCTAAAGTAGTTAATTCTATTTCTTTTTGAGCATATTCTATAATTTCTGTTACTAATTCTGATGCAGATGATGCATATACTTCATGAAAGTCAAGAATTGTATTTTCAATGTAATCTGGACTTTTTCTATGATGATCTATAACAACAACTTTTGTTGTTTCTTCTAATAGTTCTGGTACATCTACATAAGTTTTTTTATGAGTATCTGCAATAATAAGTAAGGTTTCTGGTGTTATTTTAGAAAGTGCCTCTGTTTTATTAATAATAGCTTCTTTGTATTCTTTTTCTTCTTGTATATCTTTAATAAAGCTTTCTAGGCCACTTCCTTCGGAATTGTTAACAATATAGCTTTCTACATTTAAACTTGTAGCTAATCTGTATAAGCCCATACTAGCGCCCATAGAATCTATGTCGCCATTTGCATGTCCCATAATCATAACGTTTTTTGATTCTTTCATTAATTCTTCTAATGCGTGTGATACTATTCTTGCTTTAACTTTTGTTCTTTTTTCTACTTCTTGAGTTTTTCCACCAAAGAAGCTATATTTTCCATCTTTTCTAATAACTGCTTGATCTCCGCCTCTTCCTAATGCTATATCTACTCCTGCTTGTGCAGATTTATATTTTTCATAATTTGATTCGCCTTCTATTGATATAGAAATACTTAAAGTAACTGGAATTTTATCTGAAAGTTCTAGTTCTTTCATTGTATCTAGAATGGCAAATTTATTTTCTTCTAAAACTGGTAAATATTTTTGTTCAAATATGCATACAAAGGTATCTCTTTCAGATTTAATTATTAATCCTTCAAAAGTAGCTGCCCAGTCGTAAAGTGTTTTTTCAATTTGAGCAAGTACTCCTGGCTTTTCTTCGTCTTGAATTCTTTGGTTCATTTCTTCGTAGTTATCTATCATAATTACGCCAACGCAAATTTGAGAATCGTTGTATTTTTGCTCTAATTCAACACTTTTTGTTTCATCTATGAAATATAAAGTTAGCATATATTCTTCTTTTGATTTTGTATATTTGCAAAGTACTTCATATATTTTATTTCCTATTTCTATTTCTTTTTGAATTTGCTTTTCTTCTATGTTTTCTTCATTGTTTTCTATTTCTAATTTTATTTCTTTTAATAAATCGTTTATTATGTTGTTAATATCAATGTTTGCAAATTCTTGTACAAATTTTGTACTTTTCCAAATTACATTTCCGTCTGTTTCAATAATTATTAATGGAAATGGTGAATTTATTAAGGTGTTTTTTGCTGTTTTATCTACATGGAAAGTTAAGTCTTGCAAGTGTTCTGAAAGTTCTGCTTTTCTTTTTTTATTGCTAAAATATGCATAAATTAGTATTGCCATATATGCTAATACTGAAGGCATTGTATAATTAATGTTTAGCGCACAAATAATAACTAGTAATATTCCAATAATTACTAGATATATTTTTGTTTTAGATGTAATCCTTTCCCATATTTTTTTATTGTTTGGCATAATAGTCTCCTTTTATCATTTTCATTAATTTTACCCTTTTTTTTCGCTATTGTCAAATATTATATATGCTAATATAAAAATTTATTTTTAAAATCAAAGTGAAATTTAAAATTGTCCAGACGTCTGGATAATTATGTAAGAAGAACTGATGATATAAAACCATATCCAACGAAAAAATAATTTTTTTATTTGCGTATATAATAAGAAAATAAATAGCGGGGTTTTTATTTTAAGGAAAGCTGTATTTAAAAAATTGCTTAAAACCTTAAAATAGAAACTCCGCCTATTTATATATTAATCGCCTATTAATATATTAATTGCCTATTTATATATTAATCGTCTATTTATATATTAATTTTAATTTTGTACAAATCATTCTGCTTCTTCTGTTTCTTCTGTGCTAATATGAGTATCTTTATAAATTGGAAGGCCTGTTCCTGCAGGAATTAATTTACCAATTATAACATTTTCTTTTAGTCCTATTAATTCATCTACCTTGCCTTTAACTGCTGCTTCTGT
>CANQCT010000062.1 GCA_947589835.1 uncultured Clostridia bacterium
TAGATATTTTATCAAAAAAGTTAATATTTGTCATTATTTTTTCTGGTAATTTCTGTAAGAGAATTATTTTACCCTAGGGAATTATTTGTCAAATTCGAATAGGTCTCCTAGTGGTTTTGCTTCATTTATACGTTTTATTGCTTCTGCAAATAATGGTGCTATTGATAGTATTTTTATTTTTGGTATTTGGTTTTCTTTTGGTAATGGTACTGTGTTTGTAATTACTAGTTCTTTTATTGGTGAGTTTTGTATTCTTTCTATTGCTGGTCCGCATAGTATGCCGTGTGTACATGCTGCATAAATTTCGCCTGCTCCATGTTCTTTTAAGATTTTTGCTGCTTCTACCATTGTTCCTGCTGTGCTTACTTCATCATCAAATATTAGTGCTGTTTTTCCTTTTACATCTCCTATAATGTTTGCTGCTACTGCTTTGTCGTCGTTTCCTGCTCTTCTTTTATCTATTAATGCCATTGGGCAGCCAAAGTATTTTGAGTATTTGTATGCTTTTTTTGAGCTTCCTGCGTCTGTTGCGACTACTACTTTGTTTTCAATTTGTTTTGAGTCAAAGTATGCTTGTAAAATATGTTGTCCGGTTATTCTATCGCATGGTATGTTGAAATATGCTTGAATTGCTGGGTTATGTAAGTCACATGTTATTACTCTGTTTGCTCCTGCTGCTTCTAGAATTTCTGCAAATAGTCTGGCTGTTACTGGTATTCTTGGTTGGTCTTTTTTGTCCGATCTTGAGTAAATGAAGTATGGAAGTACTACATTTATTCTGTGTGCAGATGCTCTTTTGGCGGCATCTATCATAATTAGTAGTTCCATTATTCTTTCGTTTACTGGTGGCATTGTTGTTTGTACTAGGAAAATGTCTTGTTCTCTAACAGATTCTTTGAATTGTACAAAGCTGTTGTCGTTAGCAAATTTGTAGCATTCTACTTCTCCCATTGGTATTTCTAGTGATTCACAAATTTCTTTAGTAAATTCTTCGGCGGTTGGACATGCAAATATTTTTACATTATTCATTTTCTTTCTTCTCCTTTTTTATATATTTTTATTATTTATTTTTATATAGAAAGTGTGAATATAGGCTTTTTCTATATAATTTGTTATTAAAATAAGAAAACTACCTTGAAAACAACTAAGGTTATTTATAAATAGTTTAAGCAAGTGACTATTCTGCTTACTTAAACTATTATAATAAACATTTAGTTTCAAAGTAGTTTTTTATTTAGTTTGTATTTGGTATTTCTACTATTTTATTTTCTTTTAGGCTTTTTTGTACATCTATTACTCTTTGATTTGAAGAGCCACTATATTTTAGTCTAAGGTCTTTTTTTTCTAGTACAAATTGTCCATCTACTAATACATCTATATATTTTAGTACTTCTTTATCTTTTAGGTCTCTGTCGAATAAAAATCCTGTCCATACCCATATTGTTTTATTTGGGAATTTTTCTTTAAATTCTTTTGCGAGTTTTGTTGTTCCTTCTATGTTATTTGGGTGCATTGGTTCTCCACCTAATATTGATAGGCCTACAATGGTATCATTTTCGCATAGTTTTAATACTTCATTTATTACTTCTTCGTTAAATTCTTTTCCGCCGTTAAAGTCGTGTGTTTCTGGATTGAAGCATTCTTTGCAATTAAAGGTGCAGCCTTGCATAAATATTGAAACTCTAACTCCTGGTCCATTTGAAATATCCATTTTTCTAATTTTGTTATATCTCATTTTATTTTCCCCTTGTTTTTATATTTATTTGAGTTTTAATTAAACAAAAATATAGTAATTCTTTTTATTCTTGAATTTACTATATTTTTGTTTTTAATTACTTTTATTTATTTTATACAGCTCTTTTCTCTTTTGTTTTGTCTGGCATTTGTGCATCTTTGTTATCTAGGTGTAGTACCCTTTCTTTTATTTCTTGTGTTCTTCCTTTGTTCCAGAATTGGCTTCCTATGTATCCGCAGGTTCTTCTTGCTACATTTAATGTGTCATGGTTTCTGTTTCCACAGTTTGGGCAATACCATTCTAAGTTTTCATCTATAAGTATTTCTCCATCGTATCCGCATTCTTGGCAGTAGTCTGATTTTGTGTTTAATTCTGCATACATAATGTTATCATATATGAATTTAATAACTTCTATTACTGCTTCGATGTTGTTTTGTAAGTTAGGTGTTTCTACATAAGATATTGCTCCACCTGGGCTTAAACGTTGGAATTCACTTTCTAGTTTTAGTTTAGAGAAGGCATCTATTTCTTCGAATACTGGTACATGGTATGAGTTTGTGATGTAATCTCTATCTGTAATTCCTTCAATTTTTCCAAATCTTTTTTGTAGGCATTTTGCAAATTTGTATGTTGTAGATTCGATTGGTGTTCCATATACACTGTAATCTATTTTTTCTGCTTCTTTCCATTCTTTACATTTATCGTTTAGTTTTTGCATTACTTTAAGTGCAAATTCTTTTCCTTCTCCGTTATCTGTATGGCTGTTTCCTGTCATATATTTTACGCATTCGTAAAGTCCTGCGTATCCAAGTGAAATTGTTGAGTAGCCGTCATGTAATAATTTATGAATGCTTTCGCCTTTTTTAAGTCTTGCTAGTGCTCCATGTTGCCATAGTATTGGTGCTACATCGCTTGTTACTTTGCTTAGTCTTTCATGTCTTGCTTGAAGTGCTCTGTGGCATAGTTCTAGTCTTTCTTCATATATTTTCCAGAATTTATCAAAGTCTTTTTTTGAAGATAGTGCAACATCTACTAAGTTTATGGTTACAACTCCTTGGTTAAATCTTCCATAGTATTTTGGTTTGTTTGTTTCTGGATCTACATAAGGTGTTAGGAATGAACGGCATCCCATACAAGGATAGCAGTTTCCGTTTCCGTTTTTATCTATTTTAAATTCTAACATTTTCTTTTCTGAAATGTAGTCTGGTACTAGTCTTTTTGCAGTGCATTTTGCTGCAAGTTCTGTTAAGTACCAGTATTTGCTGTTTTCTGTGATGTTATCTGGTTCTAGTACATATAGTAGTTTTGGGAAGGCTGGTGTAACATATACGCCTTTTTCGTTTTTGAAGCCTTCTATTCTTTGTTTTAAGAATTCTTCTATTATTAAAGCTAGTTCATCTTTATATTCTTCTGTTTCTCCTAGGTACATACAAACAGATAAAAATGGTGCCTGTCCATTTGTGTTTGTCATAGAGTTTACTTGATAATTGAAGGTTTGTACACCGTCTGCTACTTCTTTTTTAGTATCTTGTTTTGCATATTCTATTGCTTGTATTTCTGATAAGCCTCTGTCTTTGTATTTTTGGTAATATTTTTCGTAGCTACTTCTTACAAATGGTGCTACATGAGAAAGAGATACTGTTGCTCCACCATAGGTTGATGATGTTACTCCTAATATAATTTGTGTAGCTATTGTCATTGCTGTTAAAAATCTGTGTGGTTTTTCTATCATAACTCCATTCATTATTGTTCCGTTTTGTAGCATATCTTCTAGGTTAATAAGTTCGCAGTTTGTTAATGCATTTTGTGCGAAATAGTCTGCATCATGGAAGTGTATAATTCCTTCGTCATGTGCTTCTACAACGTCTTTTGGAAGTAGAAATCTTCTGGTAATATCTGTACTAGTAATTCCTGCTAGGTAATCTCTTTGTGTTGTAACAACTTTAGCATTTTTGTTAGAGTTTTCATTGTTCCAGTAGTCGCTTTCTCCATCTATTAATTCTTTTATTGATTGATCTGTGGTGTTTGCTTTTCTAACTAATGCTCTTGTGTAACGATATGTAATGTATTTTTTAGCAAGAGAGTATTTATCTAATTCCATTAATTTTTCTTCTATTATATCTTGTATGTCTTCTACTAAAATTCTTTTTTTATCTAAGCTTTGGACATAATCAATAATTTCATTAATTTCTTCTTTACTTGCTCTTTCTTTTGGTTTTACTTCTGTATTTGCTTTGTTAATAGCTGCAGAAATTTTTTCTCTGTCGAATTCAACTGTTTTTCCATCTCTTTTTATTACTTGCATTTTTGTACCCCCTATTTGTTGGCTATTTTGTTTGTCATTTTTATGACCACTTTTGCCATATTTATATTTTTGATTTATATTTTTTTGCCCCTTCATTTATTTGATAAACATATATTAATCTAAGATTTTAATAATGTCAAACTCGCAGTTTTTATGTACACACAAGCGTTTTTGCTTTATTTTAAGCGGGTTTGGATTTGTTGACTTTAAGATACCGTGTTGCTATTCAGTCAACTTTTTGGCTCATTTTAACATAGCTACTACCTCTAATTTTTTTATTAAATAAATATTACAATTCTGTTACATTTTTGTCACAAAACAGGTATTTTATGTGTTTTTTTCCATTTTTTCCTACTAAAAATTTTCTGTTTTAGTTGATAAATAGGCTAAAACTCATTTTTTATACTTTTAAAAAAACTTGAAAAATATTTTTGTTTTATTTTTTTGTTTTTCAAAAAATGATTTTTTTGACTTTTGCGTTTTCTATATGTTTTTTATTTTTGCTAATTTGTTTTTTTGCTTTGTTTTACTATATTTTATTGTTTTTGTCTATATGTATTTTTAATATTTTTTGATATTTTTTCAAAAAATGATTATTTTGCTTTTTTAATTTTTTTGGTATTTTTTATGTTATTCTACCGAGTAAAAATCGTTTCATTTTTTGTTGTTGACTTTTTGGTTATATTTCAATTTTACATATAGTGTTTGATAATTTTGCTTTGGCATATAAATTATTTAAATACTCAAAATGGTTTGTAAGTGGTAAGCCCGCCTACAAACCATTTATTTTTTCGAAACAACAAGGTTCCTTAACTACCCACCTACAATCTTTGATTGTGTTGGTTTTTTTGTTTTAAGTGTTTTATTTTATAGTTTCAACTGCTTTTTCTGCAAAGCTATTGTTTACTACTTTTGTATAGTCCGCTTCTTTTTCTAATTCTCCAGCTTCTTTCATTACTGTTTGAAGTAAGTTAAATGATTCTTGTTTTAATACTGGAGTGTCACTCCAAGCATCAATATCCATATAGCTTTGTACAGAGGCTGTAAGCATATCTAATTCAGTGTCTGGGAAAAAGTCTTTTATAACTTCTGCTATTTCAGTTGCTGTATGATTTTTTACCCATTTTTGTCCTTTATATATTGCATTTGTAAATCCTTGTATTATGTCTGGATTTTGTTCTATATAATCTTTGCTTGTAAAGTATGCAGTATATGGTATTTCTCCTGCTGCTGCTCCAACAGATGCTACTATATAGCCTGCTCCTGCTTTTTCTGTCATTGATGCTGTTGGTTCAAATAGTGTTACATATTCTGCATTTCCGCCTGCAAATGCTCCTGCCATTAAATCAAAGCTTATGCTATCATCTAATACTAAGTCTTTTTGTGGATCTATTCCATTTTGTTTTAATACATATTCAAAGGTCATATATGGAACTCCACCTTTTCTGCCTGGTATTACGGTTTTTCCTTTTAGGTCTTGCCAACTGAAGTTATCTGTTTTATCTCTGCTAACTAGGAATGATCCATCTCTTTGTGTCATTTGTGCAAAAACTTGTGTATAGTTTTCTTTTCCTTCATTATAGATGTAAATTGATGCTTCTGGTCCGGCAAATCCAATATCACTTTGACCTGATATAACTGCTGTCATTACTTTATCTGCTCCTTGGCCGGTTGTTAATTCTATGTTTAATCCTTCTTCTTCAAAGAATCCTTGGCTTATTGCTACATATTGTGGTGCATAAAATACTGAACGTGTTACTTCATTTACTTGAAGTGTTTTTATTTGTTTAACTGTCTCTTCTGTTTTGCTTCCAACTTCAACTTTAGTTTCTTCTCCTTTGTTTAATAAAAGATACGTAGTTATTCCTACTGCTACTACTATAATAGCTAATAATACAATAAGATATTTTTTCATTGTTTCCCCCTGTTTTTTTCTAATTCATGTCAAAGGAGATTTGAAAGTATTTTGACATGTTATTTTTTATTTTTCTTACCATTTTAAGATACTTTTTTCTCCCTTAAATGTTTTTTTATCTGTTATTTTCTTTTTGATACTTTTCTCATAACAATTTTTTCTAATAGTACAATGGCTTCATAAATTACAGCTGCTACAATGGCTAGAATTATAACTCCTGTCATTACTAAGTCTAGTTTGAATACTTGACCTCCATATACAATTAAGTATCCGAAGGCCTGCTTTTGATACTAAGAATTCTCCTGTAATTACTCCTACTAATGATAAGCCGATGTTGACTTTTAATGAGTTAAAAAATGTTGATATGTTAGCAGGAATTACAATTTTAGTTAGTATTTGGAACTTAGTAGCGTTAAAGGTTTTAGCCATTTTTATTAGTTCTTTATCTGTGTTTAAAAAGCCGTTTAAAATTTCTAGTATGGTTACAATTAGCGAAATTGCAATACCCATAGTTATAATAGCTCCCATTCCTGCTCCTACCCAAACAATGATAACTGGGCCTAAGGCTACTTTTGGCAAGCTATTTAATATTACTAAAAATGGTTCTGAGACTTTTGCTAAAAATTTTGACCACCATAATAGAATTGCAATGAATACTCCTAAAACAACGCCTGATGTAAAGCCTATTAGGGTTTCTGTTAATGTAACTCCAAGGTGTTTTAAAAGTCCATTTGATGATAAATTTAGAAAGGTATCTAAAATTTTTGATGGCTGACTTGTTATAAAGCTATCTATCATTTTTTTATTTGCAAGTACTTCCCAGAGTACTATAAATAAGATTAGAATAGATAATTGTGTTAATAGAACTAGTATTTTGTTTGTTCTAATTTTTCTTAAGTATTTTTTTCTATCGTCTGATATATTTTTTTCACGCATGTACATCCAGCTCCTTCCAAATGGTGTCAAAGTATTTACTGAATTTAGGGCTTTCTCTGCAATTAATAGGTGTTTTGTTTTCCATTTCAAAGTCAATTGTGTGTACAGTTTTTACAGTTGCTGGTCTTTTACTTAAAACTATTACTCTATCTGACATACTAATTGCTTCTGATATATCATGTGTTACTATTAGTGCTGTGATGTTTTCGTTTTTTAATATTTTGAAAATGTCGTTTGTAACCATGATTCTTGTTTGATAGTCTAGTGCAGAAAAGGCTTCGTCTAATAACAAAATTTTAGGGTTTATGGCAAGTGTTCTGATTAATGCTGCTCTTTGCCTCATTCCTCCTGATAGTTGGTTTGGATATTTGTCTTTGAATTCATAAAGTCCATATTTTTTTAGTAAGTCTTCTACATAATTTTGAGTTTCTTTTGTTTTTTTATGGTTTATTTCTAATCCAAACATTACATTGTCGTAGATATTTTTCCATTCTAGAAGGCTATCTTTTTGTAGCATATAGCCTATTGCTCCTGTTATTTTGATTTCTCCTTCTGTTTTTGGCTCTAGTCCAGATATGATTGATAAGAGTGTGGATTTGCCACATCCACTTGGACCAATTATGCTAACAAATTCTCCTTCATTTACATAGAAACTAATATCTTTTAAGGCTTCTATTTCCCCATTTTTTGCTTGGTACTTTTTGCTTACATTTTTTAGTTCTAATACTTTTTTCATAAGTACCTCCTAAT
>CANQCT010000063.1 GCA_947589835.1 uncultured Clostridia bacterium
GTTCCAATAGATGAATACCAATCAGCACCATTTAAAATAATTCTAGTAATATTTGCATAAGTTTCTACATTGTTAATTAAAGTTGGTTTTCCCCATAATCCAGAATTTGCAGGATATGGTGGCTTTATTCTTGGCTGACCACGTTTTCCTTCTATTGACTCTAAAAGTGCAGTTTCTTCTCCACATACAAATGCTCCAGCACCTAAACGAACTTCTACATCAAAGCTAAAATCTGTTCCAAAAATGTTTTTTCCAAGAAGTCCATATTCCCTTGCTTGCTTAATTGCAACACTAAATCTTTCTACTGCAATTGGATATTCTGCTCTAACATATATGTAACCTTGATTTGCTCCTATTGCAAAACCTGCAATTATCATAGATTCTAGTACAGAGTGTGGATCTCCCTCTAAAATGCTTCTATCCATAAATGCTCCTGGATCTCCTTCATCTGCATTACATACTACATATTTTTGCTTTCCTTCTACATTTTTTGTTAGTCTCCATTTTTTGCCAGTTGGAAAACCTGCTCCACCTCTACCTCTTAGGCCAGATTTTTCTACTTCTTCTATTACTTCATCCGGAGTCATTTCTAGTAAAACTTTTTCTAATGCTTTATATCCATCAAATGCAATGTATTCTTCTATTTCTTCTGGATCAATTTTTCCGCAGTTTTTTAAAGCAATTCTTTTTTGTTTTTTATAGAAGTTTAAATCATCTAACTTTTGAACTTTGCTTCCATCTATGTCTTTGCAAAGTAAACGTTCAACTACTTTGCCTTCTATAATATGTGACTGAATAATTTCTTCGCAGTCTTCTGGTGTTACCATTGCATAAAATGTATCTTCTGGTCTAATAATAACTATTGGACCTTTTGCGCATAAGCCAAAACATCCTGTTTGAATAACACGTACATTTTCTAGTTTTTTCTCTTTTATTATTTTTCTCAAATTTTCTATTATTTTAGGAGATTTTGAAGAGGTACAACCTGTACCATGGCATACTAAAATATGTTTTTCTTTTGTTCCAACTTCGCTGTTAACTCTTATATCTAATTCTTTTCTTTTTGACTCTCTAATTTTTCTAATTTTTTCTAATGTATTCAATTTCGATTTGCTCCTTTCCATTAATAAAATTTTTATAACATTGCATCTATTTATAATTTTTTAAGAATTTTACTTATTAAAGTTGCTATTGTAGTTACAATTCACAGCTAATTATAAATTTCAGAGTAGCCACTTGCTTCTTTGTATATGTTTTTTCGTGCTTTAGACGAGAAAAAACATATCAAAACTATGGGCGCGTGGCGGATAATTTTAGGGCTGTGAATTGTAACCTATTGCAAGCTATCTAGAACCTCATCTAATTTTTTAACAGTTGCTTTTCCATAAACTTCGCCATTTACTGTAAATACTGGTGCTATCCCACATGCACCTACACAACGTGTGCTATCAATTGAGAATTTTCCATCAGGTGTGGTTTCACCTTCCTCAATATTTAGTCTTTGTTTTAAGCGTTCCATAATTTTTTCTGAGCCGTTTACAAAGCATGCTGTTCCTAAACATACTGAAATTGCGTATTTTCCCTTTGGTTTTAGTGTAAAACGAGAGTAAAAAGTAATTACTCCATAAATTTCTGCCATTGGAATTTGCAAATATTCTGAAATCTTGCTTTGTGCAATTTGTGGAATGTAACCATATTTCATTTGCACTTCATTTAAAATTGTAATTAAGTTATCTTTACTATTTGTATATTTTTCTAGAATTTCTTTTAATTCTTTTTCTAATTTTTTGTCTATACAAGAACAATTTTTATTTTCACTTTCTTCCATTATTACCTCCATATTAATTGTTAGTTTATTTTATTCTTCTTTTGCTATTATTATATCAAAGCAGGCTTTTTATTTGCAACAAATTTCGACAGAAAATATATTTTTTTGTTACTAGTTAATAGTTATGATTACATTAAAGCTTAGAAATAGTACTATTTTTCGCAGTTTTGAAAGATCCCGTTCTGACTTTACTTCTTTGAAATTACAACTGCAACGGGCATTTGAAAAACAAGAAAAATAGTACTATTCGAGCAATTAACCATAAAACTATTATCCAATAACTTTTTTGATGCTTTATAAACAATATAAAAATACCCCAATTACTATTTAAGTAACTAAGGTATTTTTTTATAATGAGATTTATAATTATTATTTAAAAGTTATATCGCTGTTTATTGGGCAAATTTGAATAAATGTTTTTCCATCATTTACATTTATTTCATTTCCATCTAAATCTTTATACACAGTTTTTCCGCTTCTAGATGTTTTTTCACAAGTAATTGGAATATATTTTCCGTTTGTAATGTAATAGCCATCTAAGGTTTTTATATTATCTAAGGTTTGTCTGCCTTTACCACTGCCATCATTTAAAGTAGTATTTTTACATTTTGTAATAATAATATTTTTTGTTTTAACTGTTTTTCCTGTATTCCAGTCGGTTTGTTTTTTATCTCTAGAGTATCTAGTATATGTTTTTGTTTCTTTATCGTAGGTATATTTTACCGTATTAAATGATGAATAAGGTATAGTAACTGTATTTGCTATATTAGTTACTTTTGCTTCAGTTTGGCTTTCACCTGCTGTTTCATTAGCTTTTTTACTTTCATCTTTTGCTGAAGTTTTTTCTGTTATATCTGGCAAATCAAAGTCTTCTGCAACATAGTTTAAAACATTTCCTTTATTTGAAGTTGTTCTATAATTTTCTCTTTCTATAATTGCATTTATTCTTTTAGTAGAAGTTACAGCATTATGTGGCGCATAACGGCTACTTACTCTCCAAAAGTTTTTTGTGCTTTCATTAATTCCATTTATATCTGCTATTGATAATTTACTAATATCAGATTTTGCTTGTGGACTTTGTCCATAATGTACATAAATAGCATCATTTTCTAATGCATAATCTAGGAAATAATGTCTTGCACTTCTAAGTGGTCCTATTTGGTCTAGATTTTTGTTTTTCATAACTATCATTAATCTAGTTTCTCCACCCTCTACAATTATTTCATAAATTATGTCTGCTTGTTCAAGTCCTGCTTGTGGCATAGCATTAATGTGATTATCTATCATAAATGCTATTGGTCTTTCATTGCCTGCAAATGTTTTTGGCTCTTTTATTTCTGGTTTAACTTCTTCGTTATTATCGTTATTTGCATTATTGGTATTCATATTTGCTACATTTTGCGAATTTTTTATAGTTGGAATTATTTTCATTGCTAGCAAAATACCTGCTATAATTATTAATACAACTAAAATTACGGTTAGAATTCCTAATCCACTACTAGATTTATTTTCACTATTTTTTTTCATATTATTTTATATTAGCTATTTTAAGCTAACGTTTCCTCCTTTTGTTAATTATTTTATTTTTTAAACAATTAAATTAACTAGCTATTTTGAAATTAATAAATATTTCAATTGCACTTTAGGTGTGTAGATGTGTCCCAAATGCGACAAATTGTCGCTTAAAGAAACGTCCCCAAAACGACTTAAATGAATGCCCCAAAAGCAACACCAATAAGAGTTCCAAATGCTGCACTAAATATTATTTCTGAAAGTTTATGGTCTTTTGCTTCAATTCTGCCTTCTGCAACAAATATTGAAGTTATTAGTGATAATATTAAAACTATAAAATTGTCGGTTAGTATCCAAATAATTGTGTTTGCTGCAAATGCTATTGCAGTATAACCACTTGGCACAAATTTTTGATTAAAAACTTTATGTTTGTTAGTTTTGGCGTATGCAATTATTGCTAAAATTGCAATTGCTGTTATAACTATTGCAGCAAAAGCTAAGTGTGATGGTGTACTTGTTATATTTTTAATAAAGTTTAGGCTTATATCTGCTATTTTATCAAAGAATAAAAAATATGCTACAATTAAAGCATTTATGGTAGTAATTACTACTCCGCCTGCTGCAACGTCTTTTGCAATTTTTGCTTTTGGATGATAAACATCAACATATAAATCTACTACTGTTTCTATTGCTGTGTTTACCATTTCTGCAAAAATGATTAAAACTATAGTAAATAAAAAGCATAAGAATTCCGCGCGGTTTAAATTAAAAAATAAACTAATTATTACAACTGCAACTGCAATTAATAATTGTTTTTTTATATTGCTTTGAGTTGTTGTTGCATATATTATGCCGTTAAAAGCATTTTTCCATGCGTCTAACATTTTATGATTTCCAAGTCTTTCATCTTTTTGGTTTTCTTCATCCTTTTGCTTTTTTTTGTCTTCTTGCTTTTCTTCGTGTTTTTGACTTTTTTTCTCTTTTTGGTTTTCTTCCTTTTGACTTTTTTCCTGTTTTTGGTTTCCTTCTTTTTGTCTTTTTTCCTCTTTCTGATTTTCGTTTTTTGGCATTATAGCATTCCTTCCTTTAAATTATCTTGTAATATTTAGTTTTGATAGCACATTTTCTTCTTTTTCGCGCATTTGTATTTTATCTTTTTCTTCAATATGGTCATATCCCATTAAGTGATAAAATCCATGAACTAACATATATGCAAGTTCTCTTTCAAAGCTATGGCCATATTCTTGTGCCTGCTCTTTTACTTTTGGAATTGATATTATAACATCTCCTAATATATCTTGCACACTAACATTTGAGCCTTTTTTTAATAATTCTTGTAATTCATTTTTTTCAAACATTGGAAATGATAAAACATCTGTTGGATTATCTATGTTTCTATATTGTTTATTTAAACTTCTAATATTTTCAGGGTTTGTTAAAGTAATACATATATATAAAGAGGTAGGCGAAATGCACTCTACCTCAAAACATTTTTGAATTACTTTTTCTATTAAATTTTCTATTTTTATGTCTTTTGTGATGTCTTTCCAAATAATTTCTGATATTTTGTTCATTTTTATTTTCCTTATTTTGTTTATTAGTTGTTATATGCTTTTTATTTTTACTTTTTGTTTATATTATTTTTTAGTTTACTTTTTAAGATTTTATTTTTAAACTTTCACTTTTGTTTTTATATATTTTCCTTCTGATTGATAGCTGTTTTTTAGAAGCCTCATTGCTCCTAATTCTACTAGCTTATTGCAGTAAAATTGAATAATTTTATAGTTTTTGTTAGGGTCTTTACGTAAAATTTTAAGTTCATTTCTTAAAAATAGAATTTGCTTTTGTTTTATATATTCCATATAGTCAGTATTTTTACATTCTGAAACTTTTTTGTATTCTTGCCAAAAAGCTTTATATTGTTCACGTAGACTAGCCTTGTCCCAATAAATTTTAGTAGATAATAGTTTTACATGATATTCTTCTATTAATGTAAGTAATAGTGAATATGCTTTTTCTTGCTTACGAGCTACTTTTGTGTCAACTATTAAGCTTCTTGTGTCTTGTAATAATTTTTCATAGCATTGTTCTGCTACAATTAATGGCAAGCTATGTGTAAATAGTTTACGGCTAAGTGCTAAAAGTACCATATTTTTTTCAATGTTATCATTTTGATCTAATTTACCAATAGTGAATTTTTCAAAGTTTTGATATTCTTCTAATATGTTTTGGTATGTAGCATTTTCTGGATCTTGTTTCATTTTAATTGGTAAAATATTTTCAATATAGCCTTCTAAGGTAGAAAATATTTTGTTATATATTTCGTCTTTTGCGCCAATGGTTAAGTTATCTGCAAGTTTTATAGAATAATGTTTTAGTAATCCTTTGTACAAGCTTTCCATTTGCTTAACATATAAATTTTTATATTTTTCTATTAGTTGAGCTTTATTTGAATTTTCTACTGTTTCATAGTCTATGTTTAATAAATACATTTGCTTTTTGTATTTATATTCTAGGTATTCTGTTTCTTTTAAATGCACAATGGCATAGTATTGTGATAAAGCATTTTTTTCAAATTCACTTGCTGTATCATTTTTTACTTTTTTATAAATAGAATCTAAAATATATTTGTCTATTGACTCTAGGTATAGAGCGTAAACATCTTCAAACTTTTTATTTGCATTTTCTGTTTTTAGTTGGTCGCTTGTGTTTTCGCTGTTTATGTATGCTTCATAAGCTTTTATTGCGTTATTTCTTTTTATAGAAATAAGCACGCCATTAATTCCAATTTTAGTTGGAATTAATAATTTAGTAATAGTTTTAGTTAGTTTTGAGAAAAATGTTTTCTCTTGGTATACTCTTAAACTTCTTTCTTCCATAGCACTTTTCTTCCTTTCAAAATACAATTTTTTCTTTAGTTGCAATGCTTTCGGTTACTTCGTAAATAACTTCAACTTCTACATATTCTGCTGTGGCTTCTACATAAACTTTTTTATCTGTAATTGCTTCTTTATTTTCTATATTTTTTTCTAATTCTTGCATAGCTAGGTTTTCACCAATACTTTTTGCCTCTTCTGGAGTGTATATTAATTCTCGCTCTTCGTACTCCTGAAAGGTTTTGGTGTATATTTCAATTGGCAAATAAAAATTAGAAAATAGTTTTAGTTTTTTACTTGCCTCTATTGTATCATACTTTTTAAATTTTGAAACCCCTTTTGTTAAATTTATTTTAAAATTATTTATCTTTACGGAATATTTATTTTCTTCGTTCCCAGTTTTTACTTTTTCTACTTGTTTTAGAGGTATTTTTTCTTTTTGTGAATACCAAACTTTTGCCTGAACATCGCCATTTGCATGCACATAGCGAGTTCCTGTGTACTTGCCTTCAAGCCATCCTCCTACTAATATAGTACCTTTTGTAACTACGTCTCCTTCTTTTACTAGGGGTGTGCCGTTTTGAGCGATTACTTTTGTAATCATTCCATCTTTTGTTGCAATTAGATTACAATATTCATCTTCTGCAATTATATCTGGCTTTAAGTCTGCTTCTACTATTTTAACAGTAGCATTAGTTCCTTCAATTTCTATTCCTATCCACGCAATGTCGCTTCTTTCTAGCCTTATTTGCTGTATTAGTTCTTTTGTTGTAAGGCCTATTTTGCATTTTCCTATTTTAAAGTTGTTTTCTTCTAGTAATTTTTGTATTTCTTTTGAGCTTATATTTTCATTTCCTGTAATTTCAATATTCCAAATAAAATTTGATAGTATAATTATTGATAAAATAATAAGTAAAAAGAAAATAAAAAATATTTTTCTTTTTTGATATTTATGTAATAAAAATGGAATTCCTTTCTTTTTTTGCATTTTTACTCTACATTTTGTTTTTCTTGCTATTGGCTTTAATTTTTTAAAGTCCTTTATTCCAATATTTATTATTATTCTAGTAGAGTGCGTTCTTTTTAAATTCCATAAAAATATTTTTTGACTATTACAAAGATTTATAAATCGTTCTATAAAATATCCTTCTACTTCAACTGTAACATAGCCTAAAATGATATTTAGTAATATTTTAAAGTACAAGTTTATTACCTCCTTTTGTGTATTCTTTTT
>CANQCT010000064.1 GCA_947589835.1 uncultured Clostridia bacterium
AGAAAAGATGCCAGAGCTAAAATGAGAATAGAAATTAAGAAACTTTTAATTAAGTATAATTATCCACCTAACAAAAGCGAAAAAGCAGTCCAAACTGTTATAAGACAAGCTGAATTAAAGTGTAAAGAGATGGTAGGATAAATGAATAATGAAGTAAGGAATATTTTTTGTGACATAAGTAATATTTTTATAAGTAAATTACAAGAAGCAAGAAGTAAGATAATTGATTCTATCGAAATGGAATTATTTAATGATTGCATAGATACATACAAGCGTGCATATAGGCTAGTAGATAATAATAGATTACTTGATGGAATAGTTTTAACTAGAAACGCATTTGAATTAATGATGATGTTATTTGGAATTAGAATAGATACAAATGTTAGAAAAGAATATTGTAAAGAAGATAGTTATGAACATTATCTTGAAAGAAGAAAACTAAATAGAAAAGAAAAAGACTATCTAGCACAAAGTTATTTAAGAGATATAATATTAAGAAAATATAAAAATATAGAAGAAGATTATAATAAAATATACAATATTTTATCTAAATTTGTACATCCGACAATTCACAGAAATATGTTAAGATTCTTTGAAAGAGAAAAAGTAGATGCTATAATATTATATTTTATTAATGTAATAATGGTTTTACCAGTGGTGTTTTTAGAAATATTGCATGAAGAAAAAATAATAGATGATGAAGTTTTTCAAGATTTAGCAATATTTAAATATATTGTAGAAAGGTTAACTTTAATTTATTTTTGCAATAATATGAATATAGATCAATTAAAAGAAGTAAATAAATATACATTTTTAGATATTAATAAAGCTTATCATAAACATATGAAAGAAAAAATAAAAAACGAATTTATGAATATAGAAAAAGATATTAAAGATAACCAAGATAAATTTAAAGAAGCAATAGAGAAAGTTTTGACCAAGGTGGAATATTATGAAATTAGTAAAAAAATTATAAGTTTAGAATTAATAAAATGATGGAGGAAAGGTAAATGAAAAAAATAGATGGCTCACCTAAAACGTTAAAAGAATTATTATTAAACACAAAATATTCTATACATTATTATCAAAGAGAATATCAATGGCAAAGAAAACAAATAGAAGAAATGATAGAAGACTTAACATCTGAATTCTTAAATTTTTATCAAGAAGACGATGATAGAATTAATGTTAAAGATTATGGTGCATATTTTATGGGATCAGTAGTCTTAACAGGTAGAGATAATGCAATAATAGATGGGCAACAAAGACTAACATCATTAACTTTATTAATAATGTTTCTATTAAATAAAGCAAAGGAAATAGGCTTGCAAGATACTAATTTAAAAGGAATGGTTTATTCAGAAGCATTTGGTCAAAAGTCATTTAATATAAATGTTCCTGAAAGAGAAGAATGCCTAAATGCGATTTTTAATAATAATGAATATGAAATTGAAAATAAAAATGAATCAATAAAAAATATTTATAAAGCGTATAAAAATATTGAAGAAATTTTCCCAGAGGAAATTGTTGAAAAATGTTTATTAAATTTTGGAGATTGGTTACAAGAAAAAGTTTGCTTTATTCAAATTGTGGCAGATACTGAACAAGATGCACATAAAGTATTTGTTTCAATGAATGACAGAGGACTAAGCTTAACTCCAGCAGAGATGTTAAAGGGTTTTCTATTATCTGAAATTGAGGATGATAAAGAAAGAGAAAAATGTAATAGTTTATGGAAAGAAACAATACTACATTTGAAAGAAATTGATATTAAAGAAGACGAAACTTTTATAAAAAATTGGTTAAGGGCACAATATGCTGAAACTATAAGGGAAACTAAAAAAGGTGCTATAAATAAGGACTTTGATATTATAGGTACAGAATTTCATAAATGGGTTAGAGATAATAAAAGTAGCATTGGTTTAAAAACATCACAAGATTATATTAATTTTATTTCACAATTTAATAAATATGCAAATGTTTATATAAGAATAAGAAATTATGAAAAATGTTATGAACCAGATTTTAAATATGTTTATTATAATTCGGTTGATAAATTCACTTTACAAGAACAAGTGATGCTATCATCTATTTGTGAAGAAGATAGCATAGAAATTATAAATAAAAAGATTGATTTAGTATCCAAATTTCTAGATTTGTATATTCATTCTAGAGTTGTTATTTATAAATCTAATGATTACAATACTATAAAAAATGCTATTTTTACTATTACTAAGAGAATAAGAAAATTAAATGTTGAAGAACTTTCAAATGAACTATTAACAATATATACTGAAAACGGAATTAATATATTAGAAAATTTAGAAGACTTTAGAGTTAACGGCTATACAAAAAAATATATTAGAAATATGTTAGCAAGAATGACAGGATACGTTGAAGAAATGAGTGGTTTAACGAATAATTATATTGATTATGTGAATAGGGAACAAACCCACCCATATGATGTTGAACATATAACACCAGACCATTACGAATGGTTTGATAAAGAATATTCATCAAAAGAAGAATTTGATGGATATAGAAATAATTTTGCAGATTTAATAATATTAAAAGATCATATAAACAGAAGTTTAAATGATAAAAAATATGATTATAAAGTAAGAACATACGAATCTGCAAATGGCAATATATTAGGGGCATCATTAGGAGAGGCTGTATATTTAAATAATACACAATTTAAAAAGTTTATAAAAGAAAAGAATTTAAATTTTGAATCTTATAAAAAGTTTGGAAAAGATGAAATAAATAAAAGAAAAGAATTGTATAAAAGGTTATGCAATTTAATATGGAACATAGACAATTTAAAGATTTGAAATACATATAGGAGTGAAAAAATAGGTGTATGATTTATATTACAGGTGATATCCATGCAGATTTTTCAAGATTTAATGAGGAAAAATTCCCTATACAAACTGAAATGACCAAAGATGATTATGTAATTATTTGTGGGGATTTTGGTGGTGTATGGAATTATATAGTAGAAAGTATGTATGAGAAATATTGGGTAGATTGGTTAAATGAAAGAAATTTTACTACTTTATTTGTTGATGGAAATCATGAGAATTTTGAAAGATTATATAGATATCCAGTAGAAGAATGGCATGGTGGCAAAGTACATAAAATAAGAGAATCTGTAATACATTTAATGCGTGGAGAAGTATTTGATATAGATGATAAGAAATTCTTTACTTTTGGTGGAGCAAAATCACATGATATAAATGATGGAATATTAAATTTAGATGAAGAAGAAAAAATAAATGAATATCGTAAAAAAGGAGCATATTTTAGAATAAGAGATTTTTCGTGGTGGGATTTAGAATTACCTACTGAAGAAGAAATGAAAAACGGAATAAAAAATTTAGAAAAAATAAATTATAAAGTTGATTATATTATTACTCATTGTTGCCCTACAAGTATACAAACATTATTAAATCCATCATATAAAAAAGATATTTTAACGGATTATTTACAAGGAATATCAGAAAAATGCGAGTTTAAAAAGTGGTATTTCGGACATTATCATGATTATAGGCAAGTTAATTCACAATTTACTTTATTGTATGAAGATATAATCCCATTAGAATTTGAAAATATTTTTTAATAGAAATCACATATATGTGATTTCTTTATTAATATATTAAACTAAAAAATCACACCAAATGCATAAAAGTATTAAAAAAACATAAAATATTAGTAAAAAAATATTGACATACGTGAAAAAATCACATACAATATATTAAAAGGAGGAGGTATAATGTTAATAAGATTTAGAACATCTAATTTCTTATCATTTGATCAAGAACAAGAATTATCTATGATTGCAGGAAACACAAAGAAAAAAGAAAATCATTTAATTGATGAAAATAATTTAAAATTATTAAAGTTTTCTGCTATATATGGAGCTAATGCATCAGGAAAATCAAATCTATTTAAAGCTATTGCTTGTAGTAAAAATATAATAATTGGAGGGATAAAAGCGAATCTTACTAATCTTTATTGTAGGATAAAGGATATCAATAAAGATAAGCTTTCTTCATTTGAATATGAAATTAAAATTAATAGTAAATTTTATGCATATGGGTTTGATGTAATGTTATCTAAAAATAGCATACAAGCAGAATGGCTATACGAATTAGATAAAAATAAAAATAAGGAAATACTTATATATACTAGAAAAATTAATGAAGATATTAAAATTAATAGAGAGTATTTTAATAACAATAAAGATATACTAGATAGACTAAATGTTTATTATTCTGATATGAAAAGCAAAGATACAATATTGTTTCTAACAATTATGAATAAAGATAAAGAAACTTTATATAGAGATAACCCTACAAACAATGTATGTATATTAAGAAATATTTTTAATTGGTTCATTAACTCTTTAATAATAATATTTCCTAATGTAGGATTAGATAATACACCATTCTTTTCTTCTGAAAAGAATATTGAAAAAATAAATAAAATAATTTCTAAATTTGGAACTGGAATTAGTGAATGTAAAGTAGTAAAAGCAAGTTTTCAAGAGCTTCAAGCTGCAATACCTCCAGAAATTTTAAGGAATATGATTAATACTATACAGAATGACTATGTAAATAGTCAGAAAAATGATACTGAAATACAACAAGCATTTATTAGAATAAATAGAGAGCTATATATAATAAAAAAAGATTTAAATGTTGAAAAAATCATATTAAAACATAAAAATAATGACAGTCAATATGCTTTTTCTGAAGAGTCAGATGGAACGCAAAGGTTATTTGACTTAATAGAAATATTAATGGATAAAGATAATGAAAAAATCTATTTAATAGATGAACTTGATAGATGTTTTCATCCAGAGCTAACTTATAAATTTGTTCAAAGATTTTTAAATTTTGCAAATAACAATTCTCAATTAATTGTTACTACACATGAATCTAGGTTATTAAATTTTGATTTGTTAAGAAGAGATGAGATTTGGTTTGCAAATAGGGAAAAAAATGGTCCAACGGAACTGTATTCTTTAGAGAAATACAATGAAAGATTTGATAAAAAAATAGATAAAGCATATTTAGAAGGAAGGTATGGTGGCGTTCCTTTATTTGAAACTTTATTTCCGGTAGGTGATGTAGATAATGAGAATAGCTAACGAAAATGGAGTTAATTTAGAAAGACCAAAAGGTAATGAAGAACCAAAATCAAAATATTATATTGTTACTGAAGGAGATAATACAGAAATCCAATATTTTTGTGGAGTAAGAGATAATGCAGAGGAGCTTAATATTAAACCATTGATTGAGATAGTACCTGTAGAAAATGATGAAGAAGAAAAAGGACAAAGTCATCCTAAAAGAAAACTAGATAATTTTAACAAAAGCCTAACAGAAGGAAAATTTACTTATATCGAAAATTTTGATAAAGTAATCTTTATTATAGACAGAGATCCACAAAATCTTAAAGAAAAACAACTAAATGAATTTATTAACAATTGTAAAAAAGATAAATATTTTGTTTATTTATCCAATCCAACATTTGAGATATTTTTAATTATGCATAGTGATAAAATTTTTGATATTGACCGAAAAGAAATGTTAGAAAATAGAAGAGAAAAAAGACGAAGCAGAAGATTTTTAGAAATTAAATTATCGGAAATATTTGGATGCAACAAGAAAAACATAGATTTTGAAAAATTCAAATTAAATATAAAGAAAGCAATAAAAAATGAAAAAAATTTTTGTGAAGATTTAGAAAAACTAAAGAGTGAATTAGGTTCTAATGTAGGACAGTTACTAGATTCAATAATAGAAGAGTGAATATAAAACTATAAAAGAAGAAAAATCGCCCAATGCTATAACATTGAACGAATAAATAAAGCCTACGAAATCTTTATTTTGTTTAATTATAACATATTTCTTCTTTGAATTACAAGAGGGCAGAAAGGAAAAAATACTTGTAATTTAGTTTTTAAATAAATATAAAAGGAGGAAATGTTAAATGGAAAACAAAATAGGAAAAAATAGGCGATCACCTAAAAATGAAGCTGATTACATAGCGGCTTATTTAAAAGAAAATCCTAGAGCAAAGAGACAAGATGGAATGGATATAGCAGCAGTAACAACCACAGCAGGAATTAATGGTCATGGTTTATTACCAAAAAATATTAACAGAAGCCATGATACGCAGAATCATAGAATAAAAGATTTTGTTGCAGATAGTGACTTAAAGAAGAAATTATAAAATAGGAGGCGAGAATTAACTCGTCTCTTATTGTACATTTATTATTTAAATGATTTTCTAAATATGAAAAAAGTATTTAGAAATTTAAAGTTTTTTCAAATATATGAAAAAACTTAATAAAAATATATACTTTTTTCAAAATGTAAAAAATTTTGAAAATTAGAGTGAGTTATTTATCAAAAAATCTTATGATTATCTGTAAGATATTTGAAAAATTATTACTAAAATATAAATAGCTTTTACAAAAAACACCTTTATTTACATAATTTGCCAAAATGAAATAAATAATGTATAATATATGCATTAAGAAAGGGTGAAAAATACTTGTTAGAAGAATTAAGTAAAAATGAACTAATACAAATGATTCAAAAATTAGAAAAAGAAAATAAAGAATTAAAAGAAAAAATATATGGAAAAATAGAAGAAACTCAACAAGTTGATTCCCAAAAAAATATTTCAAACGAAGAAAAAGTTAAAATTTTTATGGAAGTATTTAAAGGAAGAACAGATTTATATGCGAAAAGATGGACAAGCAATAAAACTGGAAAATCAGGATATTCTCCAGTTTGTAAAAACGAATTTAATACATATAAATGTGACAAGTCAAGAGTTAAATGCAACGAATGTACTAATAGAGAGCTTATGCCATTAACAGAAGATATTATACGAAAACATTTAAGGGGAGAAATAACAATAGGAATATATCCATTGTTATTAGGAGATTTATGCAACTTTTTAGCAATAGACTTTGACAAGAAAACATATGAAAAAGATGTAGTAGCATTTTGGAACATATGTGATGAATTAAATATACCAATATATGTAGAAAAATCTCGTTCAGGAAATGGTGCACATGTGTGGATATTTTTTGAAGAAAGTGTACCAGCAAAAATTGCTAGAAAAATGGGCAATATATTACTTACAAAAACGATGGAAAAAGAATCATTAGATTTAGATTCATATGATAGACTATTCCCAAATCAAGATACAATGCCAAAAGGTGGTTTCGGAAATTTAATAGCATTGCCATTCCAAGGAGAAAGTAGCAAAAATGGAAATACAATGTTTGTAAATAAATATTTTGAAGTAGAAAAAAATCAAATAGGTATATTAACTAATATAAA
>CANQCT010000065.1 GCA_947589835.1 uncultured Clostridia bacterium
GGTGTTCTTCCAAGCATTCTTCTTGCTTCTTTTCCTACTGCTAATACCTCTCCTGTATTATTATCTACTGCTACAACAGAAGGCTCCCTTAGTACAATTCCTTTGCCTTTTACATAAGCAATAACAGTTGCTGTACCTAAGTCAATGCCTATATCTTGTCCATACTTAAACATTTCCATCTTCCTTTCAGAAATATTTTATTTCATTATTGTTACAATTTTGTTACAATTATATTACAAGTTGTGTAAAATAGCAATAACTTTTTTCAATTTTCATAAAAACATACGTTAATAGTTTTATAGCTAACCCGCTCGAATAGTACTAGTTTTCTTGTTTTTCAAATTGCCCGTTGCAGTTGACAGTTCAAAGAAGCAAAGTCAGAACGGGACCTCTCAAAACTGCGAAAAATAGTACTATTCGAGCTTTAACTATTATTCAGTCATAAAAATAGAATAGGTGCTCCTATTCTATTTTTCCATTTTTTATGTAATTTATACTATTTTTATTAGAAAATTGCATATAATGCTAAAATATTTCCTAGTAATCCTGCTGTTGTAATAACTGGGCTTATTTCTAGTTCTTCTGCGGTAGCATTTTTGGCTTGTTCTTCATCAACTACGCTTATTTTTACTGATGATACATCTGAATAACGAAAACCTAATTCATAGTTTTTTTGTTCATCTTTTTCTAGTTTATCTACTTTAATATATTTTGTTCCAACATTAACATCCCTTGGGGTATAAAAGTCGAATTTCATATATTTATTTACCAATTCTTCTTCTGTATTGTTTTTAATAGTTCCCTTTACATTGCCACTGGCTTTTGAGCTTTCGGCTAATGATACTGTTATTTCTGGACTTGTAGATTGTATTTGATAACTTTCCATTGGCTTAAATGCTGATTTGGTGTATAAGTATATCATTATGTCTGAAAAGATAAAAAATGCAATAAATATTAGGAAATAACATAAAAATACTCGCATTCTAGGTCTACTATTATACATCCATATATCCATGTATGGCATATATATTCCCCCTTAATTTTGGTTTATGTTTTTATAATATTATAGTTTTTTAAGTTTATTGCCCTTTAAACTTATTATTCTTTAAGGTTATATTTTTCTAAATACCCCAGCTACTTTTCCAAGTATTTCGCAATTTGGAACAATAATAGGTTCCATTGTGCTATTTTGAGGTTGTAATCTTATGTGATCTTTTTCTTTGTAGAATGTTTTAACTGTTGCTTCTTCTCCGATTAATGCAACTACAATTTCTCCATTATTTGCTGTATTTTGCTTTTTAACTAATATGTAATCTCCATTTAGAATACCAGCTTCTATCATACTTTCGCCACGAACAGTAAGCATAAAGCTTTCGCTATTTCCAACGAAATCTATTGGAATTGGAAATGTATCTGTAATGTTTTCTACTGCTAAAATTGGTTCTCCTGCTGTAATTTTACCAATAACAGGTACTTCTACCATTTCTTTTCCAGTATAGTAGTTCTTTTCTTCGTGTTTTTTGCCAATTGGTTCTCCATTTCCGCCTTTTAATAAACGTAATGTTCTACCTTTTTGGTCTTCCTTTTTTACATAACCTTTTTCTGAAAGTTTTGCTAAATAGCCGTGAACTGTGGCTGTTGATTTTAGCCCAACTGCTTTACCTATTTCCCTAACAGATGGTGCATAACCTTTTTCTTCTACTTGTTTTTGAATAAATTTTAAAATTGCCTTTTCTCTTTTATTAATTGCCATTGGATCTTTTATTTTTTTAGCCAAAATACATTCCTCCTTATTTTTATATTTTTTATAATGGTTTTTTGTTACATTTTTTGCTTTGGAAAATAAAACCATTTTTTCTTTCCTTTAATATAATATCACACAAACAAAAAAATGTCAAACAAATTTTTGACATTTTTTTATTTTTTTATTTACAATTAAATTTTAACTATTTTAGTACAATTTTTATCCTTAGGTTCACTTGTTTTTATTCCTAATGGTGTGCTTATTAGCCTTATAGGTCTAATTTTAAATAGTTTTTTCTTTCAAACTGATATATTGGTACTAAATTTCTTTTGTGGTTAGATGCTTTGAATCTTTTTATTATTTCATTTTTTGCATTTTCATTATTTGTGTTTCCTGTTTCTATTACTTCAGAAATTTGTTTATAAGTTATTCCCATTTTTTCTTCATCTGTTTGTCCACCTAGTCCATCATTTGGAGCTTTTTTTAAAATGCTTTCTGGAACGCCTAGCATTTTGCCAATTTCTAATACTTCATCTACTGTAAAATTTCCAATTGGATTAAAATCTGAACTGTTATCTCCCCATTTTGTAGTGTATCCAACCATTGCTTCACACAAATTTCCTGTTCCAATTACTAAATAGTTTAAAGTTTTCGCTATTGCATATAAAGTAACCATTCTTAATCTAGGCTTAATATTAATAGTAGATTCTTTAGATAATTCTGTATTTAATTTTTTAGTTATTTCATATGTTATTTGATTATAGGTATTAGTTAAATCTATATTTAATAATTTTACATCAAAAGCTTTTGATACTAGCTGTGCATCTTCTAAGTCACTATTTACCGAATGACAAGGCATAAATACAGAAATTACATTTTCTTTTCCTATTGCTTTTACTGCCATTGCAAGAACTGTAGCCGAATCTTTTCCTCCACTATTTCCTATTACAATTCCTTTTGCTCCTGAATTTTGGACATAATTTTTTATCCACTTAATTGCATTTTCCATTTCTTCTTGTAATTTATTTTTTTCTAACATATTAAATTCCATTCCTTTCTCGCTTCGCTCAAAGGCACACATAGTTATGAAAGATTATATTCTTTCAAACTAAATTCTCCTTTTTTAATATTATTTTTTTAGATTTTCATATTATTTTTAGTTATAGTATATTAGTTTACTATATTAAATAACAAATTATTTATATAATTTATTTTCTTGTATATAAGAAATTACTTCTTCTGGTGCTAGGTATTTAATGCTTTTACCATTTTTAATGCTTTCTCGTACAAATGTAGAGCTTAAATTAGTTCGAATTTTGTTTTTTACTATAATAAAAGCTTGCTTATGCTTTTTTAAAAATTCATTGCTTTGTATAATTTCTTCTACACTATCTTCAGCTCGCTGTAATACATATATTTTAAAATTTTGAACTAGCTTTTCTGGAGTTTTCCATGTATCAATTTGCTTTAAATTATCGCTTCCTATTATAAATGCTATTTCATATTCAAAATACTCTTTTTGAAGCATTGTTAATGTTTCAATAGTATATAGTGGTCTATTATTTTCTATTTCTAGTTTAGATACTTCAAATTTTTCATTTTTATCGCACACTAATTTAAGCATTTCATATCTATGCTTATTACTTATTAAATCTGCTTTTTGGTATTTGCTATTAACTGGCATAAATAATATTTTTTCAATTTCACTATATTCATTTATTATTTGCTGTGCTAGCAGAAAATGTGAATTAAGTGGCGGGTTAAAACTTCCACCAAACATTACAATTTGCTTTTTAGGTAGCTTTTCTTGCATTACTATCACATCCTATTTTATTATTACTTGTATAATTACTGGCTAATAGTTTTATATGCAATAAGTATAGCATAATATTTAATTTTAATCTATAAAATTTTAATAATACTAAGCATATATTTGAAAAAGAGTAGTGAAAAGCAATTTAATATTTTAAAACGAAAAAATTCGTGAAAAAAGTATTTGACAAAATTATTAAAAGTGTGTATAATAAATTTAAGAAATGAGAAACCACGAAAGTGGTTGCCCTGTTGTATAAGTTAAATAGCCATTCTCTCGGACAAAGCAGAATGGTTATTTTTTATTGCCTATGTAGTAAAAAACAAATGATGATTAACAAGGCTAGGTTTATAAGAGATGTTCCTATTATTCCATAGAACAATAGGTATGTAATCACTATTAAAGATTCTCCCATTGCTAACCACCCCCATATATCAGTCTCACAAGCTATAAAAGCTGTGGAGTAGTTTGTAACATCAAAGAGTAAAAGGGGGCAACACACTCCGCTATTCTCATTTCATTTAACAATATACTACAAGTTTAACTAAAATGCAAGCAAACAAAACATACTTTTTAAATATTTTTTTATTATTTTTTAGCAATATTTGAAATTATTTATTGATACCTATTTGCACGGCACCTACACGGAAAAAATTTCAAGCAAAAAATTGAACTTTTATGTAAAATGTGATATAATAATATTATCAAACTTTTGAAAGGAGTGTCCTATATGGCAAACTTTTTTCTTATCCAACGTGGAACTTTCAGAGAAAAAGGTAAGTATCTTACTGGTTCAGATGGAGTTGTATCTCTTGACTACATGGGCTCCGCAGAGTTCGAGTTTGGTGCAATTCCAAAAGCATTTCGGCGTTTAATGTATCATTTTTCTGAGTATGAAGTTTTTAATACAGGCATTTATACTCCAGAAAAAGATGAACTGATGGTTTTCTGCAGAAAGGGCTGTTCAACGGAAATTCTGCATGCTATCAGCCAGTATATTGAAAAACCATATCATCTCAAAGAGTATTCAGAACTCGAAAAAGTTCCCAAAGCGAGAAAAGAGGACACAACATACGATCGTCGCCGCAGCAATTTCTGGTGGTGCATTGATATTAAATCGTATGGCGATTGGATGGCATTTTTAGAACCTCACTCCAAACTTTTAACAGAGGCAATAAAAAATGACTATCTAGACTGGTGGCTAACTAAGTCGCCGGAAGAACGCGAAGAAGAATATAAAAAATCTTTGCGTTGGTAACAAGTTAAGGAGAATGCTATTTTAAGGCATTCTCTTTGACTTTTTATAAATTATGCCATAATCTTATTGCAATTTATTAAAATATGATATACTTTAATAAACTGATTGATATATCAATTTCATCATTCCAAGCTACACTATCTCCTAAAACTTTTGCTTTCAAAAAGAAAGATAAATATCTTTAAGTTTAACAATTTATTATTCAAATTTATGTTTTCTCGCTTCAAATTATATTTTTCTTGGGTTATTTTTTTGTAATACTAAAAATAGCTTTACTTTTATGTGAACTTGTGTTATACTTTATATGCAATATTTTTATTGTATAAATCCTTTATTATGCCTATTTGGTCAGAGTAGGCTTACTTATATAAGAATTAAACACACTCGAATTCGAGAAAGGAGCAAAATTAAATGAAAGTTTATCGGACTATCGTAATAGTTATTGCTATTCTTGCAAGCATTTCTTTTTTTGCTTTTGGCTTATTTGCACCTTGTACACAAGCCGCAATTCATAACCCACCTACAAAAGAGTATTATGAACTATTAAAAGAAGAGGCTATGAAAGTAGCTAAAAAGCTTGACAGAAATGCTTTAACTGATGAAACATTAACAGCTGATTTCTATGTTAATGAAAAAGAATTAGTTGTTATAGTAGAGTCAATGCAAGCAAAACTTACAGCAAAAATTCCTATGTCAACTGCTTCATATAATATTGAAGATGATACCATTATATTTAAAGGGGTATGCGAATTTGAAAATGTAAAATACGAAGAAAAAAATTTGATAGACCCAGCGTGGTATTATATTTTACTTGCTATCTTTGGAGCTCTATTTTCTGGCATAATGATATACCTTTTATTGCTTAAAGTATGGCATCCTAAAACGAATGATGATTTGGAAGATAGTGATGATTGGTAAGAGTTTGGAAGATAGTTTCGAATAATCAATAAAAAATATTTAATTTCTGACCAAAATAAGAGGGTTACTAAATTGAATTTTCTACTTTTAAAGTAGTAGTTAATTTAGGACACCCTCTTGTTTTTTATATACATCATTATTTTTTTATTACTTTTACTAGTAATATTACACTTAAAACTATGCTTAATATTAAATTGATAGAATACCATATTCCTGTAATAGGTATCATAGTATGTGAAAGCATTATTGATACCACTGAAATTAATGATAATACAAAAGATATTATTACTAAAATATGTTTTCTTACTGCTATGTTTATTGCACTTAAAGTTGCTCCAGCAAATTGTGGAATGCAAAATGGTATTGCAATAACAGGTACTGCTAATATCATTAATCCATTGCTTGCCGGCATTTCTGACATTATATTAATAAATTCATCAAATACTGCTACAATTAATAAAATTACTTCTATTATAAAAAGTACAAAAACAATCCAATTACTTAATATAAATTTATATTTTACTTTTGCATTATTAGTTGATTTGTTATTTACTTTTGTTCCACATTTGTTACAATATATTTCATTTTCGCTTAGTTCTTTACCACAATTATTACAAAACATTTAGTTTCTCCTTTTATTAAATAAACTTCACATTTATAATATATAATTTTTTCATTTTATTGTTCTACTCTTGTTTATAGGTTTTTAAGCTGTTTCGCTTTTTTTAGTTGTTGTTTGTCTTTTTGCTTTTACTGCTTTTGGAGCTGGCACTTCTCTATTATTGTTAATAATAATATTAGGTGCTTCGCCATTTTGGACAGTTGCTTTAGTAATAATACATTTTTCTATTTTTGGATTAGAAGGTATTTCAAACATAATGTCTCTCATAATATCTTCTATAATAGAACGTAAACCTCTTGCCCCTGTTTTTCTTTCTATTGCTTTATCTACAATTTTTTCTAGGGCTTCTTGTTCAAATTCTAGTTCTACATTATCTAGTTTAAATAATTTTTGATATTGTTTTACTAAAGCATTTTTTGGTTTTGTTACAATATCTATTAAAGCATTTCTATCTAATTCTTGTAATGTAGCTATAATTGGAAGTCTTCCAACAAATTCTGGTATTAAACCAAATTTTAATAA
>CANQCT010000066.1 GCA_947589835.1 uncultured Clostridia bacterium
GAATGAAAAAAAGAGTAATTCAAATTGAAGAAGGCAATATCATAAGAGATGATAAAAAAGGTGGGTATAACAGTGAGATATAGTATTTTTGGTTATTTAATTGGAGAAGGTTTTAGAAATGTATTTAAAAATAAAAAATCTACAATAGCATCTTTAATTATTATGTGTGCAACAATGTTTATATTTGGTATATTTTACATAGTTGGTGAAAATGTTAATCACATTACTGAAGCTGTTGAACAGCAACAAGGAATGAGAGTATTTATTTATGATGAAGCAACAGAAGAACAAGTAACAGAACTTGGCAATAAAATAAGAAATTTAAATTATGTTAATAAAGCCACATACGTTTCTAAAGAAGAAGGACTAGAAGAAGTAAAAAGAATGTTTAAAGAAAGAAAAGATTTATTATCTGTATATGAGGGAGAAGGAAATCCTTTTAAGGCTTCTTATGTAGTAACATTAACAGATTTAAACCAAGTAGAAGAAGTTCAAAAGCAAATTGAAACCGAAGAATGTGTAGCAGAAATTGTAGTTAGGTCAGAAACAATAGATGCATTATTAAAACTAGCTGATGGTGTAAAAGTTGTTACAATTACTATTTTAGTAATATTAATATTTATTTCAATATTCATTATTACAAATACCATAAAGCTAACAGTTCATGCAAGAAGAAAAGAAATATCTATTATGAAATATGTTGGTGCAACAAATGGCTTTATAAGGTGGCCATTTATGGTAGAAGGTATGTTAATAGGCATAATAGCAGTGCTAATATGTACACTAATTTTTGGCTTAGGCTATGGATATGTAGCAGGTAAAATAGAAGAATCACTAGCAAGAGGAAAAATATACACAGCACTACTAAGCACAAATGAAATTTTAGGAACATTAGTTATAATTTACTTAGTTTTAGGTATTGGAATTGGTGCGTTAGGAAGTGCAATTTCAATGAGAAAATACTTAGATGTGTAAATTAAATAAGTATTTTCAAAAAATTTAGTAAAAAGTTATTAAAAACACAAAATCATTAATCAATGAAAAGAAAAAAAGGAGAATTTGCTTATGAAAAGAAAAATAATATGTACTATGCTTGCAATATTACTATTATTAGCCTCATTTACACCTATTATAGGTGCAGCTAGTTATAAAGACCAAAAAGAAAATATAGAGGGCAAATTAGATGACGCAGAAGACGAAAAAAATAAAGTAACTAGCCAAAAAAAGGACACATTAACTGAAATTGAAGAATTAGATGATTCTATTATGCAATATGAAAAAGAAATAGATGACCTAGAAGATAAAATTGCTAAAACAGAAAATAATATAAGAACTAAAACTAAAGAAATAGAAGCTTTACAAAAAGAACTTGAGGAAAAGCAAGAACTACTAAAAAATAGATTAGTTGCTATTTATGAAGAAGGTCAAATTACATTTTTAGATGTATTACTATCTTCAGATAACATTTGGGATTATTTTGCAATGGAAGTAAGAATGAAAGAAATGGCAGAAGCAGATAATAAGCAAATGGACGAAATAGAAGAGCAAAGCAAAAATCTTGAAAAAGCTAAAAAAGAATTAGAAAAAAGTAAAAGCGATTTAGATTCTACTAAAAAAGATGTAATATCAAAAGAAAATAGCTTAAAAGTAGCAAAAGTTTCAAAACAAGCAAAAGTTGATACATTAACTGCAGAAGAAAAGAAAATTCAAAAACAAATGGATGAATATAAAGCAGAAATTAGTAGACTAGAAAAATTAATTAGAGAACAAGCAAACAAAGCATCAGGAGTTTATAGTGGAAGTTTTGCAGGAACATTAGGCTGGCCACTTTCAAATACATCTTCAGGCTATAATGTAATAACATCAACCTTTGGCCCTAGAACCTCACCAGTTGCAGGAGCAAGCAGTAACCACAGAGGTATAGATATTGCTGTTGGAATAGGAACACCAGTATATGCTTCAGCAGATGGCTATGTTCTACAAGCTACAAGTTCAAGTGCTAGAGGAAACTTTGTATTACTTAAACATGCAAGCGACTTATACACAAGATATCAACATTTAAGCAGATACACAGTATCTACTGGACAATATGTAAAAAGAGGAAGTATAATAGGTTATAGTGGAAATACTGGAATTGGCTCAGGAGCGCATTTACACTTTGAAATTCTAACAACACCATACTATATGACAGAAATAAATCCACTTACTTGTAATTTATTAAGTAAGCCAAGTTTAATTTTTCGTTAAAAAGGAGGGAGAATGCAAAAAATGATAAAACAAAAAATTGTATGTGTTCTCCTTGTGATTGTTTTATTATTAAGTATTTCTATAGCATCATTTGCAACCGATAATAAAATAGAAAATAATATACAAAATAGTAATATATTAAATACAAACGACATAAATGAATTAACAAATCAAAAAAATGAAACACAAGAAAAAATAGAAGATATAAATTCTAAAATAGAATATGTTCAAACAGAAATATCAAACTCATTATTAGAAATACAAAAACTTGATGATAAAATAAGAAACTATGAGCAAGAAAACATAGAATTAAACCAAAGAATAGAAAATTTAGAAACATCTATTAATCAAACATCTGAGCAACTAGAAAAAACCACAGACGAATACAATAAAAGAAATGAATTACTTAAAAAAAGGTTAGTTGCTTTATATGAAGAAGGAGATGTTGCATATTTAGAAGTTTTACTATCAGCAAAAAGTTTATCTGAATTTTTAGGAATGTATTATGCTATGGTTGAAATAGCAGAATATGATAATGCTTTAATAGATGAAGTGGACCAAAAAAGAAAAATAATAGAAACTTCAAAGCAAAAATTACAAAATGAAACAGCAGAAATAAAAACTTTAAAAATGCAAGCAGAACAAACAGAAACTATTTTGAAAAATACCAAAAGCTTGCAACAAGGAAATGTAGAAAAATTATCTGAAAATGAAAAAGTATTAAATGATGAAATTCAAAAATATAAAAATGATATGGCTTTAATAGAAGCTAAAATTCAAGAACTTAATGGCTATACAGGTGAAATTAATATTCAATATACAGGTGGAATAATGATTTGGCCAGTAGCTGTTACAGGAACAAGAATAACATCATACTATGGAACCAGAGAACATCCAATAGAAGGAATTATTAAGCTTCATCAAGGAATAGATATTGGAAGCGCAGGTTTTGGAGCACCAGTTGTAGCTACAGCAGATGGTGTAGTTACTTATGCTGGAGAGCTAGGCTCTTATGGTAATTGTGTAATGGTATATCACGGAAATGGCCTTACAACATTATATGGCCATGGGCAAAAAATATTAACTAAAGTTGGAACAGAGGTCAAACAAGGCGATGTTATTATGGAAGTAGGAAGCACAGGAAATTCAACAGGTCCTCACTTACATTTTGAAGTTAGAATAAATGGAATTACAACAAATCCTTTAAATTTTGTAAAAGCACCGTAAAATAATTTAGAATATAATAATGTGAGAATATATAAAAAATTTGCATAAGAATAAATTAAAACTTGAAAAGCTGAATAAAAGAGGGTGTTCTAAAGTGTTTAATAAAATGAAATAAACTATTTAAAACATAAAATAAACATTTTAGATCAGCTTCTTTCATAGTGTTATATTAATATTATAAAAAGAAAGAGGAATCAAAATGGAAAGAAATACTGCACAAAAAGTATACAAGTGGATAATGTTTATATTGATAACAATAATTATAACTTCTATGATTACAGCATTTGCAACTTATCAATATATAACTAATAGTGGTAGAATATTAGGCTACCAAGAGCCAGATTCATTTGAAGGCTTAGAAAATACTCTTGCCAAATTTAGAACTGAATTAGAAAAAAAATACATAGGCGAAATAGATGATGAAAAGCTAATTGAAGGAGCAATAAAAGGCTATATTGCAGCTTTAAATGATCCATATACTACTTATTATACTAAAGAAGAAATGGACGAAATAATGGAAGAAACAGAAGGCAACTATGTAGGAATTGGCATATATATGACAATGGATACCGATAAAAATGCTATAGTAGTTGTTGAGCCAATAGAAAATTCACCAGCAGAAGAAGCTGGAATATTACCAGGAGACCTTATAACCAAAATAAATGGCGAATCATTTTCTGGCGATGATTTAGAACAGGCATCTAAAAAAATCAAAGGTGAAGCTGGCACAAAAGTAACTTTAGAAATACTACGTAATGGTGAAACTAAAACAGTAGAATTAACCAGAAGAAAAGTATCAATTAGCCATATTACTGCTAAAGTAATTGAAAATAATATTGGCTATATTGCTATTTCAGACTTTGAAGGAGAATGCGCAGAAGAATTTAAAACAAAATATGAAGAACTTGTTAAAAAGAACATAAAAAAATTAATAATAGATATTCGTAACAATGGTGGCGGAATAGTAGATGAAGCAACTAAAATAGCAGATTTTATGACAGAAAAAGACAGTGTATTATTAATTACAAAGGATAAAAATGGAAATGAAGATATTACTAAATCTAAAAATAAACCAATTATAAATATGCCAACAGTAGTATTAATGAATGAATATTCTGCAAGTGCTTCAGAAATTTTAGCAGGAGCCCTAAAAGATAGTGGAAAAGCTACTTTAGTAGGTAAAAAAACTTATGGAAAGGGTGTTATACAAGAACTTCAAAGACTATCAGATGGAAGTGGCTTAAAAGTTACAACAAATGAATACTATACACCAAACAGAAATGTTATTAATAAAGTTGGAATTGAACCAGATATAACAGTAAATTTACCAAGTGACTTAGAATATCAATCAGAAATACCAGAAGAAAATGATACACAACTACAAAAAGCAATTGAAACATTAAAAGAAATGAATTAAACTTATGAATTTACAATTGATGAAAACAACGAAGTAACAGAAATTGGCTACAAAATGGTAAAAATGCCGGTATCTGTTCAGCTTGCTAGAATGATAATAGAAGCTGAAAAGCATGGTGTTACAGAATCGGTTATAACCATTGCAGCCATAATAGAAATGGGAGGTCTTTTAAGCAAAGAAGGAAACTACAGACAATTTACAAACGAGAGTACAAGCGACCTGTTAGCAGAACTTGATGTGTGGAATAAAATAAACCAAATGGACTGGATTGATTTTGAAGGTTTAGGAATCAAGAAGAAAAATTTCTTCAAGATCAAAGAACATATTCAAAAGCTTCACGAAGCATTGGATGGAGTCGTAGATATGACAGACGCCGATGATAGGGAAGCAATTTTAAAATCCTGCCTTTCTGGATTAGTTTCACATATCTACATTAGTAGCAGTACTTGGGGCGGTCGAATTGAATTTGAAGGAATAGAGGAGTGTTCGCTTAAACTTGATAGGAAAAGCTGCGTAGGAGTTTATACTTCAGGAGCTATTGTAGTAGGCAAGCCGAAGAAAATTGAATTCGAGGATCGCTATGGCTTCCGCACAAGTATGACTCTTGTAAGCTTTGCAAGTAAGATTGATGCTGACACACTCCTTGAGATTTCTCCGAATTCGATCCGAAAAGAAACAAGTCTCAGCTATTCAGTTGGAGACGATGCTGTTGTAGTACTAACTCGGTTATTCTTCGCTGGGCATAATATAAAAGATGAAATACATATTGAAAAAAATCATCCGGATTATAATAGACTTAAGGCAGAATATGAAGAACAGAGAAGACTAATTAGAGAGCAAAACGAAGAATACCTGAGAATTGGCTACAATACGCAGAGGTACGAAGAGTACAGGCAATCCACAATATTATTCAACCAAAAAGAGTATGATGTTTATTACTGGGGGTCTAGTACAGGCAGAAAACCATGCATTTTTATAAGCGATGAAGAATTATATAACAGTAAAGGAGATGTCCAACTTTTTTTGGATAATGGAAGAAAAGTATATTTTTTGTACAATGGAATAACACAAACCCATATAAGCTATATAAGAGAAAGCATTGAATCTTTGAAAAGTGCTGTGGAGTATGACCGTATTCAGAGTATTCGTAAACAAAAAAAGTATCAGTACTCAAATATAAATGTAGCAACCATTGAAGCCGCTTTGGAAAATCAAAGCAAACTCGGAGAAACGGTGTTAACTACCAAAAATGGTGGTTACAGCAATGAGCCTATACTTGCTCATGTATGTCTTCTGAAAAGAGGAAGCACAGTATCTTTGGAAATTGTAGATGATGAAGAAACTGCAAACCTTAATACAGATGAGGCAATAAAGTATTTGTTTAGGCAAGAAGTTGAAACAAAATATTCTGACGGTAAGTTTAGCCACCAGAAAGGTAAAAAGAAAAAAATCCTTACCGATGAAGAAAAGAAGGTGAAAGAGGAATTTTACTCTCTTGTAAGAGAGTGCATGTCAGATGTTTCTATTGAAAATGCTAATGAGTACTTGGTGTTACTCGAAGAGTACTATCAGGAACTTATGCATTAATTATAGAGACGTGAAAAAAGGCAGAGGCTTCCTAATTAGGGGCCTCTGTTTTTTAAAAATAAATTGAAATTTTTTTAAAATATGTATTGACAATCTTTTTAAAATTTAGTATACTTAGAAAGTCATCGGAAATGGGCGCATAGCTCAGCTGGGAGAGCATCTGCCTTACAAGCAGGAGGTCATAGGTTCGAGCCCTATTGCGCCCACCATTTTCTAAAAATATTTAGTATTGCTAAATATTTTTTTATTAAAAGTTTATGGCCTGGTAGTTCAGTTGGTTAGAACGCTAGCCTGTCACGCTAGAGGTCGACGGTTCGAGCCCGTTCCAGGT
>CANQCT010000067.1 GCA_947589835.1 uncultured Clostridia bacterium
TATTTCCCCATTTTTTGCTTGGTACTTTTTGCTTACATTTTTTAGTTCTAATACTTTTTTCATAAGTACCTCCTAATATTTAATTTATCATAGTATAGTTTATGAGGGTAAACATAATTTGGTGTATACTTGGGTTTAAAAATATTTTTCTATAATGTAAATAATGACTAGTAAGTATGGTATAGCTAGCAGATTTCAAGCGAATATTTATTTAGCGCATTCTAAACATTTGGTTTGGATATATTAAATTTGGATTTTTTATTCTATTTAGTCTTACAATATTTGCAATAGTAGTATTGTTTTTTCTTGCTATTTTCCATAGCGAATCTCCTTTTTGCACAGTATATATTATATGTCCGCAGTCGTGGCATAAAGAGGAGTTTTGCATTTTAAGTTCTTGGCCTGGATGGATTAAATTTATGTTGCTAATGTTGTTATCAGTTGCTATTTTGGTAACTGTTGTATTAAATTCTTGGGCTATTTTTGATAATGTATCTCCTTTTTGTACAATGTATATTTGTGTGCTATTATTACTTGTTTTTTTGTAGGGTACGATTAGTTTTTCTCCTGCATAAATTAGGTTTGGGTTTTTAATGTTATTTAGTTTTACAAGTTCTTTTACTGTGGTGTTATATTTTATTGCTAAGCATGATAGGGTGTCTCCTTTTTTTATTGTTATAGTTTTTGTGCTTTGTGGCTCTTCTGGCTCGGTTGGGTTTTCTGGTTCTTCTGGATTTTCTGGGTTTTCTGGTTTTGTTGGCTCTACTGGCTTTGTTGGCTCTTCTGGTTTCGTTGGTTCTACCGGCTTTGTTGGCTCTTCTGGTGTTGGTATTTTGGATGTATCTGATAAGAATATTTCTTTTGTGTACTTATCTCTATCTACATAGGTTTCTATTCCTTCTACTTCTCCTACATCTGTGTACTGCCAGCCTACCCACGAGCTCCAGGTTCCATTGTTTTGAGGTTCTTCTACTTCATATTGTGCTATCCATAATGGATAATTTAAAATTTCTCCGATCCCAGGTGTTATTTGCGGTGTAAGCATTGCTATATACTACTACTTCTTTTTTGCTTAATTCTTCTACTCTTTTTAAAAAGGCTAAGCCTATTTTATTTATTTCTTGTTTTGGAAGATTGCCAAAGCTTTCAAAGTCCATTGCTAGTCTACAGTCTGCTACTTTTCCAGATATTGTAGAAATAAAAAATTCGGCTTGTTTTCTTGCTTGTTCTTCTGTTCTTGCAGTTACATAGTGATAAAATCCTACTTTTAAATTATTCTCCTTTGCTTTTTTATAGTTTGTTTCAAATAGTGGGTCTACGAGGCTTGAGCCTTCACTTGATTTTATATATACTATTTCTATTCCTGCTTGTTTTACTTTTGCAAAATCAATATTTCTTTGATATGTGCTTACATCAATTCCTTGATATATTTCATCACTTGATGGTCCAAATGCAAATATTGGCACTGGTAGTATGTAAATTATAAAGATGAATGTTAGCAAAAATGTAAAGCATATTTTTATTAAGTTTTTTTGATTCATAAATAAAACTCCTTTCATTTTTGTATATTTTATGAAAAGAGTTTTGGTTTGTTATTATTTTAGTTTTACTAATTATGTTATTTGCTGTTTGGATGTATGTTTTGCTGGTTTAATTGTGTTATTATTTTTTTGTTAATTATTTTTTGTTTTTTATAGTTAAATTATTTTATTTTTCATACTTTTTTACAGTTAATTATTCTATTTTTTCATACTTTTTTATTTTATTTGCTTTATATGATTTAAATAGAACTTACCTTTGTTTTTATAAATTTCTATTACATCAAATCTTATGTATTTATTTTCTAAATGATGGGAATATATATAGTATTTTGTGGCATTCCATATATTGTTTTGCTTTTTTTCTGTTACTGCTTCAGCGGGTGTTCCATAATGAAAGTTTTGCCTGGTTTTTACTTCTATAAATACATATTCTTCTTTTTCTTTTGCAATAATGTCTATTTCTCCTTGTTTGCATTGAAAATTTTTTTGTATTATTTTATAGCCTTTGCTTTGTAAATATTTTGTTGCATATTCTTCTCCTTCTTTACCAAGTTCGTGTCTTTCATACATTTGGTGTTTCTCCTTATTTTAATTTCTTGCATACTTGTTTCCTGGAATGTGCTTTATTAGTCCTTCTATTTCTAGCATACATAAAGCTTCTGAGATTTTTGTAATTGGCTTATTTGTTAGTTTTGCAAGTTCATTTGCTGATATTGGAAGCTCTCCTATTAAGTTATAAATTTCTTTATATTGTTCTAAATCTTGCGATAGGTTATAAATTCCTTCATATTGTTCTAAATTTGGTGATTTGCATTCTTGTGGCTTTGCATTTATGCCGTTTTCTAGGTAAAAGTCTATAATGTCTTGTGGAGAAGTTACTAAATTTGCTCCTTGTTTTATTAATAAGTTTGTGCTATAGCCTGTTTTTTCATCTATTCTATTGGGTATGCAAAATAGTTCTTTTCCTTGTTTTATTGCAAGTTTTGCAGTTATTGCTCCTCCGCTTCCATATTTTGCTTCTACTAATAATACGCCAATTGATAAGCCACTAATAATACGATTTCTTTTTGGAAAGTTTTCTTTGCTTTTTGGTGTTTCTGGTGGATATTCTGTTATAATGCAGCCATCATTTTCAAGTATTTTTTTATATAAGTAATAATTTTCTTCTGGATAAATGTTATTAAAACCGCTTCCTAAAACAGCTATTGTTTTGCCTTGTTCTTCCATTGAATAAATATGTGCTATGCTATCTATTCCAACTGCTAGGCCACTTATGATTGTGAAGCCTTGATTAGAAAGCTGTGCTGAAAATAATTTTGCACAGTTTTTTCCATAGTCTGTTGCTACTCTGCTTCCTACTATTGCAATGGATTTTTGGTTTAATAGATTAATGTTTCCTTCTACATACAGCTGATTTGGTGGGTCTTTTATTTTTAATAATTTTTCTGGGTAAGTTTTGTCTTCTTTTTGTATTATTTTCATTTTTGTTATTGTCCTTTTTTTGTTAGTTATTTACTATTTTATTGGTTTGGCTCTTAGCTTTTCTAGTTGTTTGGTTTTAGTTTTTTACTGTTTGATTTTAGATTTTCACTGTTCATTTTTTTACTGCTTGGTTTTAACTTTCTGTTGCTTATTTTTTACTTTTCTTTCTTTAATTTTTCCAATATTTTTTGTCTAAGTTTCTATAGCCAATTGCTTCTGCAATATGGGCTTTTTGTATTTGTTCTGAGTTTTCTAGGTCTGCTATTGTTCTTGCTACTTTTAATATTCTGCCATAGGCTCTTGCACTTAAACCTAATTTATTAAAAGCTATTTCTAAAAGGCTTTTACTTTCTTTATCTAGTTTGCAATATTTTTCAATTAATTTTGGTGTTAAGTTAGAGTTTGAATATATTTTTTCTTCTTTATATCTATTTCTTTGTATTTGCCTTGCTTTGTTAACTCTTTGTTTTATTTGTTCTGATGTTTCTTCTTTTTCATTATTTTCTAGTTTTTTATATTTTACAGGAGTTACTTCTATTTGGATATCTATTCTGTCTAATAATGGTCCACTTATTTTTCCCATATATTTTGTAATTGCTTGCATAGTGCAAGTACATTCTTTTTCTTGTGAGCCATAGTATCCGCATGGGCACGGGTTCATAGATGCTACAAGCATAAAATCGCAAGGATATGTTAAGGTTCCATTTATTCTACTGATTGTTACTGTTTTATCTTCTAATGGGCCTCTTAATACTTCTAAAGTGTGTCCATTAAATTCTGGAAGTTCGTCAAGAAATAAAACGCCGTAATGTGCTAAACTGATTTCTCCTGGTTTTGGCATTTTACCGCCTCCTACAAGCGAAGTGGCTGAAATTGTATGATGTGGTGATCGAAATGGCCTATTTATAATTATTGGTACATCTTCTTTTAGTGTGCCTGCAATGCTGTGAATTTTTGTGATTTCTAATGCTTCTTCAAAGCTTAGGTCTGGTAATATTGATGGAATTCTTTTTGCTATCATAGTTTTTCCTGAGCCCGGGCTTCCAATTAACAGGCAGTTATGCCCTCCGGCTGCTGCAACTTCTACTGCTCTTTTTACATTTTCTTGTCCTTTTACTTCTGAAAAATCTAATGGATATTTTTTTCCGTTTTCTAGGCATTGTTCCCAAGTGGTGTGGCTTGTGGTAATTTTTGTATCATTATTTAGATAATGTACTACTTCACTTAAATCATATGCTCCTAAAATTTCAATTCCGTTTATTATTGAGGCTTCTTTTACATTTTGCTTTGGCATTATTATTTTTTTAATTCCCATTTTTTTAGCTTCTATGCAGATTGGTAGGGCTCCATTAATTGGATTTAGGTTTCCATTTAAGGAAAGTTCGCCTATCATTAGAATATTTTCGGGTTGTTTTGCGTAAATGACATCTATGCTTTTTAGTATTCCTATTGCCATTGGTAAATCATACATTGAGCCTTCTTTTTTTATATTTGCTGGTGCTAAATTGATTACTATTTTTCTGCTGAATAGTTCATACCCTGAATTTTTGATTGCAGTTCTTATTCTTTCTTTGGCTTCTTTTACACTGGTATCTGGCAAGCCTACAATGTCCCATGAGGGCATACCGGCAGATACATCTACCTGTACATCAATTAAAAAGCCTTCTAATCCGTGTAAGGCCATAGTTTTTACGGTTGATAACATTTTTGTGCTCCTTTTTGTATAAATATAAATTGATTTGAGTTTAAGTATTTTGGATTTAAATTGCGCTTTTGAAATTTATGAATTATTAATTTAATATGTTTAATGTTTAATATATAATATATAATATTTAATATTTAGAAAAATTTAATGCATAGAAAATTTTTTATAATTTTTCTATGCATTAGATAATACACAATTTTATTTTTAAAATCAATAGTTTTTTGATTTTTTTACTATTTTTATTGAATTTTGAGGATTGTTCGACTTTTTTCTACGGCGTTCGACTTTTTATTCCTGTGTTAAATATTATGGTTTTTGTTATCTGTTAATGGTTTTATTGTGTCTACATTTATGGGTATATTATATATGGCTAACCCACTTAAATAGTACTATTTAAGCTTTAATGTAATTAACTTTTTTGTTTTTAGCTTTTTGATTTTTTAGGTTAATTTTAGTTTTCCACCACATTTTCCGCATTTATATGAGTTGATTAGATTTTTGTTAAATCTTTTTCTATAAATTATTTGTCCGCAATTTTGACATATTATTTTATATTTATAGTTATTTTCTTCTTTAAATTCAAGGTTACTTGCTAAATAGTCTGCTTCCTTATTTCCTTTTGTGGTGATGTTGTAGCCTAATTTTTTATTTATATATTTAGCATATTTTTTAAATTCACTCCCGTGATTATTGCAAAATGGAATGCAATGTATGAGTTCATGTATTATTGTATTTTTTATAATGTTATCGTTTAATTGCATTACCCACTTACTAATTTCAATATGATGTGTATTGAATTTTTCGTATTTTATAATTTTGCGGTGCCCTATTTTTTGTATTACTTTATACTTTTTATCGGGATTTTCTTGTTTGCAACAGCCATATCTTTTGTTGTTTCTTGCTGAAATTTTGATGTCGATGGTTCCTATTATTTTTTCGTTTTGTATGTTTATTCCTATATTTTCAAGCTCTTGTATGCATTCAAAATATAGTTTATTTAGTTTTTCTTCTTGCATTTTTTCTCCCTGCTTTTTGTGATTTTTTATGTTTTATTCTCTGCTTTTGTATAGTTTTATTTATGTTTGCTAACTGTGCTATATTTATTAAATTATTCTGCCTATCTTTTCTTTTAATTTGCTAGCTGTATTATAAATGATTTACTATTCTGCTTCTTTTTTGTCTTTTAATTTGCTAGTTATACTATAAATTGTTTATTATTGCACTTCTTTTTTGTCTTTTAATAGGTCCCTTATTTCTTCTAATAAAACTGTATTTGGCTCTTTTACAGGTTCTGGATCTGGCTGTTTTTCTACCTTTTTATTTAATTTTCCAAGTAGTTTTGTAATAGCAAAAATGCAAACTGCAATTATTAAAAAGTCTATTACATTTTGTATGAAGTTTCCATATGTTATAGTTGCTTCACCTATTTTTATGCTTAAATTACTAAAGTTTATTCCGCCTATTATTACACCTATAATTGGCATTAAAATGTCATCTACTATTGATGATACTATTTTTCCAAATGCAGAACCTATAATAACACCAACGGCTAAATCCATTGCGTTTCCTTTTGCTATGAATTTTTTAAATTCTGATACAGTTTTTTCTCCTTTTTTTAGTATTTCTTCTTTTTCTTTTTTTAGGTCAATTTCCTCTATTTTCTTTTTTAAGTCAATTTCTTCTTTTAGGTTTATTTCTTTTTTTAAATTAATTCCTTCTTTGTGGGCTATTTCCTCTTTTGGATTGGTTTCTTCACTTTTTTGGTCAATATTTTCTTTTAGTTCTGTTTCATTTTTTAAATTAGTTTCTTCTTTCATTTTTCGTTCATGATATATTTTAAAATATATCACTTGCTCCTTTCTTTTTACATTTAGTTTTTATGACTACTACAATATCAGCATTTTATTGATTTGTCAACATTTTTTTATATTAAATTATTCATCGTATAATCTCGTCAAGTGAAAAGTTAAATGCAATTATGAGAATAGTAAATATAATTTATTCTTACACAAGCCCTTAATGTATAACT
>CANQCT010000068.1 GCA_947589835.1 uncultured Clostridia bacterium
CAGTATAATTTGCAATTATCTTTTGACCAATACAGCCACTTTTACATATAGAATATTGTTCACAAGATGAGCAAGAATTATCGGTATTAAATTTTCGTATATTACTAAAGTAATCTGAAGTATACATTTCCATCAATGAGTTCTCTTTTATATTTCCACTAATTCCTAGTTTAGTAAAATATTTAATTGAATCACATGGGTATGCTATTCCATCAAATCCAATAATCATTATTTCATCTGCAATGATACAAGGTGTATTTTCAATACCAAGTATATTCCAAGGTGTACCTAATCTAATTCTGTTTTTATTATTTAAATTTAAATAAAGATTTTTAATTGTTAATAAATCTTCTTTGGATAAATCCATATCTGTTGTTCCTTTACCATGTGGAACAAATCTCAAAAGACTTACCTTTTCAAAATATTTTTTATTATTAAATGTATTAATAGTTTCAGTTAATATTGTTTCTAATTTAAGAAATGAATTTTTTGAAACAGTATAATGAAAACCAAGTTTAGCATCATTATTTTCAAAAACTTTATCAAAAAAACACTCTTTATCATAGCTTGATATATCTGTTTCATTTGATAAAGAATCTGCAAGTGAATAAATTATTTTATTTAATCCTAGATTTATTAAATTTTTATATTTATTTAAAGTTTCATCAGTTCTATAAGCAAATGTATATAGAGTTGATTTCATTCCTAATTTTGAAGTTAGTTTTACAAGGTTAGGAAGTCCATCATACATTAAAGGCTCTCCACCAGTAAAAACAATAGTTTGAACTCCAATTTGTTTTGCTTCTTTTATAATTTTGCAAACATCTTCAAAATTTAACTCTTTCAAATTATTAATATTATTTGTAGCATTACTAGAGCAGTGCATACAATTTCTAGAGCATTTATTAGTTAATTCAATTTTTATTTCTTTTAACATATATATTCTCCTAGTTCAATGTAAAATAATTATACTATAAATTATTTAAAATTTATATAGCATTATTGAAATTTTTATTTAATACATATATAATAACTTTATAAAGAGAACAAGAGAGTTCGTAACTTGTAGCCCAATCGTTCCACAAAAATATACTAAACACTGAATGACTACTGATATATAAAAATAAATATTTATGTAATAAATTACGCGGTATTAATAAATGCCTTGTATTTTTATAAAAAAATAAGTAAAAAGAAAGGAATACTTTTATGGGACTTATAGTAAAAAATGTAGATAAAAGTTTTGCAGGAAAAAAAGTAGTAAATAGCATAAGCTTTGAAATGCCAAAACCAGGGGTCTTTGGACTTTTAGGAACAAATGGAGCTGGTAAAACCACTACAATTAGAATGATTTTAGGTATTTTAAAAAAGGATAGTGGAGAAATTACTTGGAATGGAAAAGAGGTAAAAAGAAAACATGTTAATTTTGGGTATTTGCCAGAAGAAAGAGGAGTATACCCAAAAACTAAAATATATGACCAACTTATGTATTTTGCTATGCTTAAAGGAATGAATAAACAAAAAGCAGAGGAAAACCTGCTTTACTGGGCAAAAAAATTAGAGGTAGAAGAATATTTACAAGTTACGCCTGAAAAATTGTCAAAAGGTAATCAACAAAAAATACAATTTATTACAGCAATTTTACACGATCCAGAGCTTTTAGTATTAGATGAACCATTTAGTGGATTAGATCCAGTTAATACAGAACTTCTTAAAAATGTAATTATAGAGTTAGTAAAAAAAGGTACATATATAATAATGTCTAGCCATCAAATGCATTCTATAGAGGAGTTTGCATCAGATATTTTAATTTTAAACAAAGGGCAAACTGTTTTACAAGGAAATTTAAAAGAAATAAAAAAGCAGTATCCAGCAAATAAACTTTCTTTAAGTACACAGCAAAATGTGGATGATATTGTTAAACAAGCAGGTCTTGAAATATATAATAGCAAAGATAACGACTATAATATTAAAATTAGCAGTGAGGAAGATGGCTACAAGTTATTTGATTTGCTTACAAAAAATAATATTAAAGTAGAAAAATTTGAAATTATGAAACCAAGTTTACACGATATTTTTATTGAAAAGGTAGGTGATAAATAGTGAAAGACCTAATACTTGTAGCTACTTTTACAATTAAAGAAATGCTAAAAAAGAAAACTTTTTTAGTTTCAAATTTAATTATTATATTAATGATTATTGTGGGATTTAACATTCCAAACATTTTAAATGGATTTACTTCAAAAAATAACGAAGAACTAGAAACAAGCAAAGAACTAATAATAGATAGTGAAAATTTATATGAGGGAACTTTAGAAACTTTAAATTCTATGAATTTAGGATATGACTTTCAAATAGAAAATAAGGAAATAAGCTTTGATGAAATTAAAACAAAAATAGAAAATGGAGACATAGAAGATGCTATAATTATTTCAAAAGCAACAAATGGAATAAAACTTGAGTACATTGTAGAAGATATGACAATGATGGATGGAGTTCCAGAAGATTTACAAAATACTTTTATAGAACTTTATAAAAATTTACAATTATCAAAGTTAAATTTATCTGAGGAACAAATTGCAAGTTTAGAGCCAAACTTTGAATTTGAATTAAAGCAAACAGAAGAAGCTGTAGTAAAAGGAAATGTAATAGTTATGATGCTATTATCTTTAGTATTATTTTATGCAATTTACTTTTGCGCTTATCAAGTTTCTAGCTCTATTACTACGGAAAAAACTTCAAAAATTATGGAAACACTTGTTACATCTACTAAGCCAAAAACTATTGTGCTTGGAAAAACAATAGGCATAGGAATAGTAGGATTTATACAAATAATAGTTATAGTAGCTACTTCGCTAATATGTGCTAATTACTGCTTGCCAGAAGGAATGTTAGAAAGTGTATTAGATGTTTCTCAAATTACACCAAAACTTGGAATATTTACTATTATTTACTTTATTTTAGGATATGCTACTTTTGCACTTTTATATGCATTAACAGGGTCAACAGTAAGCAAGCCAGAAGATGTACAAACTGCTAATGGACCAGTTGCAATTGTTGCGGTAATAGGGTTTTACTTATCGTATTTTACTATGCTTAATCCAAATAGCAGTTTAAATGAGTTTGCTTCAATATTCCCATTTTCAGCACCATTTTGTATGCCATTTAGAATTATGATGGGAATTGCAACTACATCTCAAATTGCAATATCTATAGCAATATTAATTGCTACTATTTTAATAATTGCAAATGTATCTATTAAAATTTACTCAAATGCTATTTTAAATTATGGAAGCAGGGTAAGTTTAAAAGATATGATTAAAATGTATAAAAATAAAGATGACAGCAATATTTAAAAATATTACAAAGAATTAATATTTTCTAAAATAATAATTTAAACCCCATCTAAGATTAGCTTAGGTGGGGTTGGTTTTAGCTCCTATTTAGAAGCTTCTTGTGTGAGGCCTCGTGTTCGTAAGCCTAAATGATAACAAATTTTACTGGATGATTTTTAATAGACTTACCGGCAGTTACGGAACCCAAAACTTTTACAGAAGTTCCGAAAGTAATATTACCTTTAGCATATACATTACAACTTATTAATGGATCTAAGCCAAAAGTAATATCACCATTAGCACATACACTGGTAGCCGAACTATTGTCACCTATGATAATATTTCCACCAGCAATTACATTAAGTACATCAGAACTATTACCAATAGTAATGTTTTGATTAGTAATGATATCAAATGTACTTGTGTAATTGTCCAAAGTAATATCACCAAAAGCTATTAGGTGTCCCAAAATGTGAGACCAGCAACCTAAAACAATGTCTCCATCGGCACTTATGCAAGTGCCGATACTCGCAGAATGTTCACCAATAATAATGTTCTCACCAGCAGTAAGTTCAAAAGTCATAGACTTAGCTCCAATAAAAATACTGCCACCAACGTTTACTTTGTGAAGATGTGCATCATTTCCAAGAGAAAGGTTTCCAGTAATGCGAAGATCGTCAAACTGAGATAAATCTACGTTGTCACCTCCAAAAATGTCACAGTCATAAGCTAATGTTCCATCGGGAAGCCGTACCATTGGAATTTTAGTTTTCCATTCCAATGGAGTTTTACTTTTTTCCATAAGGAAAAACCTCACTTTCAAAATAGGATGTTATAATTATATCAATATTTTTATAAAAAGTCTACATAATTTTTAAAAAATTAATATTAAGCTTAAAATGTCGAATTTTGTCAATCGAAAATTCTTGCATTTTATATTACTTTGTGGTAAAACTATAAGTAAGAGGTGATTAGTTATGAAATTAGGAAAAGAATTAAACTTCAGTCAAGAATTAAAAGAATTAATTGATAGAGAGTTAGAAATGGCAAAAATGGAACAAGAAAGAAATGGCAATAAAACATATACTCAAGAGGAAATGGATGCTATGTTTTTAGGAGATGATTACAGTAGAAGAGTTATATAAAATTAAATATTCGAACTATGCAAACATAAAGCTGGATTATATATATTCTTACATAAAATATAGCTTATTAAATCCAATAGCAGCTGAAAATTTTTATATTCAAATTTCAAAGAAAATTCAAACATTAAAGTATTTCCCGTATGCTTTTCCAACTTATTACAATACAAGTTTTAGATATATTTTATACAAACAATGGCTAATTTTATATGAAATAAAAAATAATTATATTGTAGAAATTCAAACAATAATTAGCTCAAAACAGAATTTAAATTTTTATTAATTTTCCTTAAATTTAAATCCTAATTTATTTTTTATAAATTTTTTAAATAAGTTTTCGTCACCAATTACAAAACCAGATTTTTCTAATATAAAAGCATAGTCTTTATTTACATACAAATAAAAAAAGTTCTCATTTTCATAAGCTTTATATATTTTATGATATCTTAATTTAAAACTACCCATTTTATTTTTTATTTTGAAATATTTTTCATAAAACAAATAATAATTAACTAAATTTTTTTGAACTTTTTCACTTTGAAATTCCTTTTTAGTTTTATAATATGGCTCAATAAACCTATATGCTAAAAATCCAACAAAACACAAAAATAATATAATAGCAGGAAGATAGTATTTAGATGCTATTTGAATAGCAATACAAAAAACAAATAAAATAGCATAAAAAGCAGTATATAAAAAATACTTCCAATTATTTTTCTTTTGATGAAATTTTACAAGTTCAATATAATTCTTTTTAGATAAAGTAGTTTTATTTTTAAATAATGGTTCCAAATTAAGTTATCTCCTTACTTTTTTTATTAGTATATTCCACTTTTTATAAAATGGCAAGTATAAATCTTGTTATTTTTTATATGGTGTGTTAAAATTCTAATATCAAAGTTTATAGGCACTTTTTAAAGCCTAAATATTTTAATAAGGAATTAATTTAGTTTGAAAGAATACAAAATCTTTCATTACTATGTGTGCCTTGTGAGCAAAGAAAGACTAACTATTAATTGTCAATAGTTTTTCTAAAAAATTTTTTTAATAATTTGTTAGATAAAAATTTGCATGACTAATAACAGTTCCAAAAATCATTTTTTAAAACTGTTAAATAATGTAAATATGTACTTTGAAAATTGCATAGTTGTTAGCTTAAATTAAAAGGTGTATTATCAGTTAGAATTTTGAAGATAACTCTAACTAATTTATTACAAACATGCCCTAATGCCACTCTATGAGTCTTACCTTGTGAACGTTTTGAAAGATAGTAGTTGTGAAAAGTCTCATTATTGTATATAATTAAAAAAGCAACTCTATAGATTGCATAGCGAAGGTAAGTGGAACCACGTTTAGAAATTTTCATTGATGAGGCTTGAAAATTTCCAGATTGTTTAACAACTGGATCTAAACCAGCAAATGCTAGCAATTTAAAAGGGTTGCTAAATCTTTTAATATCACCAATTTCACTAATAATCATAGCTCCTAAAGTATAGCCAACACCAGGGATAGTAAGAATAGGTGAATTTAGTAATTCCATTAGTGTCATAATGCTAAAATCAATGTCTTTAATTTGATTTTGATAAAGTCTTAATTGCTTAATTAAACATTGTATTTGTATCTCAATAGCAGGATTATCTAAGCCAATACTATCTTTAGCTAAAGCTTTTAATTGTAAGGCTTTATCATAGTTGTATTTGCCTTTAGAATTGTTGTATAGTAAATTAGTTAAGCCATCAATTCTACAATGAGCTATAGCTTTAGCAGAAGAATATTTTTCTAGTAAAGCATAAGAGACTTTTAAGTGCAAATTACCTTTAAAGAAGCTAGAAAGCTCTGGAAATACAATATCTAAGCAAGCTGTTAATTGAGTTTTAATTCTAGTTTGTTGTTGAACCATTTCAAGTTTAAATCTTGAAAGGCGTCTAAGCTTAATAATATTAATATCTTGAGAATTAACAAGAGAATATTTTTTAAGCATTAAA
>CANQCT010000069.1 GCA_947589835.1 uncultured Clostridia bacterium
AATAGAGCATTAGATATATACAGAAGAAAAGGTTATTCAGAAGAATGGATAAATCAAAGACTAAAAACAATAGATATAAGAAAAGAATTTACAGATGAATTAAAAGCAAAAGGAATAAATGCAGGCAAAGATTTTGCAATATTGACAAATATTTTAACACAAGCTTGGAGTGGATATTCAGTAAAAGAATACAAAAATCTTAAAGGATTAAAAAAAGAAAACTTACGAGATAATATGACTAATATGGAGCTTGTTTTAAATATGCTAGCAGAAACATCTTCTACAGAGATATCTAAAAGTAAAACTAAAAAAGGATTTGAGGAAGCAGAAGATTCTGTTATAAAAGGTGGGAATATTGCAAGAATTGCAAAAGAACAATTAGAAAAAGAAACAGGAAAAAAAGTTGTATCGGATAAAAATGCTAAAGATATAAGAAAGTTAAATTCTGGTGCAGAACAATAAAAACACCTTTAGGAAAGAATATTTAAGAAAAGAAAATAAGTTAAATAAATATAAGTAAAAAACATTACAGTTGGCAACAATTTGTAGTCAACTTAAAAAAGCGTCAAGTAAAAAAAGTTCTAAAATTTCTAAGTAAATAACTTGAAATTTTAGAACTTTTTATATATAATAGCAACAATAAAACAAAATAATAACTAATATGCTATTGATACATTAACTCAAATAAGGCAAATTGGGGGTATACCATGCAAAAACAAAATAATGAAAAACGAGTAGTAATATATTGCAGAGAAAGTAGAGATGACTATGGTGAAAATTATGAAAGAATAGAAACACAAAGAGATTTGCTTATAAAATACTGCAAAAGTCATGGGTATACCAAAATTGTAGATATAATAATGGACGATGATAAAAGTGGAACAGACTTTAGTAGATTTGACGATATAAAAGAAAGAGCAAGAAAAAAAGAAATAGATGTAATAGTTTTTAAAAACTCTGCAAGACTTGGAAGAAATCAAAGAGAAGCGTTAGAATTTGTAGAATATCTAGAAGAACAAGATGTTGAAATAATATTTGAAGACGAGCAATACAATGAGGAAATGTTTGGCTTATATGCATGGTTTAATGAAAGAAGAGCAAGAGATGATAGCAAAAATATAAGAAGAAATTTAAGACACAAAATAGAAGAAGGAGATTTACTTGTGAAAGCAATATACGGTTATAATAAAAATGGAAAACAGCTAGTTATAAATGAAGAAACTTCCGCCATAGTACAAGAAATATTTGAGTTATATTCTAAAGATTGGGGATATAAAAAAATTGCAACTTATTTAAATAAAAAAGGGATACCTACCCCATCAAAATCTAGAAACTTTGCCAATGCAAAAAAAGCAGAAAATTGGCAAGCACAACATATTGTAAGAATATTAGATGATAAAAGATATGTAGGTGACTATGTTGGAGGACACACAGAAAAATTAAGTTTTAAATCTAAAAAAACAAGAGTAAAGCCTAAGCAAGAGTGGACAATAATTGAAAATCATCATCAGCCCATTATAGATAAAGAACTATTTGAAAAAGTGCAAAAAATTAGAGCAAAAAGAAAAAAAGAAAGTGATAAATACAATAACGGATTTAAATTTGTAGATGTAGAAAACAACTTGTATTCCGGACTTTTATATTGTGGAAGATGCAAAACTCCAATGTATAAAAGAAAAGGAAGCACAGGCACAAGAAAAAGGCCGGATAGTTACCTGTGCAAAAAATATAGTAATGAAGGGGCTATTAAGAAAAATATAAGAAAAAATTATGGCTGCACACCACACAGAATAAGAATTGAGTATTTAGACCAAATTGTAAATGATTATATAGATAATTTAGTAAGTAATCCAGAATTTAAAAGCTTTGTAATGAATAACACAAAAGCAATATCAACTAATAAATCATCACTTGAAAAAGACTTAAATAAATCTAAACAAACCCTAGAAAAATTAGAAAAACAATTTAAACAAGTTTATGAAGATAAGTTAAATGATTTAATACCAGAATTTATATACAAGGATAAAAAGCAAGAACTAGAAAAGAAAATAAATTACGAAAAAGAAAAATTGCAAGAAGTAGAAAGCAAATTCAATAGCTTAAATAAGCTAGAAGATAAAGAAGACTTAATATTTAAGGCAATAGATGATATTAAGAAAAATGGACTCACAAAAGAAGAACTTTCTTTGATTTTTGATAAAATAGTTGTATTTGATCCAAAAGAAATAACAAAAGAAGAAAAAAGCTTGTACAACTTAAATGATATGATGTATAATGAATTATACGAAAACGGCGGATTAGCCTTTCACTTAAAATTTATGTACCCACAAACTATCACAAACAGGAGGATGTGATATTGGCTCAAGACCTATTGACCTACATTTAAGTGCATTTGAAAAATTAGGAATAAATATTATAGAAGACTCTGGATTTATTACATGTAAATGTGATAAAATAATAGGGGCAAATATAAACTTAGATTTTCCAAGTGTAGGTGCAACTGAAAACATTATTTTAGCAAGCATTTATGCAGAAGGAACTACACAAATTACAAATGCAGCAATGGAGCCAGAAATTGTAGATTTAGCTAAATGCTTAAACAAAATGGGCGCAAAAATAGAAGGCGCAGGAACAAATATTATTAAAATTACAGGAGTTCAAAGGTTAAAAGACATTAGCTACACTGTTATGGAAGATAGAATAGAAGCAGGTACTCTTCTTTGCGCAGGAGCTATTACAGGTGGAAGCATTTGCTTAAACTATAAAACACCAGAGCACATTACACCATTAATAAATAAGCTTGAAGAAGCGGGCTGTAAAATAAATATAGAAAACAAAAAAATATATATGCAGGCACCTAAAAAATTAAAAGCAGTAGATATTAAAACAATGCCATATCCAGGCTTCCCAACAGATATGCAATCTATTTTAGCAAGTACACTAACTATTGCAAAAGGTACTTCCGTTATAATAGAAAACATATTTGAAAACAGATATCGTTATGTGCCAGAACTTAAAAAAATGGGTGCAAAAATTACTATAGAAGGAAAAACCGCAGTTATAAAGGGAGTTAGAAAATTATCTGGTGCAAAAGTAAAAAGCACAGACCTAAGAGGTGGAGCCTGTTTAGTTTTAGCAGGGCTTGCAGCAAAAGGAATTACAACAGTAACTAATATAGAGTACATTTTAAGAGGATATGAAAATATAGACAAAAAATTAAATAAATTAGGAGCAAAAATTATTTTAAAAGAAGGTGAAGATTAAAAATGACAAGAAAAACCAAGGAAAACAATAAAAAAAGAAATACCAAAGATGAAATGACTTTAGATTTAGATAAAGAAATAATCATTGGTATTAAAACTTTACCAGAGAAAACAGCTCCTAATAAAAGCAAAAAAAAGAAGAAAACAATTGAAAAAAATGAATATAACAAAAAAAGTAAAGAAAAAAACTACAATACCAAAAGCAAAACAAAAACTAAAAGTAAAGTAAAACCTAAAAACAATCAATTTAAAACTACCAAAAAAAACACTCAAAAAAATAAAAAACAAAATAATAATGAACAAGAAATAGAATTTGAATTAAACTTAGGAATTGAAGACGAAAATATTAAAAAGAAAAATTTCAAAAAGAAAAAAACTACAAAACAACAAGAACTTGCTAAAAAAAAGAGAAAAGCAGTATTTAGAATTGTAAAATATACTACTTTAGTAGCAATTTTAATTGGAGGCGGAATTTACTTCTTATTATCTCCATATTTCAATGTTACTGAAATAAACGTACTAGGAAACGAAAAAATTCCAAAAGAAGAAATAATTAGTCTTTCAGGAATAACATTAAATGAAAATACTTTTAAAATTCAAGGAAATCAAGTTCAGCAAAATATTAAACAAAATGCTTACATAGAAAAAGTATCTGTAAAAAGAAAACTGCCAAATGCAATAGAAATATCAGTACAAGAAAGAAAACCAACATTTATGCTATCTTTTGCAAATGCATACGTTTATTTAAACAATCAGGGCTATATGCTTGAAATTTCAAAAACAGAACTTAATGTTCCAACCATTACTGGATTTTTAACAAAAGAAGAAGATCTTCATGAAGGAAATAGGCTATGCAGTGAAGATTTAGTAAGACTTGGACAAGCTCTGCAAATAATGAAATCAGCAGAAAGTAACGGAATTTCAAACTTAATAACAAAAATAAATATAGAAAATAAACAAGACTATTTATTAGAATTAAAATCAGAAAAGAAAACAGTGCACATAGGTGACAGCTCTAATTTAAGTACTAAAATGTTATATATTATTAGCATTTTAAATGAAAACAAAGGCATTGAAGGCGAAATTTTTGTTAATACCGACTTAAACAGCAAAGGTGCTGTATTCAGAAAAAAAATATAATTTTGTCGCTTTTGGGACGTTTCTTCACGCGACAAAATGTCACTTCTGGGACACATATTTAAATATAAATTTTTTCTATATTTGTCAAACTAAAGTATAATACAATCGCAGTTGCCGCGCAGCGATTAAGCGAGAGCTCCCAAAGGGAGCGGAGCGCGAGTGGAGCAGCCTACCAATCATTGGATTGGCTGCGACAAGCAAGGCACAAGATGTATTATACTTTAGCTTGACATAAAAAAGAAACATCTGTCCCAAAGGCGACAAACTGTCGCAAAAAGAAACGTTCCCAAAGCGACAAGGTTTATAGGTAGAACCAATAAAAACCTAAATATATTATAGCAAGGGAGAAGTTAATAATGCATAAAAAACAAATAGCAGCTACACTAGGAGTAATGTGCTTTGCCTTAACTCTTTCAATTGTTATTCAGTTTAAAACTGTATCTAACAGTAATAGCACAGTTTCTCAATCCTTAAAAGAAAATAGTTTAAGAGATGAAGTACTAAAATGGAAAGAAAAATATGACAATGTATATGAAGAACTAACAACTTCTACTGAAAACCTAGAAAAAGTTAGAAAACAAGCAACACAAAACGATACCACATCTATGGCAAAGCAACAAGATATTACCATAAATAATATGCTGTTAGGGCTAACAGCAGTAACAGGTCCGGGGCTTGAAATAACACTTGCAGATAATAATACAGGTTTAACTCAAGAAGGAACCGAAGTATTAGATATAAGCTCTCAAGTTGTACATAATGACGATTTATTACAAGTAGTAAATGCACTAAATAATGCAGGAGCAGAGGCTATTTCTATTAATGGTCAAAGAGTAATACAAACCAGTAGCATAACTTGTGAAGGAAATGTTATTAAAATTAATGGTCAAAGAATAAGCTCACCATTTATAATAAAAGCAATAGGTTCTCCAGGGTTACTTTCAGGTTCACTTAATATGATAGGTGGATATTTATACTTTATGAAAGAAGATGGAGTAAACGTAGAAACAAAACAAACAGATAGCATAACTGTAGAAGCCTATAATGGAATTATTAGTTATAAATATATAAAACTAAAAAAATAAATCTACAAAATTGTGAGGTGAAAATTTTTTGAAAAAAGAAAGTAGAAATAAAATCATAATAAATATTATCATTTCAGGAATGTGCATAATATTTTTTGCTGTTATGTTTATGCAATTTAAAACAATAGAAGAAACTGATATAACTGCAATTGAAAATATGCGAGAAACAGAGTTAAGAACAGCAATTGCAGAATGGAAAGGAAAATATGAAGAAGCACAAAAGCAATTAGAAGAAAATCAAAAAAGTATAAAAGAATATTTAAAAATTATTAATGATAATGGTGAAGCCTCAGAATTAATAGAAAAAGACTTAGAAGAATCAAATATGAAACTTGGAAAAACAGATATTTATGGAGAAGGAATTGTGCTTACTTTATCAGATACTGAAGAATATATAATAGATACATTTGATTTAATAGATTTAATAAATGAATTAAGGTATGCAGGAGCAGAGGCCATTTCTATAAACGATGTACGTATACTTAGCTCTAGCTATATTTCTCAACCAAAAGATGGCCTAACTATGATTTCTGGTCAAAGAGTAACATCACCTTTTGTGGTAAAGGTTATTGGAAATCAAACATATTTATCAAGTAGTTTAAGCTTAAAAGATAGTGGATACATAGATAGAAATAGAGCACGTGGCATGGAAATAGATTTGCAAACTAAAAACAATGTTCAAATAGTAAAAAGCTCTAATGATAGAGAAACAAAATATATGAAAGTGGAGGAAAAATAATATGATTTTAATTGCAATAGTAGTTGGATGTATTTTAGGTGCAGTAATTGGAATATATGCACCAATGGTTCCATATACATATTCAGGATATTTAGCAATAGCAATAATTGCAGCACTAGATTCTGTATTTGGAGGAATAGCAGCAACATTAAAGAAAAATTTTGATTTAAAAATATTTGTAACAGGATTTTTTGGAAATGCAATATTATCTATT
>CANQCT010000070.1 GCA_947589835.1 uncultured Clostridia bacterium
AACAACAAAAAGACAGGCTATTTTATTTTTTTAAATAGTCTGTCTTTTTCACTACAAATAAAGGCTTTATTGCCTTCTTTTGCTTCTATAAAATTACTTGTATATGTTACATTGCTGAACGAAGCTATACTTTTTTGGTTTAAAGTACGGCTCTCTCTCTCTCTCTCTACTGTTGCAACGGTTTGCTGTTTCCATACGTTTTTTACTCCTTTTTCTTTTGTTTTAATTTTTTGTATAATTAAATTTAAACATAATTTTTAGCTTTTGTAAAGTATTTTTTTTAATTGTAATATAAATGTAACATTTCCATAAATATAAAATGTGCCAATTATTGCAATTACTTTGTTTGGGTTTTCTTTAGTAACCTCGCATATTGCTTGCTCTAATTCCATTTTTTTAACCTTATTTGTATATTTTTTTGCTTCTTCATAAAGGGTTTCTTTTGTGCAATATAGATTTTCGTCATTTCCACTTGTTACATAGATTGTAGCTTTTGTATCTTGGCTTAATATTTTTAATATTTTTGAATAATCTTTCTTTTTTAAAATGGCAACAATATAAATTTTTTCTTTTTCTTTATAGTATTGCTCCATATTTTTTATAAAGTTTTCTATGGCAGGCGTATTATGCGCTCCATCATATATTATATCTGGATTTTTATTTAAAAGTTCAAATCTGCCTAAGTGTACTGTGTTTTTAAGTCCATATCTTATTGCTTCTTCTGTTATTTTATAACCTTTTTTGTTAAGTAGTTCTATTGCTTTTATGCAAATTGCTGCATTATATATTTGAACTTTTCCTTTTAAATTAATTGCTATTTGTAAATAGTTATTATAGTCAAAGTATTGGTATTCGTTGTTAAATTTGCAGTTTTGACTATTATAGCTATAATTTTTGATTTCATTTCTTTTTATGTAGTGTAAGTTATTGTTTTCAGTTTTACATTTTTGTTTGATAATATTTAATACATCTGCATTTTCTTTTTCGCTTTCTAGTTCTAAAAAAATTGTATCGGAGTTTGGTTTTATAATTCCTGCTTTATGAGTGGCAATTTCTTTTAAAGTATTTCCTAGAGTTTTCATATGATCATAGCCTATAGTTGTTATTATAGAAAGTATAGGTGTTGCAACATTTGTAGAATCAAGCAAGCCTCCCATTCCGGTTTCTAATAAAACAAAGTCACATTTATTTTTTGCAAAGTAAATGAATGCTATTGCAGTAATTATGTCAAAATGCCTAATTGGCATTGCTTTTGTTTTTTTATTATATTCTTCTACAATTGGCTTCAAATATTCTATGATTTTGGTTAATTCTTCATCTGAAATTTGCTTATTGTTTATACAAATTCTTTCATTGAATTCTATTAAATGTGGTGAAATGAATTTTCCTACACGGTAGCCTTGTTTTTGTAAAATGCTATTTAGCATTTCAAGTACACTGCCTTTTCCGTTTGTTCCTGCAATGTGAATTATTTTGCACTCTTTTTCAGGGTTTCCTAGTTTTTGCATTAAATTTTTCATTGCATCTAGGGAGTTATTTTCTACTTTTCTTTGAAACTTATCTAAATATTCTTGAATTTCTTGTTTCATTTATTTTTTCCTTTTTTAGTTTAAAGTTTTATAGACTGTAATAGAATTTTATATATTAATTAATTCTATTACAGTCTATACATAATTAATTAAAAGCTATTTTAACTAATTTTTTATTGTTTTGATTTTATTCTAATTTACTTTTCTTATCTAATTTACTTCTCTTAGTTTTACTACTAATCTTTCTTTTCCATTGTTTGTACAAGTTATAAGAGTAAGTTCTTTTCTACCATTTGTTAGTTGGCTTGTGCAACTTGTATCTGTTGGTTTTACTACTTTTCTATTATATACTTCATACTGAATTGTTCTTCCAGTAAGGTCAGTTAATTCTGCAATATCTCCGTTTTTTAATTTATGTAAGTTTCCAAATAGTTTTCCGCTTCTATAATAGTGCCCTACTATGCAGTAGTTTCCTACTTCGTTTGGACCATTTTTGCCCCAGAAGTAGCAAAGTGAAATGTTTAATAGCTCTTCGGGAAATTCTTCGGTATCTGCTGAGGTTGATGAAATTATAGGGTATTCAAGATTAATAGTTGGTATTTTTAGAATTGCTACTGTTGTGTATTCTACTCCGGATTTAGTTTTATATACTTTTGTATCTATTTTATTATTATTTTTATTAGTATTTTTGTTAGTGTTAGTGTTTTTGTTTTCGCTTGCACTGTTTGCATTATTATTATTTTCTTCGCTGTTATTTTCTTGTGTATTGCTTTCTTTAGGCTCTGCATATTCTTCATCTAAAATTACAATAATAGCATTTTCTTCTGCTGTTTTTCTAACTGTGGTATCTTCTTCGTAATTTAACTGTTCTAGTATTTGCTGTGATACTTGTTCTGTTTTGTTTCTATCGTATTCTGCATAAATATAATAAGAAAATAAAAGGCATACTAAAAAAACAGATAAAAAGAATTCAATTTTGTAAATTAATTTTTTTCTTTTTATTTGTGGTGTAACATATAATTTTTCTGTTACTAGAATTTGGTTCATTATAAATTTAACCTTTCTTTAAATTAGTATACATATATATTATATCACGCCATTGCTAATTTTTAAATAGTATTTTAAAAAATTATTTACTAGTTATAGCTAAATTGCATTAAAGCTCGAATAGTACTATTTTTCGCAGTTTTGAGAGGTCCCGTTCTGACTTTACTTCTTTGAGCCTACTTCTGCAACGGGCATTTGAAAAACAAGAAAACTAGTACTATTCGAGCAAATAACCATAAAACTATTATCCAGTAACACTACCACTTTAGTTTTTTATATTTTCTTTTATAACTAAAATCTTTAGCTAATAAATAAAGATTCCTTTTTATGCTCTTATCCTTTTTATATTTTAATGGGTTTACTAATTTACCTTGTTTTGCTAAGGAAATGGCTTCGTTTCTTAAAGGAATGCTTGTTACATATTTTTTTATAACACTTTTAGGAACAAAGCTTAAGGCAATTTTATTTTTCATAAGTGTATATGGCTTGTCCTTTTCATTAATTAGGTCATCTACTAAATATTCAATTAAGTTATGGCCTGCTGCCGCTAAATAATAACTGCTTCTAGCTTGTCTTGGGTTTATTTCTAGTACTTTGTATTTTCCGTCTCTTGAGTCGTATTTTAAGTCAAATTCTGCAAAGCCTTGATAGCCTATTTCTTCCATAAAGGCTTTTAATGGTTCTACTATTTTTTCGTCAAAGCCATGTTCATTAAAGCCATTAACTAATAATGTACAATTTCCTATTCCCCCTGGGTTTCTTTCTTGCAAACCTATTTGTGCTAGTGTAACTAATTGAACCTTTTTTTCTTTGCTGCAATAAAATACACTATCAAATAAAGCGCAGTCATCTCCTGGTATGAATTCTTGAATTACTAAATTAGCTTTGTAGCCTGCGTTTTCTATTTTTTGTATAACAGCTTCTAGTTCTTCTTTTGAAAATACTTTATAAACTTTATACATTCCTTCAAATTTATGTATGTGATATTCTATATTGTTTCCTGGCTTTACAATTAGTGGATACATAAGGCTTTCTATTTTTTCATTGTCAAGTTTTTCACCTTTTCCGCATGGATAAATATATGTTTTTGGAAGGTCTAATTCGCTATTTTCAAATACTTGATAGAATGTATCTTTTACTAATAATTTATTTAAAATTTCTAAGCTTGGGTAATTATGTACAAATTTTTTATTTAGCTTAGTTTGGTTTTCAATAATTAAACGTACTAACTCATCACTTGTACCAACTAGAACTATTTTTTCTACGGTTTGATTTTTTGCATAAGAGTTTAGTGTTTCTACAAATATTTTTGGATTTTCAAAGTCTTCTACTTCTTTGAAGTTAACTATTTTACTATATGATACTACTCCCATTGCTTTTTTTGAAATTACATCTACTTTTTTGTTATATAGTTCATGGTAGCATCTTGCCATATAATATGCATTAAAATCGCTTCCTAAAATGAGTACATCAAAACTTGCTTCCATTTAAATTGCCTTCTTTCTTTTTAATTTTTTACGTTTGTTTTTCGTCTATTTCTATTACTTTTCCACCCTTAGTAAGAACTCTAGGTACCCAGTTGTTGAACATAGAAGAACCTTCATATACGCTTGTTCCTATGTATTTTACAACTTCGGTCATTGGAATATTTTCTCCTATTAATGTTACTTTATCGTGCAAGTGAACTGTTTCATCTACTTTTGCAATAAGCATACCCATATTAACTAAGCCTATTAATGGATATCTTTTATTGTTTATTATTATATCTCTTCCTTTATTTCTTCTAGTAAAGCCATCTGCATAGCCAATTGGTATAATTGCAACATACATATCTTCTTTTGCTTCATATACTCTTCCATAGCCTACAAAACTGCCTTTTTTAATTTTTTTAACTTGCATTACTTCACTGTATAAAGAAAATGCAGGTTTTAAGTCTAAATGTGCATCAGTAGTGGTTTTGCTTATATGATGCTTTTTGTTATAATGTTTTCTTTTCCATTTTCTTAATGTGTTTAAAAAGCCTTTTGGTAATGGTTTTGGAGTGGTGTCATAACCATAGGTTATAATGCCTAAACGAACTCCATTGCTGAATGGAATTTTTTCATGGTTTAATATTGTTTGGCTTCTTGCTAAATGTACAATTGGAATTTGGGTTAAATCTATTTCTGATGTTAATTCTTGGAATTTTGCCATTTGATTGTCCCAAGAAGGATCATAAATTCCATCTGTTGCAAAGTGTGTAAATATTCCTTCGACTATAATGTTGTGTTTTTTTCTTAAGCCTTCTACTACTTCTTTTACTGTATATTTATCATACAAACCTATTCTGCAAAAGCCTGAATCTATTTTTATATGTACTTTTAATGGTTTAGTTATTTCTATTTGCATTAATTCTTGATAATATTCGTAATCGTGTACGGTGATTGTAATATCGTTTTCTATGCATTTATTTATATATTTAACATCAATTGGTTCTAAACATAGTATTGGAATTGTTATTCCATCTTCTCGTAAGCAAATTCCTTCTTCTAATGATGAAATTGCAAAATAATTTATGCCACTTTCTATTAAGTATTTTGCAATTTTATAGCTATGACCATAGGCGTTTCCTTTAACAACGCCAAAATAATATTCATATTCTGGATAGTTTTTTATAACTTGCTCTACATTGTGCTGCAAGTTATCAACATTTATTTCAATATATGTATTTCTATACATTGCATTGCCTCTTTTCTTTACATTTTGTATTATTATATCATAATATTTTTTATTGTCATTATATGTTCTAAAATTTTAACAAAAAAATTTGTTACTATATAATATTAAAACTTAAATAGTACTATTCAAGCAATTAGCCATAAAAGTATTAATATAATGTGTTTTTCAAAAAAATAGAGTGTACTAAAAATTTTTAATAATTTTATTTTAGTACACTCTTATATTATTTTTTTAAAAATCATATTGTTCAAGTTTTTCTTCAAATTTTGTTTGAAAATCTATAAAAAATTTTTTTATATTTTCCCAATTGTATTCTATAAATGTTTTAGGCAATATTTCCTGCTCCGTAGTTTGACAGTAAGATTTTTCCAATTTCAAATATAGGCTTAGAAACAAGCTTAATTTTTTTGTCAATGTTTT
>CANQCT010000071.1 GCA_947589835.1 uncultured Clostridia bacterium
AGGTTACAACTTTTCTAAAAAAATTTAAAAATATAGAGATATTAGATTTTTTAATTTCTATTATCTCAACGGCAAATTACTATTTATGTAAATAGTATCATATTGGACTTAAATTATCAATTATTAATCAAGATTTTCTCTTAATAGTAATCCATCTGCAAAACCTTGTATATAAATATAATTGCTTTCTAAATCATTTAATAAATGTATAGAGTTTGCAAATTTTTCTACTTCATCTGTTCCTATTTTATTTGCAAGTAATTCATATATCTCACTATATTTTTCATATTTTTCCTTATAATTTTTACTCTTCGCAACCTTTTTAAATGCTAAATCACTTCTTTCCTCAATTAAACTTTCACAATTTTCAATAAACTCTTCAAACTCTTTTTGTTTCATACTATAAAATTTCTCCTTTTTAATTTTTTTATAAAATATTCGTATCTCCTGTGCAACTATTTTAACATAAATATAATATAAAATCAATTTATAATTTATAGAAAATTGGAGATAAAATATTTATGAAAAATAGTAGCAAATACAATGGAAAATTAAATGTTATAGGAAATGTAATTAGATATTATAGAGAAAAGAACAATTTATCTTTGTCCAAATTGTCTAATAGACTAATGCTTATAGGAATAGATATTCCAAAGTCATCTATACAAAGAATAGAAAACGGAAGTAGAGTGATCAAAGATTATGAATTAGTTGGTTTCGCAAAAGTTTTTAAAGTTACTCCGAATACTCTTTTAAAAGATTTTTTTGATAAAATAGATTAAAGGGACTTTTTTTAAAGCCCCTTTTTAATATTTTTATACATTAAATATATCTAAATATAAAGCATTTTGATTATTTAATATGTCTTTCTCATTTTCATTTAATTTTAGATTTTCTATCATTTCTTTTGTAAATTCAATGTCTTTTTTTGAAAAGTAACACTTTCTTAAACTTGGTTCACATTTTGCATTTGTTCCAAAATATCCGCCTAACATTAAACCATCTGTACCATTACAAATATTTATTTCAAGAACAGAAACATCTACCCTTGTACTTGTTGGCTTATAGTTTTCCATTACTGCAAATACTATCTCTTCATTTCCTATTAAATAACCCTCTGAATATATTCTTCCGTCGTGATAATCTATAAATTTAGCTTTACACATATTTTGTTTCTGCTCTAATTCCAATATATATTTATCAGGTGCAAATTTTTTGGTTCTAAAATTATATGCGTTAAAATAAACATATAGTTTGTTTGTATTAAATGGATTTTTAGACTTGTCATTTTGCATTGTTCTTACTACATTATTTTCATATAAATCTGCTTCATAGATTTCTAATGCTTCACAGATTTTAGTTATATCTCTAACATCTGGTAAAACTTCTCCACTTTCATATCTGCTAACAGTAGCTTTTGTTTTATTAATAATTGCTGCTATATTTTCTTGACTTAAGCCTTTTTTTAACCTATAAGTTTTTAGTCTTTCGCCAAAGTCTTTACTATCAAAATCAGACATAATATTTTCCTCCCATGTTTAATATAAGAATAACATAGAACGATATTAAAATCAATATCAAGAATTTACATAATTTGATTTTTGCTTAAAAAATTGGTATAATATATTTAATACCTATTTTTGGTAAAGCCTTATATATTTATATATAATTTACCCTAGCTTAATAAGCTTGATTATTACATAAAATGTAATTCGAGCTTATGGTTAGGCTCGAATTATATATATACAAAAGCCTCCAACATTGGACTTTCTTGTATTTTATGTACTAATAAAAATAGAGACTAAAAAGAAAGGAAGATGTGCTATGAGAAAACAAGTAGCTTATCCACGGAGGTGGCGGAGGCTGTTAAGGCTTAGAGAGGAGATTTTAATAATCTTCTCTTTTTTTATGCAAAAAGGTTAAATTTCCTTAAGCTGTGCGGTTTACAAAGCAAACCTTTTATTTGACGCACCCACTTTTTTTATAAAGTTGCATGAAATGCAACATTTCATGAATTTTGATGTTTTTCCATATTTTTTCAAATTTTTCCCTTAAAAATTGGTCTTTTTTGCCATAAAAGTTGCATACGGTGTAACTTTTGTTGCATGTCACGCAATTTTGCCATTTTTGATTAGTTAACATAAACTTTGTATAATACAAATAGAGTACCGGTAATCTAAATATTTTTAAAGGAGATTATAAAAATATGAAAAGAAAATTTAAAAAATTAAGCAATAGCAATTTTAAAGAATTTGCCAGACTAAATCATTTAAGTATAAAAAATGTAATTAACTTAAATGATACAAGAAAGTTAAAAAACTTAGACGGATCTGCTTATCAAGCATATCTAGAACACCTAAGCAATAAAGGTGGTGACTTAGATGAATAATAACGAGATTATAGTTATCTATAAAGAAGTAGGAAAAGAACCAAAAATTCAAAAGATACAAAATGATATATGCGAATTTGAAAGAATACTAGAACGGAAAAGTTGATGTCATTCCTTATGAAGATATATCAGTTATATGTAGAGTAGATAGAAAAAATCTAAAACCTAACATATACATAAATAGTAAGTTTTTAAGTATTGGAGAAAGCATAAGGGGAAATATATTTATTTCTTGTCAAAACAATAATGCTTTTAAATCACTAACTAAAAAACAAGCTATGAAATGTATAGAATTTTTAAAGAGATCAAGTTTTAACTATGATAACTTTAATACTATTAGAAAATATAAAACTAACAAAATAAGAAAACAATTCATTGCAGAAAAAACTATTGGAGATAATGAAACAATTTCTACTACAAATAATTTAATCCAAGATATAAACAATACTGAAATATTACAAATGATTTTAGCAATACAAAATGCTATTTTAAACTTTATTAAAAATAGCCAAAATTAAGGAAAGGTGTGAAAACAATGGAAGAATTAGAAAATATAGAAACTCAAGTTATAGAAAAAATTGATGCAGAAGATAAAAAAATAAATATAAATCTACAAAGAGAACTAACTTTAGAAGAACTTATGGCTATAGAAAGCATCAAGAAATTAAGAAATCCTTTTATGATGATAGACGTAGTAACTGTTATGAAAGACCTACATATTTGTAAATCAATAGCATATAGGTTGTTTCAAAGAAAAGATTTTCCGTCAATAAATATTGGAAAAAGTAATCAAATAATGCTACTTCCATATATGATATGGAAAATGCAAAAGAGAGTTTAGGGGGTGATAACTATGGCAAGACCAAAAGGAAATAAAACAGGTAGTGTGTTTTTTAATAAAAGCAAGGGAAAATGGTTTGTTTCTTATTATGTTATCGATAATAAAACACATAAAGAAATTAGAAAGCAGAAATTTGTTGAAAATGAAGAAAATGGAAAGCAGTTTTTAAAATCTCTGCAATATCAAAAAGGGAATGAAATATTTATAAAAAATAATGGCATACCACTTTCTCAACTTATGAGATCTAATGTTAAAAGAAAATTAGACATGAACTTAATAAAAGAGAGACAATATTCACGAGTAATAAATACAATTGAAGTAATAGAAAAAAATGATATTGCAAATAAAAAAATAGAAGATATCACGAGCGACGATATACAAGAGTTTTTAAATTCTTTAAAAAATTATAGCAATTCATATATAAAGAAAATAATGGAACAATTTACACAAAGTTATAATTTAGCAATGAATAAAGGCTATATTACTAAAAATCCACTAGTAGACGTCATAAAACCTAGAAGTACAAAGCAAGATAAAGAAGTACGAGCAATGACAGTTGAGGAACAACAAATATTTACAAATTATTTAATGGATAAAAGTATTGTAGAAGAACCATATAAAAATGTATTTTTAATACAAATGTATATGGGTTTAAGAGTAGGAGAAGCATTGGCTTTAAGAAATGGAGACATAGATTTAAAAAGGAATTTAATAAATGTAAATAAAACATTAACAACAGATAAAAATGAAAAAGTAATTATGGGAGATACAACAAAAACATATTCTGGACTAAGAGAAGTGCCTATTCCAATATTTATTAAAAATTCTATCATTGAACAAATGAATATTGGAGCAAATAATATGAATAAACAATTATTTTTAAGTTCAAATGGAAGCTACATTGATAACAGAAATGTAAATCGTATTTTGAAAAAGAGACTGGCAGATTTAGGAATTTCTGGAATATCAACACATAGTTTAAGACACACATACGGTACAAGATGTGTTGAAGCTGGTATGAGAGCTGTTGCACTTCAAAGACTAATGGGTCATAAAGACATTTCAGTTACTATGAATACATACACATCAGTATTTAATAAGTACAAAGAGGAAGAACTTGAAAAAGTAAATGAGTATTATATGAATAATCAAATTGTAAATGCTGATAATTTATTGAATGAAAATGTAAATTTACTAAGTTCTCATCAAAAAATAAATAATATTGATTCTAATAGTTGTAAGCAAGAAAGATAAATTCGTAAAATTGATTAAATTTTATTTAAGCAATTTTATGAATACTGTGGGAAAGGTTTGGAAAACCGGCAATCGGTTTTCCAAGCAAGATTTTTTAGTAGAATTATTTGCAATAGCAGTAGTTATTCATAGTACGAATAAATAATTGCAAAAAATTTTAAAAAATCTTGCAAGGGGTTATTAGGGGCAAAGCCCCTAATCATACAGAACACTTTTTTAAAAGTGTTCTAGTATGTTATAACACTGAAGTGTTCCTCTTTTTTGGACTTAATAATATGAATTATAACATAAGTAAAGACTACGAAGAAACTTCTTAAAATGGGAAAGGAGCAACAAATGAGTTATGCAATAATTAGAAATACAAATTATAAAATAAAAAACTTGTCTGGAATATATAGACATATAGAAAGAAAAAATACTAATTATTCAAATAAAGATATTAACAAAAACAATTTTACTAAAAACTATTCAATTAAAACTTGTAATACAACCTATCAAAAAGCATTTAAAATATTAAAGGAAAAATATAATCTGAAAGGTCAAATAAAATCTGTTAGTAACATAGCTTGTGAATTTATTATAACTTCTGATAAAGACTTTTTTAATAACATTGGAGAAGAAGAAACAAAGAGATATTTTCAAACTGCATATAAATTTGTAGCAAATTACAAAAATTTAGGAGAAC
>CANQCT010000072.1 GCA_947589835.1 uncultured Clostridia bacterium
AATTATATCATGAAATAATTGTTATATAAAGGTTTATGGGTAACCTTTTAAAAACCTAAATATATTATACAAGGAATTAATTTATTATGGAAATAATTGTTGGAAAAACAGCTGGATTTTGTATGGGTGTAAAAAGAGCAATTGAAAATGCAAAAGAAGAAACCAAAAAAGCTATGCGGAAATACCACTTATTGCTTAGGCGATTTAGCGCATAATCCACAAGTAATGGAAGACTTAGAAAGTAAAGGCTTAAAAGTTATAAATAACTTAGAAGAGATTAAGCAGCCAAAAGGAAAAAATGTTATTTTTCGTGCACATGGAGTAAAAAAGGAAGTATATGAGCAAGCTGAGGGCCTAGGCTTAGAAGTTATAGACTTAACCTGTCCATCAGTTCTTGCAATTCATAAAATAGCTGAAGAAAATGCAAAAGAAGGAAAGTTTATTTTCTATATAGGAGAAAAGGGGCATCCAGAAGTTATTGGAACAGAGAGCTTTTGCGGTAATAACTATGCTACTATTGAAACAGAAGAAGATTTAAATTTAGCAATTAATAAGGTTAAAAGTGAAAATTTTAAAGAGGTGCTTGTAATTGCGCAAACTACATTTAGAATAGAAAAATTTGAGGAATTTGTTTTAAAAATAAACCAGGAACTAAGCTCAAATATTAAAGTAGAAGTTAAAAATACTATATGCAATGCAACAAGGCTAAGACAAGAAGAAACCGAAAATTTATCAAAACAAGTAGATTATATGATTATAATTGGCGGAAGGAAAAGTTCTAATACAAATAAATTATATGATATTTCATACAAGAATTGTAAAAATGCAGTTATGATAGAAAAGCCAGAAGATTTAAGCGAAAAATTGTTGCAAGAAATAAAAAAATGTAATAAGGTTGGTATAATGGCAGGTGCTTCAACTCCACAAGAAAGCATAAATCAAACAAAGCTAAAAATACAATTATAAATATTTGTGAAAATTAATAAGTATAACACAAGTAGACATAAGAACGTAATTTTAAGGGCAAAATTAACATAAAAGACCAAAAATAAAAAACAGTTAAAATAAAAAAACAGCTAAAATAAAACAAAAAGATTTAAAATAAAAAAACAGTTAACATAGAAAAGAGAAAATAAAATGAACCAAAAAAGTAAAATATTTAAAATTATATTATTGTGTGCAGTAATTGCTATAATGGCAGGAATTACTATTTACTTATTTCCAGTAATAAAAAATCTTGCTACTGAAGAAGGACAAAATGCCTTCAAAGAAAGAGTAAATAATTCTGGTTTTATAGGATTTTTAATGTTATTTGGACTTCAATTTGCACAAATATTTTTATTTATTATTCCAGGAGAGCCAATAGAAATATTAGCAGGTATTTGTTATGGCGGATTATGGGGAACAGTATTTATAATGGTTGCAGCAGCAATCATTTCAGCATTTATTTATTTACTTGTACATAAACTTGGTAGAAAATTCATTTACGACTTTATAAACAAAAATAAAATAGAAAAAATAGAAAAAAGCAAAGTGTTTCAAAATCCAAAAACAATTAGGTTTATTATTTTTATATTATTTTTTATACCGGGAACACCAAAAGATTTATTAACATATATTGCAGCATTACTTCCAATTAAACCATTGGACTTTATTTTAATTTCTACAGTTGCAAGATTTCCTTCTGTGGTTTCTTCTACATTAGCAGGAGCAAATTTACTTTCTGGAAATTGGCACTTTAGCTTACTTATATATGGAATTACCTTTTTATTAGTTGCAATTTTGGTTTTAATTATGAAAAAATTTGATAAAAACAGATTAACAGATGAGGCTATTAAAGTAATTAAATAATAAAATTACTTATGCATAGATTGACAATTATTATTTACAAGAGTAAAATAATACTAATAAAATAATTAAATGCAATGAAAAAGAAGAGGGAAAAAGAAAATGAAAGATGTAACAATGGAAAAAATAGTTGCTTTATGTAAGGGAAGAGGATTCATTTATCCTGGATCTGAAATTTATGGAGGTTTAGCAAACACTTGGGATTATGGCCCTTTAGGTGCAAGATTAAAAAACAATATTAAAGATACTTGGAGAAAAAGATTTATTCAAGAAAGAAAAAATAGTTATGAATTAGATGCAGATATTTTAATGCATCCTAGAGTATGGGAAGCTTCTGGACACGTAGCAAGCTTTTCAGATCCATTAATAGATTGCAAAGAATGTAAAATGCGTCACAGAGCAGATAACTTAATAAACGACTTTGACCCAAATGCTGATGCAGATGCAATGACACAAGAAGAAATGATAAACTATATTAAAGAGCACAAAGTTCCTTGCCCAAACTGTGGAAAATCTGATTACACAGATATTAGACAGTTCAATTTAATGTTTCAAACATATAGAGGTGTAACAACAGATAATAAAAGTATTATTTATTTAAGACCAGAAAATGCACAAGGTGAATATGTTAATTACTTAAATGTTCAAAGAACTACAAGAGCAAAGCTTCCTTTTAGCATAGGTCAAATTGGTAAAGCCTTTAGAAATGAAATTACACCTGGAAACTTTACTTTTAGAACAATTGAATTTGAACAAATGGAATTCCAAACTTTTTGTAAAGAAGGTACAGATAGTGACCTTTACAAATATTTTAAAGAATATGGTAAAAAATATTTTATGGACCTAGGATTGCCAGAAGAAAAGTTAAGATTTCATGATCATGAAAAATTAGCACATTATGCAAAAGAAGCTTGCGACATAGAATATTTATTCCCATTTGGTTGGGGCGAAATTAACGGAACTCACAATAGAACAAACTTTGATTTATCAAGACATCAAGAATATTCTGGAAAGAGTATGGAATATTTAGACCCAGAAACAAACGAAAGATATATACCATATATTATAGAATCTACTTATGGATTAGATAGAACCGTTTTAGCAATACTTTGTGAAAGCTATGATGAAGAAGAAATAGCAGAAGGAGATACTAGGGTAGTTTTACATTTAAATCCAGTTTTAGCACCATACAAGGTAGCTGTTCTTCCACTTTCTAAAAAATTAAGTGAAAAAGCAGAAGAAGTATATAGCAAACTTTGCAAAAAATTTATGTGCGATTATGATGAAGCTGGAAGCATTGGTAAAAGATATAGAAGAGAAGATGAAATTGGAACACCATATTGTGTTACAGTTGATTTTGATACATTAGAAGATGAAACAGTAACTGTAAGAGATAGAGATACTATGGAACAAGTAAGAATTAAAATTGATGAAGTTGAAAGCTATATACAGGAAAAAATTGTATTTTAAAGATAGTAATTTATAAAGGAGCTAAAACTATGTTAAATGCAGTAAAAAGAGCTTTAATAGTTGCAGTAGGAGTTATTTTACAATTTGGGTTTGCTATTGTAATAAGATTATTTTTTTATAAATATCTTGGAATTATTACATTGTTTTACAGTATAGTAAGTATTTTAATTGTTCTTGGTATACTAAAAGAAAGCACAAGACTTTCAAATGACTTACCATGGGTAATATTAATTTTAATATTCCCAATATTTGGAACAATTTTGCTAATTACATTAGGAAAAAATTATTCTAAAAACAAATTATTAAAAAATATATTTAAGTATGAAAAAGAATATAGCAAATATTTAGTTCAAAACGAGGAAATAAAACAAGAAATAAAAGATAAAAAATTAGATAACATTAAGTATTTAATTAATAGAACAAATTATTTTGTAAGTAATAATAATGAAATTACTTATTATAATTTTGGAGAAAAATTTTATCCTGAATTACTAAAACAATTAAAAAACGCTGAAAAATTTATATTTATGGAATATTTTATAATCAACGAAGGTGTTATGTGGAATGGCATTTTAGACATACTAAAAGAAAAAGCATCCAAAGGTGTAGATGTTAGAATAATGTATGATGACATGGGAAGTATTGCAATGCTTTCAACAAACTATTCAAAAGAACTTGCTAAATATGGCATAAAATGCATTACATTTAACAAATTAAGCCCCTTTAGAGGAATATTTATGAACAATAGGGATCACAGAAAAATAACAGTAATAGATGGAAAAGTGGCCTTTTCTGGTGGAGTTAACCTAAGTGATGAATACATAAATGTTAATAGTAAATTAGGAATATGGAAAGATAATGGAATTAAAATTGTTGGAGATGCTATTTGGAATTTAACAGTTATGTTTTTAACATTATGGAATGCCAATATAAATGAAGATAAAGATATTACAAAATTCAAATATGACTTTAACAATAGTAACAAAAACAGTGGTTATGTTATTCCTTATGGAGTTGCACCGCTTCATAAAGATTTAATTGGAGAAGATGTTTACATTAACATGATTAATAGTGCAAAAAATTATTTATATATAATGACACCATACTTAATTATTGATACCGATATGGTTAATTCACTTTGCAGAGCAGCCAAAAGAGGTGTGGATGTAAGAATAATTGTACCAGGTATTCCAGATAAAAAAATAGTTTATACACAAACAACTTCATTTTTTAAAGTACTACATGATAATGGAGTAAAAATATATAAATATACAAAAGGATTTGTTCACTCAAAAGTATTTTTATCAGATGATATTCGAGCAGTAGTAGGAACAATAAATATGGATTATAGAAGTTTATATCTTCATTTTGAAAATGGAATATATATGGAAAATGTTAGTGAAATTAGTAAAATATATGAAGACTTTGAAGCTACGTTTAAGGATAGTCAAAAATTAAATGATACAGATGTTAAAGCAGGATTTATAAAATCTTTATGGCAAGCTGTATTAAGATTACTTGCACCATTGTTTTAGAAACTATATAGTCTAAATAATAGGATGTAGATTCACTATTTCTAAATAAAAAATAAAAAATTATACATATTTTAAAGATATGTATATTTTTTTGAATTTTTTATACATATTTATTGAAAATGTATAAAATTTATGATATTTTATACATATGGAGGTTTAAAGAATGAAATTAGAAATGTTACCATATAAAAATATTGATTTAAAAACTAAAAAAATTTTAGAGCAATTAACAATTTCTTCAAGAGCTTTAGCAGAATTAAAAGGATATGCA
>CANQCT010000073.1 GCA_947589835.1 uncultured Clostridia bacterium
GATGTGCAGAAGAAAAAGAAAAAAAGTCGAGACAGATAAATTTTTTGTAAAATTTGAAGAAATTTATTGTATATTATTATAGGGGGTGAAGAAAATGGAAACCTATCAAATACAATATTACGACAACAATGGTGCTATAATGTCATACCATCTAAAAGAACCTTTTAGAAAAAATAAGCAAGAAATTGTCAAAGAATTTATTACAAAATGCTCTATAACACCATCTCAAATTATTTCAATTACTAAAATTGAAGAATAGCATTTATATCAAAATGATTAATACCAAAATATTTCAATAAGCACTAACACTTATTGGAATATTTTGGCTAAAATAACACTTTAGTGAGTTGAGAATGCAAAGCATTCGAAACATTTATCCACCTGCTAGGCAGGTGCGTGTTGAGAACTTACAGAATAAGACATCTCAATATGATATAATGAAGGTGTTCAAGCCTGAAAATATCATGAAAGGAGAGATGCCTTATGGCAAATAGTTTATCACATTCTAAGTGGATGTGCAAATATCATATAGTATTTATACCAAAATATAGGAGAAAAATAATATATCATAAACTGAGAGCAGATATACAAAAATATATAAAGGATTTATGTAAGTGGAAGGGAGTAGAAATAATAGAAGGACATATGATGCCAGATCATGTACACTTGCTAGTATCAATACCACCAAAGATAAGTGTATCGAATTTTATGGGATACTTAAAAGGAAAAAGTGCATTAATGATATTTGAGCATCATGGAGAATTAAGATATAAATTAGACAGAAGAAATTTCTGGACAACAGGATATTATGTAAGTACAGTAGGGCTAAATGAAGCAACAATAAGAAAATATATAAAAGAGCAAGAAAATGAAGACATAATGGAAGATAAATTAACAAAGAGAGAAAAATATAACCCTTTTAAGGGTTAGCTAAAGTGGTCAATGCCTCAGGCTTGAACGAAGTGAAAAGCTAGCTACTTCAGTAGCAAGCATGTAACAAGTTCCCCTTATAGGGGAAAACAAACCACCCGTTTTACGGGTGGCAGTGATTAATGCAATTTTAAAAATTTATCATAGCTCTTCCACAGTCTTTTAATATATTTGAATTATATATATTATTAAATCTTTCAAATTCTAAATTACAATATTTATTAAAATATGGATTTGTATGATAATTTTCACAGTAACATGTTGCAAATAATTTAAGTTCATTTATTATTTTATCAAAAATAATATTAAGATTTTTGATAATATTTATAATTTCTTCGCAATCAATACGATACATTTTATCTTTATATTTAAAATTAACTATAATTAACAAATCTTTTCCACTATAAAAACTTTTTGCTAAAATATTAAAAGCTTCGTGTTCTCTTTTATTTCTAATTCTTTTTATATTAAATAGGCTTTCTTTATTAGCATTTATTAACATTTCTAATTCTTCATGAAGAAAGCTTAAATCTTTTTCAAAGTTTAAAATACCATAGTATCTTGCATCATTTTCTAAAGATATACTATTGTTATTATCACATATTTTAAAAGGAATCAATATATTTATAGTCTCACATATTTGATATATTAAATCCTCAGCTTCTGAAGCTTCACATTGTGAGTTAGCATTTAAATCAGATAATTTAATCAGATTTTGATTAGTTTTATATAATAATCTGCAATAATATGAAATTCCATTAACCCATTGTGGTTTCAACATGCTATATCTCCTGTTCTTATATTTTATTTTTTTCTATTAACTCTTGATACATTTTCATCAGTTCAGCGACACATTTAGATTCTGTATAATATTTAGTTCCATTCTTTTTTTCTTCATATATGAATCCATATGCTTCCATTACTGCTATATCATTCTCTTGATGAGCCTTTCTTAATTCCGGTGGCATTGTTAATTCATCATATAAATCTGCTAATGAACTATTTGGATATAATGCTCTTGCATCTAAAATTGCTTGTGCTGTTTTTTCTATTTTTTGTTTTTGCTTATCAGTAACATTAGTCCATGGAAAATTATTGTACACAATGTCCTTTGAATATCTATAATCACTTTTTAATCTTCCGCAAACAGTTCTCATCCAAGCCATATGTACATTTGAAGTTAATATACCAAAATCATAAATTGAAGCATTAGGTACTATTTGAACAGCATCTGTCACTTTTATTTCACTACTTAAAAATCCCATTGGTATATATCTTCTTTTTTCGGATGAAACTCTAGGAATAATTATATAATTACCATCGCTAGGTTGTGTGATTTGTGCAAAAAGGGTAGGTGTATTCGCAAATTTTCTTATTTCTTTTGCAATACTGTTTTCTCTAGATTCTTTACATTGTTTTATTCTATTTAGAATCATAGGACATTTTCTAATTTCATCTGGAGCAACATTCTGTAGCCAAATACAATATCTCTTTTTATTGTGCAGATATTCAACAGCTCCTAACAATGGTTTTATGTATTTTTTTGAATATGGATCTTTTTTGATAAATTCATCATAATCAGCATCTTCAATTATCAAATTCCCACCATCAGCTGGCTTGTTTCCATATATCATTTTAGGCACATTACATAATGGAGTGTTTTTGCTATTAACAATTACATTTGGTGCATCACATAAATATGCATTAATATTTGATGTTAAAATTTTTTTACCATCATTGTAAATTGCTTTTTGCTTTCTATTGAAATCTGCAAATCCAATTATTATACAATGAACTTGAGCTTTCTGAACTGCTTCACTATCCCATCTAAAAGTTGTATATGCAAAATTAATTTTTATATTTAATGTTTCCCATAATCTCGCAACTGTTTCCCCTTGTGCTATTGAATTTGTTGATACAAAGCAAACTTCAATTTTCGTATCTTTTATATAATTGTAAGATATTTTATACCAAGCACATACCAAATCTAAATTCTTAATTCCTGGAAAAACATTTTGCATATCATTCTTCTGTTCTTCTGACATATATGTAAATCCTACAAATGGTGGATTTCCCATTATATAATTACATTCGTTCTTATCAATAATATCATTCCAATCAATTCTCAAAGCATTACCTTCTACAATATTTGTGTAACTTTTTAATGGTAAAAATTCTAAATTCATATGTAAAATATTTTCTGTTTCTTTCATCATTTGGCTTTCTGCAATCCATAAAGCTGTTTTGGCAACAGTTACAGCAAAGTCATTTATCTCTATTCCATAGAATTGAGATATTGAAACTTTTATTGGAGAAAAGCTCTCATCTCCTAACCCTATTTGACCACCAGTAAGTTCGTTGATAATTTCATTTTCTAATTTTCTTAAAGAAAGATATGTCTCAGTTAAGAAATTACCACTACCACAAGCTGGATCAAGAAATTTTAGTTTTGATATCTTATCTTGAAATTCTAAAAGTTGTTTCTTTTTTGTTTTTATAATAGATATTTGTTTTATTTCTTTTAGTTCTTCTTTTAAATCATTTAAAAACAATGGATCAACCACTTTATGTATGTTTTCTATTGATGTATAATGCATTCCTCCTTTACGTCTTGTTTCTGGATTCAATGTACTTTCAAAAACTGCACCAAAAATAGTTGGACTGATTTCACTCCAATCAAAATCTTCACTTGCTTTAGTTAATAACAATTCTTTAATAGTTTCATTTAAGTTTGGTATTTCTATGTCTTCATCTGCAAATAGTCCTCCATTTACATATGGAAATTGTGCTAATTCTTCTATCATGTATGGATCTCTATCTTCTATTTTTGTGTCTAATACTTTAAATAAATCAATTAAAGCCCTTCTTAAATCTCTAACTTCAAATTGAGATAAATAGTCATGAAACATTAGACGTTTTCCAAAAAGTCCTGCATCTTCAGCATATAAGCAGAACACTAGTCTAACGCAAAGCATATTCAAACTTTTAAGTGTTTCTTCATTTTCTGGATTTTTATATAAAGGTAGTATTTCATCATATATTTTACCAACTAATTCTCCTGCTTTAAAAGATATTTCTTCTTCTCTTTTTATATTTTCATTCCCTTTATCAACGATAAATTGTAATCTATAACATTCTTTCTCCAAATTTTCTAAAAGTATTTCTTCTGGTTCTCCATTTGGATTTTCCATATTATATATTAAGAATGATTTAAAATTACAAGTAATAACCCACTTTGGATGTCTTGATAATGGAAGTTCAGCTATATATTTTTTTGCTTGTTGAAAAGGATTTAATAAAGAGCCATCTGATTGCCTAATTCCTTTTCTTAAATCCTTATCAATACTTTTTTGCTCAATTAATACTTTAGTAGTTGGAATATATCCATCTATAAATCCAGTATTTTTATCTATATGTACTTGGTCTTCAAATTCAATAAATTCTTTTGGATTTTCAACTCCAAGAACTTCACTTAATAATGAATACCAAAATACTTGAGATTGTCCTTTTTCATATCC
>CANQCT010000074.1 GCA_947589835.1 uncultured Clostridia bacterium
GTGTTGTAGCTTCTACTGTAAACCATATTCCTACATATACACAAGTTAAGTCCGATCCACCTTTGGTTTTTGTCTTATGATACTTGTTTTCATCTAAGCTTTCTAAATTTTGAAAGTTTTCTTTTATTGTTGCTTTAAAACTATTTTTTGTTTTTTCACTTATACTTACACTTTCTAATGTTAAGTTTTCTTCCCTTAATGAGTGGTCAAAAAGATCTTGTGCTGTGTTAACTGCGTCCCACGTATCATTGTTTGATCCTTCTAAGTCTAAACTTGGTTGCCTTTTGCTTTTCATTTCTTTATATGCTTCATAGTCTTCTAGTTCTGTCATTATTCCTTTATCTGCTACTTTTAACCCTAATTTTTCTAAATCTATTTCTACATTTCCTACATTGATTGTATATTCATTTTTACTTATTTTTCCTTCTGTTGCTGACCATTTTGTTACATATCCTACTGAATATATTTTTATTTGTCTTTTTCCATCTTCTGTTGGATTAGATGGAAACTGTGGATATACTGTCACTACTACTGAATCTCCTTCTCCATTACTAGGTTGCTTTTCAAATGTTTGGTTTGGCTTTGTGACATCATAAGGTGGTGGATTACTCTCTTCTCCTGGATTTGTTCCTCCATTTACCCAATTTTTTATATCTTCTGCTAATTTATTAAAATTTTCATTTTCTTGTTCTTCTGCCTGTTTTGTTTTTTCTGCTGCAAGTTTTGCTTGTGATAGTATTCCATCTTCTCCTAGCACCATTGTTATGGTTATTCCGGCTAATATTAAAAGGACTACGATAGTAACGACTAACGCAATTAAGGTTATACCTTCTCTACTTTTAGCTAAGCTTTTTAGGGCTTGCTTTTTATTTTTTGTTTTTTCCTGCAAGCCAATTTGTTTTTTTGTTTTCATTCTTTTATTCCTCCACTTCTTTTTTTTTTAAATTTTTATTTATTTTTTATTCTTTTTATATTTAAGAATAAAATATTAAAATCTTAAAAAACGTACAAAAAGGACGAACTATTCTTATTTTTATTTTAAGAATAATTCATCCTTTTTTATTTTACTTGTATTTAATTTATTTGCACACAAATAATAAACAGTTACATTTGAACCTACTTTTTCTTTATTTTCTAAAATTTTGGTTTTCTTGCCATATTGTACACTTGTTTTGTAAAGATATTGTGTGTGTGTGTGTGTGTGTGTGTGTACAACCGCAAGGGTTTGCTGTTTTCATATGTCTTTTTTACTCCTTTTTCTTTTGTTTTAATTTCTTTGTATAATTAAATTTAAACACAATTTTTAGCTTTTGTAAAGTATTTTTTTTAATTTTCTTTAATTTTTCTTTAATTGTAATATGAATGTAATATTTATAGTTACAATTTATGGCTAATTATATGGTATTTATTAATTTACTTTTCGTTAATACTATTTTTTATAAAATTATCAATTAGCCTTTTTAGTCTTTCAATTGGAAAATCAAAAAGTGCTTTAACTACTTGAAATGTATGTTGTATGTAGCTTTTTAGATTGCTATTTTCTTCCCTTAGATTAATATTTTCTTGTATTAATTCGTTGTTTTCTTGTCTTAAGTTAGTATTTTCAGTTTGTAGTGTAGCTACTTTTTGTATTGCTGTATATGTTTTTGCTAAATTAATTTTTAGTTTTTTGTTATATTCTACAAGTTCTTTATTTTGAGCAACTACTAAGCTTAAATTTTTAGTTTCTAGCTCATTTTTAGTTATATCTAGATTATCTGTTTTTTCGTTATTTTCTATTTCGTATTTTATATTTTCATAGTTTGTTATTTTTTTTAGTGTTTCTATTGGTATATGTGTATTTTCTTTTGTATTTCCACGTTCTAAGTCAAAACCTGCCTTTGTTATATATGCATAAAAATTATCTTGTAGCCTTTTGTAGCTGTCTTTACCTTTCCAATATTCACTACAAGCTATTTTATTTATTTCTTTTCCGTTTTTATCTTTTGTATGTACTACTGGAACAAATGTTAAGTGCATATGAGGAGTGCTTTCATCATTATGTACTTTAGCAGATACTATAAATTCCTCTCCTAAATTTTGATAGCCTGCTACAAATTTATATGCTGTTTGAAAATATCTTTTTGTTTCTTCCGGGCCAATTTTTTCAAAGAAGTCTTTATCAGAAGTAATTATTAATTCGCACATAACATTGCTAACCTTTTTAATTTGTCCTTTTAAGTTATATTTTTCTTTTAAAATATTAAAAGCTTTTTGATATGAGGTATTTATACTTTTTATTGAATAATTTTTTATTTTGCTATTTTTATTTATATCTTTATTTGAATAATTAGTATTTTTTCGTTCATTGTGCCTATAAATATATGATAATTGACCAATTTTATAATTTTCATTTCTAATAATTGCATAACTCATATTGAAAATTCCCCCTTTATATTTATTTTAATTTATTATTTAATTTAATATTTAATTTAAGAAAGGCTTCGTAAGATTTACTTATGTTCTAATACTCTAACTTTTAGCTGATATAACACAATGAAAAAGTGTTAGAACATACTAGAACACTTTTTTCAAAAGTGTTCTGTATGATTAAGGGGCTTTGCCCCTTAATAAACCCCATTAAGCCACAAATTCAAATTAAAATTCCTCAGAATTTTATTTCAATTTGTGGCTTACGTGTGAATAAGTGTAGTATATGGGTTTATTTTCTTTGGTGTAAGTAGCATTTGTTAACTTTTGCTTGCGCAAAAGTTACAAAAGCTACGTTGTTGTATATCGTTATAATTCTAACAGTTTAGCAGTTTTTAGTTATGATTAAAAATTCATTTGACTTTTTATTTATTTTATAGTAAAATAAAAACAAGAAATGGAAAACCACAAACGTGGCTCGCCCAATTTAGAGTTTTGACACATCTAGCTCGGGGAAAGTGCAGATGTGTCAGTTTTTTATTGGTTTATGCTCTTGCCTAGTAAAATTATTAAAGTTGTAAGTAAGGCAATCGCTATGATAGTCATTCCAAGAAGTGCATAATATAATATGTATATTATTGTTATTAAATATTGTATTTCTATCATACGCCTCACCACCTTTCAGGTGGCAAACCACATCTGTTTATTCTCATTTCTTGTTAAATATTACTATATAATAAATATTTACAAAAATCAAGCAAACATTAAAAAAATATATATTTTTTTATTTATTCCTTTTTACGAATTTTTGTGAATTTTAGTGTCACTTTCAATATGGCATCATAAGTGTCACTAAAATTCGTAAAAGTATTGATATTTCTGAATATACTCTCCTCATCTCCACCAAAACAGGAATAAAAGTAGCATAAAAAAAGGCACTTCCCAGGTAAGCTACTTTTTGTAGCTCTTCCAAGAAACCTTTTTTAATTATTCTCCTTGCATTACTGCTCTAAAGCCAAGACTTAAGTACTAGCTACCCCGTCAGACATTTTCTTACTAGGCTTTAGCCTATTGTTACTACTAAGGCTATTAGTGTTATGCCTTCATTTTTTCTTAAGTATTTCATATTTTTCTCCTTCCTTATAAATGTTAGTCATTTGCAAAACTCTAAAAATCTTGCAATTACTTGACTTTTTTTGTTATATATATGTTATTTTTCTCCAATCTTTGATATAATTACAACATAACAACTTGACGATAACTATACAAATGAAAGGAGAAATAATAACCAATGTTAAATTATGAAAACCAATTAAATTTAGGAAATATTTATTCTAAATGTTCTGAAATGTTCAAAGAACAACGCCCTCAATTTCTTCAACTTTTAGACAAATATATTGATATCAATGCTTACATACCTTTTTCTTTTAAAGCTGAAAATAATCCTAAACAAATTAACTCTACTATTAACAAATTAAAAGCTTTTTACAAATTTAATGGTATTGATAAATCTACCGATGATATCTACAAACAAGCTTTTAAATCTCTGCCTAAAACTGCCTCTAGCGATTCATCTATTAGAAAAATGTATTCTAATCGGTCATTTCTGCTATGGTAGAAAATTCGGTATTATCACTAATGGTTTAGGTATTCCTAGACATATTGATTTCTTTGATGATGATTTTAAAAGTCGTCACAAAGATTTTATCTATGAAGATACTGATTCTCCTGACTTTGACAAGTCCGTTAGTGATAACAAAAGCCTTCAACCTATTTTTACCGATTTCTATTCATTACATCCTTCTTTTCATCATGATATTTTTCTTGGTGATGCTGCCTTTGATGCTTATGATACTTATGATTTTCTTCTTAAGAAAAACGATCATGGAGTTGCTCTTTTTAAAAAAGCTTTTATCCCTCTCAACTCAAGAGCTACTTCTAACAAACCTAACTGTTATTTATAATTTTAAAATAACAAATATTATAACTATATAAATTTAAGAAATTATCATATAAAAATAACGATTAT
>CANQCT010000075.1 GCA_947589835.1 uncultured Clostridia bacterium
AAAATCTTTTTAGATTTTTAGTATTTTGAATATTTTTTAGCTTTTAGCATAGACTATTAGCACAAATATGTTGTAGGTTTTTATCTACAATAGTATTAAAAAGAGATTCGAGGAAACTTGAATCTCTTTTTTAAAATACCTTTTTCAAGGAGATATATAAAATATATTGGTAATATAGTCTATTGCATTACTATTGCATTACTTATGTAAAAATAAAGCCATATAAACATTGATATACCAACATTTATATAGCTTTATTTTTGGTGTGCCTAACTGGGATCGAACCAGTGACCCCTCGCTTAGGAGGCGAGTGCTCTATCCTACTGAGCTATAGACACATATATTTACTACTTTTATATTTTATAACATATTTCTTTAAATTTCAAGTTATAAATAATTTGAAATTACGTCAATTTTTTTGAGCTTTTTTTGAAATTTAAAAAAGCGGAAATATTTTTTATAAAAATACACATATTGACTTAGTATGTTATAATTTTTTATAGTTAACTTTTTAGTTGTTAAGGAGTTAAATTTTATGCAGCGTATTTTAAGTTATATGAGGAAAACTATTGAAACTTATGAATTAATTGAAGATGGTGATAAAATTGCAGTGGGTCTTTCTGGAGGTAAGGATTCTTTTACTTTGCTTATGGGCTTAAAGGCTCTTCAAAGGTTTTACCCAAAGCATTTTGAGTTGGTTGCAATTACTGTGAATCCTGGGTTTGAATTTTTTAATTCTGATTTTTTAAAGCAAAGATGTGATGAAATTGGTATTCCTGTTGTGGAAGAAGTTTCTCATATTAAGGAAATTGTTTTTGATATTAGAAAAGAACAAAATCCATGTTCTTTGTGTGCTAATTTACGCAGGGGTATTTTAAATTCTGTTGCTATTAGAGAGGGCTGTAATAAAATTGCTTTAGGGCATAATCAAGATGATGCTTTGGAGACTTTTTTACTTAATTTTTTATATGCAGGTAACTTAAATACTTTTGCTCCTATTTCATATATGGATCGTTCTAAAATTACTTTGATTAGGCCTCTTATTGATATTCCTGAAAAAGAAATTAGAAAGTTTATTAAAAGAAATAATGTTAAAGTTATGCCAAAGGTTTGCCCTATGGATGGTTATTCTAAGAGAGAAGATATGAAAAATATGATTTTGGATCTGGAAAAGAATATTCCAACTGTTAGAGCTAATATGGTTGGTGCTATTAAAAGGGCTAATATAAATGGATGGAAAATTTAATAAGTGGACCAAGGATTACCAAAGTCCACTTATTTTTAAATTTTATTTTGCAAGTTCTCTTACACTTTCTTCTAATTCTTTTAGTTTTTTCTCTGCATCTTCTAGGCTAGAGCCTTTTACACCCATATAGAATTTAATTTTTGGCTCTGTTCCAGATGGACGTACACAGCACCAGCTATCATTTTCTAAGTCGTAATATAATACATTTGATTTTGGTAAGTTTGTTGATGTAGTTTCTTTAGTTTCAGTGTTATAAATTGTTTGTGCTTGATAGTCTCCGAAAGATAATACTTTTTTTCCGGCTATTTTTTTTGGAGTATTGTTTCTCATATTTTCCATCATTTTTTTGATTTGTTCTGCTCCTTCTGAGCCTTTTAATGTTATAGAAAATTGGTCTTCTTTATAATATCCATATTTTTCATATACTGCAAGCATTGCATCCCATAATGTCATTCCTTTTTGTTTGTAATAGCACGCCGCTTCGCATAGTGTCATTACTGCTACAATTCCGTCTTTATCTCTTGCGTGTGTTCCTATAATGCACCCATAACTTTCTTCATAAGAGTATAAGCAAGTGTATTCGTTGTTATTTTCTTCAAAGCTACGTATAATTTTGGCTATGTTTTTGAAGCCTGTTAATGTAGAGAATAATTTTACATTATATGCTTTTGCAATGGCATCTGTTAAATTAGAGGATACTATTGTTTTTATAACTGCTCCATTTGATGGCAAGGTTCCATTTGCTTTTTTTTGTGATAATATATATTCTGCAATTAAGTTTCCTGTCATATTTCCAGTAAATCTAATGTATTCTCCTGTTTCTTTGTTTTTTGCATAAACTCCTAATCTATCTGCGTCTGGATCATTTGCTAAAACTATATCTGCATCTTTTTGTTTTGCTAAGTCTAATGCTAGTTTAAATGCTTTTGGGTCTTCTGGATTTGGATAGTCTACTGTTGGGAAGTTTCCATCTGGTTTTTCTTGTTCTGGTACAACATAAACATTTTCAAGTCCAAGTTCTTTTAAAATTGTTTGTACAGGTATGTTTCCTGTTCCATGAAGTGGTGTGTATACAATTTTTATATCTTTTTGCATTTCGTTTATTGCTTTTTGATTAACTACTAATTTTTTTAGTTCTTCAATATATTTTTTATCTATTTCTTCTCCTATTGTGTTGTATAAACCTTTTTGCATTGCTTCTTGTTTTGTTATTGTTTTTATTGTAGAAAAGTCTGTAACATTATTTACTTCGTTTATTATTTCTTTATCTATTGGCTCAACTATTTGTGCTCCATCATCCCAGTAAACTTTATAGCCGTTGTATTCTGGTGGATTGTGGCTTGCTGTTATAACTATGCCTGCTGTACAGCCTAGCTCTCTTACTGCAAAAGATAGCTCAGGGGTTGGTCTTAATGAATCAAAGCGATATGTTTTTATTCCATTTGCGTTTAAAGTTAGTGCCGCTTCGTCACTGAAATCTTTTGACATTCTTCTTGAATCGTAAGCTATTGCAACACCTTTTTCTTGAGCACCTTTTTTTACAATATAATTTGCTAAGCCTTGTGTTGCTTTTGTAACTGTGTAGCGGTTCATTCGGTTTGTTCCTATTCCTATAATTCCTCTTAAGCCTGCTGTTCCGAATTCTAAGTCTTTGTAAAATCTATCTTCTATTTCTTTTTCATCTTGTGAAATGCTTTTTAGTTCTTGTTTATCTTCTTCAGAAATAGCTGGGTCGTTAAGCCATTTTTCATAATTTTGTTTATATATTTCCATTATTAATTAATTTCCTCCTATAAAATTTTATGATAAATGATGATAGTTATTGTATAATTTTCTTGCAGTTTCTGGGCTATCTACACCTTCTGCATTTTTAACTGGTGCAAATTCTTCTTCTCTTTTTACTCTTAAAATTAGCATTTCTGGAATAAGTGAGAATGCATCAAATAAAAATGATTCAAATTTATATGCATTTGGCTCTTCAGGAACTACGTACTCTCCATTTTCATTTATATAACTTGCTTTTTTTACTGCAACATGATATGGAAGTTTATTATTTGCTAATTCTTCTAATATTTTTATATTAAATTGATTGCATAAAATATGTGACTCTCCATATAATAATTCTCCGTTTTCATCTTTTGCGTTTGCCATTTCATCAGAAATTTCTGTATATTCTATAACACTTGGTTTTCCGTCTTTTTTACAAAATACTCCTACTTTTTCTTTTGGATTTGCTTTAACTAAGCTTTTACTAGCAACTAGCATATTTTTTTCTGTTGCTATTGCTGTAAGTACTGGGTCTATTGGCTTTACTAATACGTTATCTACTCCACTAATGAATACCCATTCTATTCCTCTTTCTTTCATATTATATATAACGCCATTTTTTCTCATTGCTTCAAAAACACCGCCATGCCCATCTGGTGCTTGTTTCGGCATTTTTAATTCATTTAGTAGTACTTTTCCTTCTTTATTTAACATTGGCAATGTTCCTTGTTTAAAAAATTGAACTGCCTCTTTTGGATAATTAAAATAATTATTTTCTTCAAAAAATTTTACTGTATCTTGATGATTTTCTTCGCTTGTCATTAGATACCATGGAATTACTATGCCATATTTTTCTTTCGCTAATTTAAAATTATCACACAATATTTCAAATATACTTTTGTGTGAGCTTAAGCCTATATCAAATGTTCCTTTTGGTCCTGAGTGTCCAAGTCTAGTGCCTTGTCCACCTGCCATTGTTACAACTGCTAGCTTTCCTTGTTTTATAATTTGCTCTCCTATTTTTGTGTATTTTTCTATTTCTCCATTTGATAATTCTGATTTAGTAATATGTGGTATTGGTTCAATTTTACTTTCTGTAAAGTCTGGTTTTGTTTTTGTAGATTCATATAGGTCTTCTACTTGTTTGAAATCTATTGTTAGAATTTCATCTAGTAATTCACTTTTCTTTTCTTCTGAAAGTTCGTTATAAAACTTAAGTAAATGTTCTTGCCCATATTTTGCAAGTTTTTCTTTTACCATTAATAATTTTTCTTCCATAAATTTTTCCTTTCTATTTATATTTTAGTTTATTAAATCATATTTTTATTTTTTTGTAAATAAGCAAAATATATACTATAAAATTAAAATTAGGTGAAGAAAATTAATTC
>CANQCT010000076.1 GCA_947589835.1 uncultured Clostridia bacterium
TTCTTAATATCAAAAGTTTTTACTTTTTAAATTTTGGAAATTTTATTCCCTTCACTATATAAAGTAATCTAGATGTCATTTTGTGCATGTAAATCTAAAATTTCTTAAATATTTTTCTATAAGTGAATAACAGTTCAAAATTGGAAAAGAATACATTTTATTTTTTAGAAAGGAAAAAAGAATTTTGTTTAATTGAAAATTCTTGCCAAAAGCGGCAAAAATTTTCTATGTGTTTATTGTATTTTTGAAAATGAAAAATCACTTTAATTAGATTTTAAAAATAAAATTGGATTAAAATTTATATTATAATAGTTTTAATTTATCTACCAAAATAGTTGACAAAATAGAACTATTATTATAAGATAAATGTGGTTAAAATTTAATATTGGGGGAGCAAATGAAGAAAAATTTAGAAATTTTTACAAATGATAAATACAAATTGTTAAAATGGATTGCGGATAATGAAATAGAATATAGAAAAGCAAAATATTTATCATCGAGCCAGCAAGAAATTGCAGAAACACTACACTATTCAAAAAGTAAAACTAATAAATATATAAACGAGTTAATAGAATCTAAATTTCTAAGAAAATATAAAACAAGAGGAAAATATGCTTTAACACAACAAGGATATGAAGCAATAAATATAATTGAAGAAAGTAAAATTTGGGGGTAACAATATGGCAAAAAAGAATGGAAAAAAAGAAGCTTTGTCAGTAAGTAGATTAATTAATGAGGTATTAGTAGCTCAGTTAAGTATACCTTTTAAACAAATTGTAAATGATTCGACATTTTTAGAATATACAGGATCTCAAAGACCAGATTTATTGATTTCTGAATTTGAATATGATGGGACAAATGATAAACAATATATTGAAAATTTAGTAGCATATGCGGAAGTTAAAGACAACTGCGTAGTAGGAGATAAAGATTGGGAAGATGCAATTGAACAGGGTATCAAAAAAGCTTCTGCTTTGAAGTTACCATATTTTATAGTTACTAATTGTAAAACCACTATTTTCTATAATGCTAATAATTTAAAGGAAATTTCATTAAATGGGAATCCTATTAGAGAATTTCAAACAATAGATATTTTTAGATTAATAAAAAATAAATTATCAAAAGAGTCAGATTTAACTAATATTTGTACAAATGTTGATTCGATTTCTACTATATCTGAAGCTGTATTTAACAAAAAATTATGGGAATTAGCCAATACATATAGAACAATAAATTTTAAAGATAATGTACAAAAAATAGATTTTACTATAGGATTCATAGCTCTAGAATATTTTGAAGAAAAAGAAATTATTGATGGAAAAAAAGATGCTACCAAAATATACTGGTCGGAATGTAGAGATGAAAACGATTCAAAATTAGTTGCAAATATTGGTGCTTATATTTCTAATCTTGAATTAGAAACATCATTTAAAGAATTTAAAAATCTTATGGATGTTGTTAGAAATTTAATTTCTGGAATAGATGGAGATAAACCATTAATTAATAAAGAAAATGTTAAAGAAATATATGAAATTATTGATAGCATGAAACCATTACATGGAACAGGATTTGACTTGTTTGGAGCTGTTTATGAAATGTTTGCTTCATCAAAAGAGAAAAAAGATTTTGGAGAATATTTTACTAGAAGACATTATACACATATATTTTCAAAATTGTTATTAATTGACGAACAATATTTTAACAAAGATAGAAAATTTAATATTCTTGATCCAGCATGTGGAACAGGTGGCTTTTTAACAGAAAGTTTTAAAGTTTTAAAGAATAATTATGAAAAAAGTGGAACTTATACGGAAGAAACTAAAAAATTTTTAGCAACGGAATGTTTTTATGGTATAGATGTTAGAGCTGAAAATATATCTAGAACAAGATTAAATATGTTTTTAGTGGGAGATGGGCATACAAATATGTTTGATGACAATAGTCTTAGACCAGAAAAAGAAAATGGTATAAAAACACTAAATAATAAATACCAATATGTTATTACTAATCCCCCTTATGGAAATGGTGGAATAAAAGCTAATACAGATTCAATTACATCAAGCCGAAATGAAATTGCCTTTTTATGTAAAATAATGGATTTATTAAATATAGGTGGAAAGTCTTGTACTATAATTCCAGATGGAGTTTTAGAAAATCCTTCTTATAAAGAATTTAGAAAAGAGTTTCTACAAAAATGCAATATTAATGCAATTATTTCTTTACCTAAATTTGCTTTTGCTCCATATACTAAAGAAAAAACATATGCATTATTTTTTACAAAAAGAAGCGATACACTTAGCAAAATACAAAAAGATCCAATTTGGATGTATATAATTGATAACGATGGATTAGCCAATTCTGATAAACGTTTTCCAACAAAATTGAGAAACCATAGAAATGGATGGAAGCATGATGAGATTTCTGGTTGGGTTAATACTGAAGGAGAAGAAAAACCAGGTATTTTAGAAGCAAGATGGTTAAAATTTGATGATAAGGATACTAATGGAACAGAATGGGTTGATGAAAAAGGTATACCTCATAAATTAAGAAAGGGAGGCAACATTGATATTGATACAATCTTGAAAGATAAATATTATACTATGCTTCCAGAATATTACTTAAGACCTTATGAACCTGAATATATTACTGTGGAAGAATTAGAAGAAAAAGTGAAAATGATAAATGAAATGTTTAAGGAGGTTTAAATGGCAAAAATTTCTGAAATATTTTATATAGTACAAGGACATCAAATAACTGATGAAGAAATATATACAAGTATAGGAGAATACCCAATTTATACAGGAAATAATGATATAAAGGGTTATTGGGATAAAACTATAGTAAATGAAAAAATGCTTCCTTGTTTATCATATCCAACTAAGGCTTTTGCAGGGAATATTTCTATTCATACAAATTTGTTCGATGCAAATAATACAGCAATATTATATTTAAAAGAAAAATATAAAGATGAAGTTGAATTAGAATGGTTTAAATATATTTTGCCTGCATTTTTTTTAGATAAAATGACAAGTAAAGAAGGTGTAAGTTATTTAAATAAAGATATTGTACAAGACATTGATATAAAAATTCCATCAAAAGAGATTCAAAAAGCACAAATAGATCTTTTAAAAATAATTGAAAAAAAAGAAGAAGTAGTAAGAAAAGATATATCGATTTTGGAAAAATTATTAAATAAGCATATATTATTTAAAGAAGATTTAGAAAATGAAAAAATTTTAATTTCCGAAATATTATCTTATATTAGTAGAAATGATTCTCTTAGTGAAGAAGGAATTTATAAAATGTATCCAAGAAGTAAAGAGACTACTAAAGTTTTAAGTGGATCAACGGAAGATGTTGCATATGGAGAAATAGATTCAAATCTTGATGATATACATTATTTGAAAGATAGGCAATGCTTACATATAGTAACAAGAGGAAAGGCAGGAAAATTAACATTTATTAATAAAGGAAATTATGCCACGAATACTAATGCTTTTCTATTATATATAAAAAAAGATAAATGGTCAAAATTAAATATAAAAAATGAATATGAGGAAGAAATATTTTTAAAATTTTTAAAAATATATTTACAGCCTATCTTTTATTCTGTTTCTTCAAATTCTGATGTTTCTGTTTTTCCATTAACTGATATAATGAAAAAACTTTATATTCCAAAATTTAAATATAATGAAGAATATATTAAAATAACAAAGTTAATTGATGAAGTAGAAAATAAAGAAAAAAATTTAAATGCAATATTAAGAGAAATTGAAAATGTAAAAATAAAAATGTTAATATATTAGAGATAATACTAAAAACAAAATCTTATTTGGATAATTGCACTAAAGAAAGTATAAAAAGTATAAATTAGGCTAAGAATATTGAATGTTATATAGAGTATAGGGACTTTGTACAGTCCCTTTTTTAACGTTCTAAAGCTATCCTCATCCCATCTACAAATCCACTCCTATAGTACTTCTCATTCCAATAGCAAATATAATCAAGTAAATTATCGTCAAGTAAATCTAATTGTTTCTTAACATATTCTATACTATGTCCTGAAACATTGTTTAAAATTTTTTCTGAAATTTCGTCTATTAAAATTTCATGTCTTTTATCTTCATCACTTAAATTGCTACCAAGAGTTTCTTCTCTAATTTCAAATAAATCTTTTAAAATATCATTATTAACTTCTTCAAATTTTTTCATATTTTTATTCTCCTAAAATTATTTTTTAAATAAAGGGTTTGGGATTTAATCCCATTGTATAGAATTTGGAAACTCGAAAATTTCGAGTCCCCAAATTCAGTGCTTGCTTATACAAGAAACTATAATATTTTATTAGCAATATATAATCTCATTAAATACAATTTCTTCAGCTCTATTTTTAATATTAT
>CANQCT010000077.1 GCA_947589835.1 uncultured Clostridia bacterium
ATTATTCAAAATTAAGAAAAAATAAACAAAAAAATGCTAAACGAAATAAAGAGGAAATTTTTAAAATGGTAGCATAGTAATTCGGTAATATGTCAATAGAAAAATAAAAATTTCTCAAAAAAATTTTTGAGAAAAAAGGGTACAACAAATAAGCCTAATTAATGACGAATTTAAAAAGGGAAATATTGGAAATATTAAATTAAATTTTTAATTTTCAATAGGCAAAACTCCTTTCTTAGGCAAAGTATAAAGACGATTATCGTGTAGCAAAGCGAAAATAACCCTTACAGCCTTACGAGCAGTCAAAACAAGAGCACGTTTGTGTTGATGTTTTGAAACTTCTTTAAATTTGCGAGAGTAAAACATTGCAAAGTCGCTGTTATGTATTCTCATACAATTAGCAGCTTGGCATAAATAATTTCTAAGGTACACATTACCAGTTTTACGAAGATGAGTATCATCAGCTTCAAACTCTCCAGACTGATATTGAGACCAAACAAGACCAGCGAATTTTGCTAAAGCATCATCGTTTCTAAAACGATTAATATCACCAATTTCAGCAATAATACCAGCAGCAATTACAGGTCCAATACCATTGATTGAAGTTAAGATAGTATATTCGTTTTTGAAGAATATTTTAACTTGCTTTTGAATAGAAGTCTCAATATTTTTAAGAGATTTTTCAAGAGCAGAAATATTTTCAAAACAAGCTTTAATAACAATATTTACAGCATCATTTAATTCATTTTTTAGTTTAAATGAGTTAGAAGCAGATTTTTTAATGAGATTAGCTGTAGAATTAATATCATCAAAATGATTTTTGCTAGCAATAGCAATGGTATCAATAAGTTCTTCAACAGGAATAGTAGCAATTTCATCAGAAGAGTAAAGATCAGTTAATAAAGCTTCAGCAGTGGCACCAAAGTTATCAGAAAATACCTTTTTCTGAGTAAGCTTACTAAACTTCAAAAACAAATTGCTAACAAGATAAGTCTTTTCTCTAGTAATAGATTTAATAATATGTTGTCTAAAACGAGTAAGACGTTGTAAGCCAAGTTGATTGAAGTTAATATAAAATTCATTAGGAAGATTACCAAGTCTAAGACGAGAAGCGATGACAAAACTATCCATTTTATCATTTTTAGGTAAATCACCTAAAGAGTCTCTAAAGTTCTTAATGATTTTAGGTTCAAAACAATAAGATTGAACAGTAAAAGCAGAAAAGATATTAGAGTCAGCAATAGTGTATAAAAAGTGAGAACCATAGACAGAAGTAGCTTCAATACCAAAAAGGATATGAGTAACGTCTAATGAATTAGCATATGAAAGAACAGTATCTAGAAGTTTTTCAGCACCATCAGGATCATTAGAAAAATTTTTAGGTTTAAATACTTGTTCACCAGAGATGTCTAATATGCAAGTCGTCAAAGATTTTAAAGAAACATCAACACCAACATATAAACAATTTTTGATTGACATATATTATTCACCTCCTCAAAAGATAAGATTGTAAAGTAATAAGATAACCTATGGACAGACAATAAAGGCATTCTCGCTAATCAGCACATCAAGAATATCTTTTAATCTCCTGCTACAATCTATGACAGCACATAGATGAGAAGATAAAAAATTGTGCAAAATTCGTGTTAAAAAATAATATGTCTGTAATAGGAATGCATACTATGAGAGCACCAAATGTGCAAGAAAGGATGGCATGTTTCCTAATAGCTTTACAATATAAGTATACCATAGGTTATCAAATTAAGAAATATGTAAGATTTTGTTGTAAATCTTACAATTATTATACGAGAAAGGAAAAAATATGTATCAACCAACAACTATTAATTTTAAAGAAATATTTACTACACAAAATATAATAATATATTTTTTAGTAATCAATATATTCGGATTTTTTATAATGTGGTTAGATAAAAGAAAAGCACAAAAAGGAAAGTGGAGAATTCCAGAGAAAACATTGTTCATTATTACAGCTTTAGGAGGAGGAATTGGAACAATAGCAGGAATGTATACTTTTAGACATAAAACTCAAAAACTTAATTTTGTTATTGGATTTCCTTTTATTACTATATTGGAGATTATTGCAATTGTATATTGGACATTTTTTGATTAAAACAGACAATTTGTCTGTTTTTTATATGTTTGATAAATTATTTTTAATAATTGAATTTTTTCATAACTTTGTGTGTCGCAACTTCCATAAAAAAATACTGTATGTAAGTTGCTCCAATCGCACTTCGCTACGCTTCGTTTGAGCGCTTACGCAGTTATTCAAAAATTAAATTATTAAAAACTTATAAAATTAAAATGAAACTTTTTCATAAAAAAATCACACATATAAAGTGAAAGGTGGAAAAAATGAGTACTCAAATAACCATAAAAAATTTTGAACAAATATACAATGAAACATACAATAAAACATTAAAATACATAATATGTAAATGTCAAAACTTAGAAGATGTAAATGAACTAATACAAGAAACATATATAGAATTATACAAAACACTAAAAAACAAAAACAAAATAAAAGTAGAAAAAGAAATATCATACATAATAGGAATTGCAAAAAATAAAATAAATCAATATTATAGGCAAAAATATAAAGAACAATCAAACATAATTTACATAGAAGAGCCAACAATTCCTATAAATAGCGATTTAGAAGTAGATATAATAAACAAAGAAAATGTAGAACAAATATGGAACTATTTAAATAAAAAAGATGTTTTAATAGCTAAAATTTTTTATTTATATTATGCCCTAGGATTAAAAATAGCTGAAATAGCTGAAGAATTAAACTTAAAAGAATCAAACATAAAAAATCATATATATCGTACATTAAAAGAACTAAGTAAAATATATGGAAAGGAGAAAAATAGTGATGAGTAAAAATATAATATATCAACAACTAGCAGAAGAAAAATTTAATAAAAATAATAATTACCAAGCTATTATCTCCAGAATAAAGGAGGGAGAAGCTATGAAAAAGAAAAACATAAGTAAAAAACAAAAGATATTAAGTTTAGCAGCAGTTGTATTAATAGTTATTTTAATAGGAGGAATGATACCAACTATTTATGCAAAAATTAAATGGAATATTGAATTTAAAGAATATCAAAATAGGAACATTGAATATGGCTTAGCCTCTATAAAAGAAGCAGTTACAGGAGGCTATACGCAAAACATTGATATGGACTATATCTACAAAGGAGACATAGGAGTAAAACTAGACAAATTACTTATAACAGATGATTATTTTGAAACAAATATTGATTTTAAATTTAACAAAAATATTAACATTAATACAGATACTTTTATGTGTAGTTATGCTATTTATGATGAAAATAACAACATATATGGTATATATGAAAGAATAAAAATAAATAATTCAAAAGGTTCTAATTATTGGAAAAAATTATACGAAGAACTAGGAGTAAAATATGACAAGAAAAATGTATTTGATATTCAATTAGAAGACACAATAGCGAATAAAGTAATAGCTTCAAGTAAAGAAAATGGAAATATAGTATTACAAAATGAATTAACATCACATAAAGGATTTCCAAAGAGTAAGAAATTATATGTTCGTATTTTTGATATAGGATATTCAATGTTAGACTTTGAAACACATACAACAGAAGATTTTACAATATCTGATGCAGAATGGCAAATTGAAATTGATGTTCCAGAAGAATTTTATAAGAGAGAAACTATAGAATTAGCTTTAAAAAATAATATAGAAGACTTAGAAATAGAAAAATTTGAAGTAACAGAAACAGGATTAACTTTAAATATTGGAAAAGAAGAATGGATACAAGAAATGTTAACAGAAATGAGAGAAAAAGATTATAATTCAGAAATAATTAATAATATTGTATTTATAACAGATGAAAATGAAAACAAATATTATGGAAATTATAATATGGGAACTACAGAAACTGGTGGATTAAAATTAAAATTTGATATTAATAAAGAAAAAATTTCAAACCAAAATTTATATTTGAATTTTAATATAAATGAAAAAACAAATAAAGAATTAATTATAAAGAAATAAGAGAAATAAAAGTGCATACAAATTTTAAAGTATGCACTTTATTTTTTTTATAAAAAGCAGGTACACATAAACAGTAACATACATAAAATTAATCTTAAAAAATTATATCAACTAAAAGTAAATGTGAACAACTTGTGAACGCAAAATGAGTAAAATTAATTATTCACAAAGTTATCCACAGTTTCCACAACAAAAAAGAGGATAAATTAAAAACAAAAAATAAAAAATAAAGATAACATAAAGCAACCAAGGGTACATAATTGTAATAAAAAAGAAATGCAAATGTAATAAAATAATGCGAAAAGAGGAGAAATTTATAGAAAA
>CANQCT010000078.1 GCA_947589835.1 uncultured Clostridia bacterium
AATTCACTTGTTGATTTTTTTAATTCTGTTATTTCATCTTCTTGAAATTTATTATTCAATCAAAATCACCTCTTTTTCTTTATCTTTTTTCATCTACTGAAATTAAAAATATTCTATTATCAAAAGCACCATTTGAATCTTTCTTTTTTTGCATTGCCTGCTTTACTTCTTCAAAAGATATTTCAATGTTTCCAATTATGTTATCTCTAACTAATTTATTATAATAAAATATCATTACAATCACCTTTCTTTTTTGCTAGATGAATTATAAGTATTTTAGCATTTTTTCATAAAAAATACAAGGCATTATTTGTTACCTTGTATCTTTTTGAAAACGGAATATAAAAACATTTTACTGTAATTTGTAGTATGTGCAAATTTTGCACATATTTAATTTTCGTTTAATTCTAAATTCTTCTTTTCTTCTTCTATTGCCTCAATTAATTCTTCTTCTGTAGGTAAATGTAACTTGTATTCCGAAGCAAATATAGTTTCATTATTTTCTGGCAATGTATACTTAACAACAGTTTCATTTTTATTGGTACTCAATAATATTCCAACAGTAGGTTTTTCATCATTAGTTTTTATTTCTCTATCATAATAATTAACATACATTTGCATTTGCCCTATATCTTGATGTGTTATTTTTCCTATCTTTAAATCTATTATTACAAAGCATTTTACTAATCTATTATATAGAACTAAATCAGGGTAAAAATGATCTTCTTCTAGTGTTAACCTTACTTGATTTCCTACAAAACTAAATCCTTTACCTAGTTCTAGTAGAAATTCTTTTAAATGTTCTAATATGCTCTTTTCTAAGTCACTTTCTAAATATGATGTATTTTCTTTAATATCTAAAAATTCAAGTACAAAAGGGTCTTTCACTAAATCTTTACCTGTTTTTAATACTTGACCTTTTTCAGCTAATTCTAATACTTTTTCTTTATTTTGTGATAATATTAATCTTTCATATAATAACGAATCTCTTTGCCTTTGTAGTTCTCTAACACTCCATTTAGAATTAATACATTCATTTAAATAAAATTTTCTTTTATTTTCTTCATCTATTTTGATTAGTTCTAAATAATGTGACCAACTTAAATTGGCAGACACTGTCTTCCAAATTGGATACATTAAATAAAATTTTCTCATTGTTCTCAAGTTTCTAGCCGAAAAACCTTTTCCAAATTCTTTTGTAAGTTTTTCTGACAATTTTTGCAAAACAGCATCTCCATAACTAGCTCGTTAATAGGATTTATATTTTTATCAAGCAATGATAAGTCTTTTGACATTTAATCTCTCCCCTTTTAATTTTATTCACACTTCTAAATATTCAAGTCTTTTTTGATTTACTGCATAACCTTTTAGCATATAATCTTTTAAAACTTTATTTGCCCATTGTCTAAATATAATACCATTTTTCGACTTTACTCGATATCCTACGGATATAATTACATCTAAATTATAAAATGGTACCAATTGTTTTACTCCATCAATGCGCATTTTTTGCGTGTTGTTATTTTTATCCAGCTCTCCTTCCTTAAAAACATTGTTAATATGTTTTCTAATAGTTGTCTCATCCTTATCAAAAAGTATTGACATTTGATTTGCAGTAATCCATACATTGTCTTCTTTCAGACTCACCTCTAATTTCACACCTTGATTCTCAAACAAAATAATTTCATTTTTCTTTTCTTCCATAAGAAACACATCCTTTGTATTTTTTTGCAAAACAGCATCTCATAACTAGCTAACTTATTTTTCCAATAAATATCCTGTTATATTGTAACTTTTAACATTGTCATTTACCTCATCATAAGAAACACTTATTCTTGTTAATATAATCATTTTATTACTGTCTATTTGTATTCTATTTATGCTTTCAAAATTATTTTGTAATGTATCTCCGTATTGCATATATTCTTTGACTTTTTGTGAAATATTAGAATGTATTGCTTCATTATTATTTAAAGTAATTAATTCTAAATTGCCAAAAACTTTTTCTATGTTTCCCTGATTTTCTTTATAACTTGACAAGTTTACTTCATACAAATTGCTGTATCCTGCTATATTTAAGTTTTTTGCCTCGCTATGTGCACTAATATATTTCATTATTATATTTTTTTCAGCTCCATTTGATTTGTTAAAATTTACTATTTCACTTTCTTCGTTTTTAGTTAATAAACTATCTATTAATTTTCTTCCTTCTTCTCTTCCATATAAATAATAATATGCTCCGCTTATTTTTTGCTTTTCTTCTTCGGTATATGACACTTTTTCTTTAAACATTTTCAAATTATTGTATTGGCTCATTATTGACACCTTATTCATATTTATATATGGAAAAACTGTTGAAATTACGGTAAGTGCTACAAATATTAATATTATTTCTCCTCTTTCTTTTTTTGTTAATTTTATTATTGTGTAAATAATTTCAAAAATTATTAGCATTACACATAAATATCTACTTTCTGTAAAGCCATTATTTAGTATTCTTACTCCTATTGAATATATTTGCAAAATAATAAATGGTATAAATAATTTTGGAAGTAAGTTATTTATTTTATCTATTTGTGTGTTTTCCTTAAAGTTTTCTATCATTGTCCATATTGGACAGCCTACTATGAATAAAGCTGCAAGTATTCTAAATATTTGATTTGAAGGCATATCTCTTAATATAATAATTTTTATTATGTACATATAAATAATTGCAAATGCAATTATTACCAAGGTTCCTAAAACATACTTTATAACTATTTTTGAAAATTTTGATATTTTTTCTTCTATATTATATAAGGAATATAAAAGTGTTGGTATATAATAAATTCCAAGTATTAATATTTCTATTTGGGCAAGTAAAGTATATTTAGTTCCATTTAGTATTAAATAAATAAATACAGTTGTTACAATTGCGCTTCCTACTGCAAGTATTCCATATATAATACTTGTTTTTAGTACATTTACAAAAACTGATGTTACATATTGTTCAAAGGTTTTTTCACTTTTTTTGTAATTAAAATATATTGATAAGCTAAATACAGATATCATACCACAATTAAGTAAGTTTTGAAGCCAATTCATTATGCTTTTTGGCATAGCTTTATCCCATACAGAAATGCATGTAAATATTAAGGCTATTGATGCTGAAATTATATAGCCCACTGTTTTTTTCTTTTTTTCTTCTGATATAGTTTCTGTTAAGAATGTGCCATTTGCAAATATTACACCAAAAATTATTATATTGTTGAAAATAATGGTATTTAGAATATTTCGTTCTACATCTATAGTACAAATTAAAGTTAATATTATTATAGTTATTATTGTTAGTGGAAATTTTTTTATAGATTTTTTTAGTATTTCATAAAGATTACTTACTTTTTCTTTTAATTTATTCATTTAAAATTCAATTCCTTTCTTTCTCGCTTTGCTCAAAGGCCCACATAGTAATAAAAGATTATATCTTTCAAACTATTTCTACTTATTGGTAGTTTTCACTATAGCATATTTTTTTAAATTTGTAATTTTTTAATTTTAAACTATTGTATCACAATAGTGTTTATTTTTCTATATGAAAAAAGTTTATTTTGCAAAATAGTTTGCATTTATTGTAATTTTATTTTATAATATTATTAACTTAATAATTGCGGGTGTAATTTAGTGGTAGAATGTCATGCTTCCGACCTGATAGCGCGGGTTCGATTCCCGCCATCCGCTCCACCTAAGTAAAATCGTCGCACTTTGGCGATATATTGATAAATCAACTGTAACAGGAATATCAACAAAGAATATGGAAGATAGACCAGCATTTCAAGAAATGTTATTTGCTATTTTATTTTTGATTTTCCCACCATTGTTTTTAAAGGAAAGATTAAAATATAATAAATAGTTCTTTTTCATAATTTATATAATATGCTGAAAAATATCAGTAGATTAATCGGATTATTTTTAAGAAAAAATGAGATTAAAAATTTTTGTAAATAATTTTCTTAATAACTTCAAAAAAATTTTTAAATTATAACATACTGTGGTTTGAACACATAATTATTTGTAAAATACATATAATATTAATGTCAAATTAAGTTTGACAAGTTAAATATTATATGCTAAAATATATTTAACTTAACCCTCTACTACTTTTGTAGTAAGACGGGAGCCTAAATGATTTTGGAGAGTTCTAGCAACTCTCCTTTTTAAATTACATATTATTTGGTGAAAAATTTTATAATTTGTTTATCAATTAAATCAAGTGATTTGCTAGATATTTTTACATTTCTTCTAACAGTATCTTTGAAAATTCTTTGTTTGCTAATTGTTGTTATTTGGTTAATGAGTGCAATACTATCTTTTTTCATTTTAGAAATTTCAATTTCCATTTTTTCAATATA
>CANQCT010000079.1 GCA_947589835.1 uncultured Clostridia bacterium
AATATACCAAGCAATGCTATTATAGAAAATGATTATTGGTATATACCAAATGAATAGTTACGCAACAAATTACAATAAGTAGGGCAAGTAATTAATTTGAAAGTTACTTGTCCTTTATGATATTATTGGCATACAATATGGTAATTGATTAAAAAGGTTGGTTTGAAATATAACCAATTTTTTGTAAAAAAATGAAACTTTTTTTGTAAATAACCACACTATATACATAGAAGGGAGAAAAAATGAGTACTCAATTAACCTTAGAAGATTTTGAAATAATATATGAGAAAACTTACAATAGAACTCTTAAATATATAGTGTGTAAATGTTCTAATATTGAAGATGTAAATGATTTAATACAAGATACATATACAGAGTTATATAGTATGTTAAAAAAGAAAAAACAACTTCAATTAGATAATATTGAAAATTATATAATTGGTATTGCTAATAAGAAAATTAAACAGCATTATGGGATTTTGTATAGTCTAAAAATTTCTTCTCTTTGGATACAGGAAAATAATGAAGAAAAGATGATAGATATACCATCTGACATAGATATAGAATTTAAAATATTAGATAATATAAATGCTAATGAAGTATGGAAATATATAAAGAAAAAAGATATAAGAGTTATCAAAGTTTTCTATCTATATTATTGTTTAGAATTAAAGATATCACAAATTGCAATCGAACTAAAGATAAGTGAATCAAATGTAAAAAATATTTTATATCGAACAATTAAAGATATAAAGAAAAATGTAAAGATTGAAGGTGATATAGATGCCTAATAATTTAAAAGAAGTTATGAAAAAAGAATTTGATAAGAATAAAAACTATAGTGAAATTTTATCTAAAGTAGAAAAGGTGAATAGCATGAATAATTTTAAAATGAAATATATATTGGCACCGATATTTATGTTATTGATAATAATAGGAACTTTTATGATATTTAATGATACAAATTTAATAAATCAAGAAGAGATTGATGGCAAAGAAAATTCTATTTTAGATATATTTACAGTAAAAGTCTATGCTGCAGAATCAGAAAATGATCGTTTAACAACAAATTATAATAAAAAAGCAGAAGAAAAAATTTTAAAACCTAGAGTGGAATTGTTACTTGCAAGCTATAATCAGCTTATGAGTTCTGTTCCAGGATTACCATTAAAAATAGAAACAAATGATGTAAATAAATCAATAGATGAAATATTAATCACAACAGATATTGGAGAATTTTTAACTTGGAATCAAGAAACAGGAGAAGTACAAACAAAAGGAAAGAATGTTTCTCTTAATGATATAGGTATTTTATATTGGACTCCAAATTATGAAAAGACTGAAAATAATACTAAAGTATATGAAAAAAATATATGGGAAAATAGTAATATAAAAACTATTGGAAAAATAAATATTTCAGCACAAAAAAACAATGAAGTTTTATATGAAAAAACAGTTTATATTGGAGAAACAAATTATAACTATTATGCAATATTATATTAAGATAATTAAATTAGAATGCAATTATCTAAATTTCATATTAAGGACTACTTGAAATATAGTGGTTCTTTTTATACAATCATTTCGAGAAATTACAATTTGTATGAGCAAGTGAAAATATTTACAATCACTTGCTTTTTTGATATACTTTAATCAAATAAATAATAATTATCAAAGAGGTTTTTATTATGAATAAGAAAATTATTATAGTAACTTTTATATTAGTAATATTACTAATAGTGGGTATAGTAATTTTTAATAGCCAAAAAGGAAACATATCAAAGGTAAATATTATATTGGAGGAATCAAAAATATATTTAAAAGAAGATATTGATGATGCAATAGATGTAACTCTAAAATATTTTAAAGAAAACTTTAAAGGATGTTCATTATTAGAAATTAAATATATAGGTGACGAAAAAAATAATGCCTACCTTGATTGGGCAACTAGAAATAATAAAGAAGAAGTTATTGTTTTAATATCAAATTTTGAAACTGATTCATCTTGTAGTGATACACTAAATCCAAATAGCGAATACAAAGGATGGAATTGGATTTTAGCAAGAAATAAGAATGAAAACTGGAAACATGTTGACCATGGTTATTAGTAATGCAAATTACGATAAATATAGTAGCTTATCTATACTTTATTATATAATGGAAGGAGGGGATGAAATGCAAAATTTCTAGACAAAAATACAAACTAAAGGTCATGAAAAAATCGTCTAAATAATAGAAAGGAAAAAGGTGACGAGATGAAAAAAGTATTAAAAATTATATTAATTATTGTTGCAATATTGATAGTATTAGCTGTAGCTTTCTTTTTAACAGATGTTTCTAGAGCTAAAAATGGAGAAAAACCAATTTTTTGTATATTAGAAGATGAAGTAAATGATGGAGGTACAAAAATATATTTAGGGCTAGGTTACAAAGTAATACATTTTCATACATTAAATGGATTTAATAGAATAAAAATAGGAACTTGGTTTATGCAATATGATGATTTTGAAAAAGAAATAGAAGAGAGTATGAATCAACAAACAGAAAGTAGTTTGAAATATAAACCTTTGGAAAATATAAATTATGATTTATCTGAAATGATAGACGATAAATATTATATTGTAATGAATTCTAATACAGTATATCATATAGAAGAACTAGACAAATTTATAAAAAATGTAGAAAATAACGTAGAAGATGAAATAAGAATTGTAGAATATACAAAAGAAAATCAGCCAATAGTTACAAATTTAGAATATAAAAATAATACATTTATTTTAAAAGTTGATAGTGGAGGAAATGCGTATATTAGAAATATAACCATAAAAGAATATGATGCCACCGAATATAAATTAGTAAAAGAAGATAAGCCTAAGGTTATAACAGATTTAAAAACTTATTATCCATTGAAGTTGAAAAAAATAAAAGGTATAAAAAGTGTAAAAATATGTAATTATGCAACAGTAAAAGAAACTGCTAAATATAATTTTCAATTAGAATTTAACAAAGATTTAGAAAAAGAAGAAATAACAAAGATCCTTGAAAAAGGTGAGAACAATAAATATAATTATAATATTTATTCATATAAAGGAACAGTAAATATTATAATAAATGGAGAAAAAATGTCTTTACGAGATGCTTTGATAAATAATAAAATAACCATAGATGAAATATTACAAAAAGCAGAAAAAGAGGCAGAAGAAAGTAATACTATATATGGAGCTGTATATGCAGATGGAGGAAGCAAAGTTTATATGTATAATGATTACACTATACTAAAATTAAATAAACTAGAAGGAAGTAAAGACTTATATATAGGTGCTCCATCAATGAACATTAATGATATATAAAATTTATAGTAATATACTGAAAAATGAGATAAGTAGTAATTTTTAAAGGAGAAATATTTATGAATAATAAACAAAAAATAATTCTTATAATAGGAATGCTAGTAGTTATTGGAGCAAGCTTTGCTACTGGACTTTTAATAGGACAAAAAAATGCACCAAAATATGATTTAGCAATTGCTCAAAGAACTAGCCAAACATTTTATGCAACAATAGAAAGTATTAAACAATATAATGATGGTAGTTTTCATATTAATGCTAAAGGATTAGAAGTAAATGATATAAATTATAGAGGTGATTTTACATTTAAGGTAGACAACAATATTGACATAACCTTTAGAGGAGAAAAAATTAAAATTTCAGATTTAAAAGAAGGAAGCAACATAGCAATTACTTTTACTGATGAATCAATTATTGATATTTCTCCATCACCATTAGAAGAAGTAATAAGAATACAACTTTTGAATGATAAAGACAAGACGACAACCAATATAGAATTTGTTCGTACTTATAATATAGTGGCAAACTTAAATAAGACAGATACTACAGGAGAAAATAATTTTTATGTAATAGAATTATTTCAAACTTCTGAACCAGTTGTGATAAAAGTTAATAAAAAATATGTATTAAAAGAAAATGAAAATTATGAGTTTACTTTTAAAGGCGATAAAATAGAAGGAAAAGATTATACAATTCAAGATATATTTAATTCATTTGATACAATAAATATAGAAAAAACAGATAAAATTGGATTAAACCAAAGGCAAGATGCAATATAACAAACTACAAT
>CANQCT010000080.1 GCA_947589835.1 uncultured Clostridia bacterium
AAAGCCAAATGACCAAAAGCAAAATGAGGCTTAGCTAGCCGAAAAAAGAGCATAGCACTACCACAATGCTATGCTTCATTTTATAATATAATATAAAATGAAAGAACTAAATGCTACCACACATCTAGTTCTTCCGACTATTTAATGACCAATTTTTTTGTTCACTTAATTAAGCTAAATATAGTATACTACATTTTTTAGTATATGTCAAATTTTTTTCAAATATTCATATAAAAATCAATCATCTTCTCTATTTGTCATAGCATATTTAATACAATTGCCTCTTAAATTATATTTCAATCTCATAATCTTTCCTGCGTTCTTCCTTAGAAATTTGTTTTTCAGCATCTAATAAAGTACGAGTTTCTTTCTCAAAATCTCTGACAACCTCATCTTCAGAAGGTAATTCAAATTTGTGGCAGATCCATTTTATGAATTTTTTGATAGTATCTTTAAATTTATCTATTACCTTATATAAACGTTTATTTTCCTTTTCTAACTTATGAATTTTGTGCTTATATTCATATTCTAAATCAAAAGACTTGTCTTTAAATTCAGTTTCAAGCGTTTTCTTCTTTTTTGCGTATTCGTATTCTATATCTTTTACAGTATTACGAAGATTTTTGTTTTCAGCAAGTATATAATCTCTCTCTTTTTGATATTTTTCTGCTATATCAATTATATTTGCTTGTTTGGAAAGTTCTTTATGCAATGAAACATTATCGTGATGTAATTTTTCTATAAGTTCATCTTTTGGCTTTATTATTTTATTAAAAATCTTTTCATCCCTATTAATCATGAGTTTTTTGAAATCTTTTATATCAGGGACTTCTGGCAATTCTAATTTTATTGTATCAAGATTCTGTTTTGTTTCTTCAAAATTTGTTATTGTTTTAAATTCTTTCAAATCGAGATGATTTCTATTCGTTTCTTCTTTTGACAGACCCCTTTCAAGGTTAAAATTATGCTCGACCATATAATTATAAAAAGCATCTTGTAATCTTCTATAACTATCCTTTTCCTTCCAAAATTCACTACAAGCAAGTTTATCAATTTCATTGCCTTTTTTATCCTTTGTATGAACAACAGGCAAAAAAATTAAGTGCAAATGGGGAGTTTCCTCATCCATGTGCACTTTTGCAGATACTATATATTTTTCTCCTAAATTTTTATATTCAGCTACAAAGTTATATGCAGTTTCAAAATATCGCTTTGTTTCCTCTTGACCTATATCTTCAAAAAATTCTTTGTCAGATGTTATTATATATTCACAAGCAATATTGCTAACAGTTTTTATTTGCCCTTTTAAATTGTATTCTTTTCTCATTCGGTCAAATTCTTTTTCATAATTATATGTTGGGCTTTTTAAAGAATAGTTTAAATACGATTTTTCTTTATCAATATTCTTATTAGAATAGTTTTTATTCCTTCGTTCATTATGTCTAAATATTCCTTTTAGATTTTCTCTTTTGTATTTTGTATTTCTGATAATAGCGTAACTCATTTTAAATAACCTCCTTGTTCAAATCTCATGTATAAACACATAGTATAGCTACCATTTTTTGCCATTTCTTCGTGAGTGTTGTAACACACTACAACACTTTTTTAGCCTATGGCAAAAAGTGTTCGTGTGGCAGGGACACCCCACACCCCTCAACCACTAAAAATGCTAGTAGCTTTTTAGTGGTTGGCTAAAAATTTGCTAATGCAATTTTTAGCATTTCATATAAATTACGACTTCGTAATTTATATGAAACAGAGGAAGAAAAATAAATTTCCTTCCTCTGCTTGAAACCGAAATCGGTTTCAAGTTTCTTCTAGGGCATAAAAAAAGAGGAGAGGGCTACTCTCACTCTAGGGCGTAGTTATGTCATATATATACATGAGTTTATTTATATAATCTTTTTGTTTTACTATTTAGCTTTACATCTTTTATGCTTTTAATGTTAATAGATGCAATAGGCATTAATATAACTATATATGGGATTATGTACCTTGACTTTGCTTCCCATAAGATGTGAAAAACAAAACCACCTATAAATATAGTAAGTAGTAAAATCATTTCTAAACTAATATTCTTTTTATTCTGCAATATTACGATTAAACTACATATACAAATTAACAATAACAATATCTTTTGGTAAAAAAGAAGATAGTTTGTTGCATTGTTCAAATTTTCATATTCGCCTATGGCATTAGCATTTATTGCAGAATAAGTATTTTCTGCCCACATAGATGTTATTTTCTTTATATAAAAATCAAATGTATAACCTATGTTTTTAGAAAAATAATGTAACCTTTCTTTTATTTCTTCTTTATATTCGACTTTTGCCTGTTCACTGTTTTTTAGAGCATATTCGCCTCTTTTTTCATTATACCATCCATTTCCTCTTGGTGCTTCTTCCATTGCCATAAGAAAATAGCTCTCAATAGGGTAACTTTTATTTGGATCTAGGTTATTTTTTATTAAATAATAATTTTTTACAATCATTGAAGGTGTAATTGAAATAATTATATATGATGCTATAATAACTATTTTTAGCAAATTTTCTTTATGTGTTCTGTTCTTATGCTCTTTAAACACATTTAACATCAAATATATAACTATTCCTATAACAAATATTATACTATTCATTCTAAACATATATGCAAACATTGACGTTATTCCTGAAAAGAAGGCATATTTAAGACTATTAGTTTCAGTATATTTCATTATAAAATATATTGAATATAAACCTAATGTAAGGCTTGGAACATCACCATATACAAATGTTGAAAGCATTGATAATGGAAAAAATGTTAGGATTAATATTGTCAAAAGAGTTTTATTAGTATTATACTTTTTTGATATCTGCTTACTTATTAAAAATAGTGCATAAAAAGTTAAAGCATTTGCAATAACGTTAAATCCTCTTATCAATTCTCCATTTGAAGAGTTTATAATTCTTAACAAAATACTAAATAAAAAAGCTAGTGGTATTTGCTGATGATACATCTGAATATAAGTACGCACAGGTAATTCTGCATAAAATTTAATTTTATCCAATATTGTTGTATCATTATAATACATACTTTTTGCAATATCGCAAACAGCTCCAGTATCTCCAATATTTCCTATCCTTACAGATAATACCCATATAATATTAAATAAACAATAAAGACTTATAGCACTAATCCACAATATCTTTTTGGCTTTTTCCTTATTATATAAAAATTTCTCTAATTTGTTTGTAGCAAAAAAAATCAATCCACATAATAATAATAATCCTATTATATATACAAATCCATTATACGTAATTTGTGTTATTTCTCCTGGTTCCAACCTTGTTGTATATAATACATTAAGTATCGTAATCGTTACTAAAATCAATATTCCTATAATCATTATTACTTTTTTCATGTTAATACCTCATATAATATCATATTTTTCATAAATCAATAAAACAAGATTTAACTTTCCTACTACCATATCCATTCTTCGTAATATTTATTTCCTTTGAAAGTTATATTTGCAAGCGTTCTTGTAACTATTATTCTTTTCATTAGTTTTGTCTCCTTCATATACAATTACTATTCATGTAAGTATTTTATCATAATCTCTTATATATTTCAACTAGAAACCGGAGGGAGTGAGCTTATGGAGATTAGGTGTAATATTCCCATTTGTAAAAATAGAATTATTACACCTATACTAACTGAAACCGTCAGTCGTTCGCCCAGTTTCATAGGTAGTCTAGTAAGTAGCGATTAGCTACTATAATTGCTGATATATATAAATATCATTGTTCATACTTGCCCAAACTTTTTACAATTATAAATCCACTTCAAGTTTTGCCACCGAATACTCTTATTTTTATTGTGAGTTTTTGTTCCAAGATCTCACTTACGCATTTTGTATAAATAGACTGTTTATACGAATACGGATAAAC
>CANQCT010000081.1 GCA_947589835.1 uncultured Clostridia bacterium
ATAACCTCAAGTTTAGTCTTATTATATAAGATCTAACTTGAGGTTTCAATACGTTATTTCGTTAATCGCTTACATATAAATTTTGGGTTTGTCAAGACTGGTGTGGGAATTTTTTTAAATTTATTTTTAAAAGTAGTGTGATATACATAATGTTGCACTGCTTTAATTTTTTATTCACTTGTCAATGTACAATTTAGCTTTATAGCTCTAAATACTGAGTATATCTAGTTCCAAACAATTCTATTAATTGTAGTTGTATTATTTTCCAATTTTGAATAGGTTTCTTCCATTTTTCACTTAATTCTCGTATTCTTAAATACAATATTTTATAAACTGAATTTTCGCTTGGAAATGCACCTTTTCCTCTTGTGACTTTTCTTAAAACTGAATTTACGGACTCTATTGCATTTGAGGTATAAATACATTTTCGTATTTCTTGAGGTAACTCAAATAGAGGCTCTAGATATTGCATAAAATCTTGAACTTTTTTTACTATTCGTTTTTGCTCTTTTTCATACTTATTTTTAAATACATCAAGTTGGAAATTAGCTTCTTCTAATGTTGTACTTGTATAGATTTTTTTATAATCATTGATGATTTCTTTAGCATTTTTCTTAGGGCACATACTATATATATTTCTTGCTAAATGAACTACGCATCTTTGTGTTTGAGTCTTTGGAAATACTCTTTCTAAAGAGCCTTTGAAACCTGCTATACCATCGCTTGACATATATAAAATATCTTCAACTCCACGTTCTTTTAAATCTTCGAATACATTGCTCCAGAAACTACCAGATTCAGTTTTATCTATCCATAAACCTAATATTTCTTTATATCCATTTGAATCTACACCTATTATGACATACACAGCCTTCTTTGAGGTGGTAATATCATCTTTTATAGGTATATATATACAATCGGCATATGTAAATACATACATAGGCTTTAATTTTCTTTTTTTCCATTTTTCTGTTTCTTCTGACACTGCTGATATTAGTTTTGTTATATCATCTTTGCCTATTTTTACTCCATAAATTTCCTTTAATGTTTTTTCTATATCTCTTAAACTCATTCCCTTGGCATATAATGCAATACATTTATCTTCAAAGTTGTCCAATTTAGTTTGCCCTTTTTCTATTATAATAGGCTTAAATGTAGCATTTCTATCTCTTGGAGTTTTTATTTTGATTGTTCCATATCTTGTTTTTACGTTTTTTGGCTTGCAATATCCATTTCTAATATTTTGATTTTTTTTCCCTTTATAATGTGTATATTTAGAATATTCTAAATGATTTTCTAATTCTGTATCTAAGAGTTTTTGCATTAGTGGTTGTAATAAGCTATCTAAAAAGTTTTCAACATCTATACCACTTTTTATATTTCCTTCTTTGTATTGCTTTACAGCTTCATCTATAATTAATTCATTTAAACTTTTTTCTGCTTTTGCTTCATTTTCTTTTTTCATTTTTGGCCTCTTTCTATATAAAATCAATTTTAGGATAAATTTGTATCAAATCATTTAAAATTAAAGTCCATTCTTTTTTCTTGAATGATGTAAAACCAAAATATTCTTTTACATTTCCTAATTGTTTGTAAATTTCTTCAACTTCTGATATATAATTATCATTGCTGTCAAATGACAATCTTATTTTATCATAAAATTCCATATTTGCCGAGTGTTTAAACAATAAAAATCTTATATTTTGACTATATTTATATAAATTTTCTATGTTATTTAGATACTTTTGAGACAATTTTTGATGTATAGCATTATTATAAATTTCATTAAACCTTTTTAACTCTTCTTTACATTCTGTTAGTGTTTTTTTAGTATATAATATATGTATTTTACTAGCTAGTTTCTTGGCATCTTTCTCAGCTGTATATTTATAAAATTTTGGAATAATATATGTTAGTGAATCCACAAAGATTATTTCAGGAAAAGCTATTTTTGCTGTCCTTTTCATATTTTTATTATCATCTACTGATAAAAATAATATATTCTTTAAACCTCTGCTCTTTAATCCTTCAAAGCATTCTAACCAAAATCTATTGTTGTTTATCTTATCCTGATATATATTTAAAAATTGTCTGTTTCCTTTTAAATCGATACCTATTAGCGAATAGATGTCGCTTTTTTCAATGTAATCACTTTTTTTAAAATTTATTTCGTTTTTTATGGCATATACTACTAAGTATGTTTCATCTAATTTTCTTTTAGCACATTCTGAAAATGTTAATTGTTTCATCTTTGTCCTCCTTATATTAAATTTTTTTTTGAATAGTTCTTAGTATTTCTGAACTTAAGTCACATAGCAATGATTTCAATATTGTATTAAAAAATGTTGTTTCTTTTTTATATTTTTCATATATGAAATGATTGCAATTATTTTTATGTGTTTGCATATATAATTTTATTCTACCTTGTATTTCATTTTCTTCTGGCATATTTTCTATTAATAGTTTTACTATATCTATATCTGTTTCTTGCATCTTTGTTCCCTCCTTTAAAAAATAAGAAAAATCAAGATTTTTCTTTCTAAAGAGTTGCTAAAGCAACTCTTTTTTTGTATAATTACAATATGAGGTAAATATGGAAAATATCGAAACCATTAAAGAATGTGATTTTTTAGATTTCTATAATTCTAGAACATATAATGCTAATTGTTTTAATGATGATGGTTCTTTAAATAAAAACTATAATTCTTTTAAATCAACTGGCATTATTGCTCAAATCTTTGAAGATCATTGGGATTCTACTTATCTTGCTAATAAACAGCTTATTGATAAATTTCGCCCTAATGCTCCTATAGAAGTCCAAAAAATTATTGATTGTTATAATAAAAATTTAGGTTGTTCTCTTTATGAATGCCCTACTTGCCATGATATTGTTTTTATTGGTCATACTTGTAAATCTAGATTTTGCTCCTCTTGTGGTTATAAATATAAAAATCAAAGAGTGGAATCTGTTCTACAAACTGCCTACAATTGTAATCATAGACAAATTGTTTTTACTATACCTAAAAAACTTAGAAAATATTTTTTCTTTCCTTTTGATAATAGAATTAACATTCTTTTTCAAGCTGTCAGAAATACTATTTACTCTATTCTTAATGAATCCTTTAAGAAAAATAAAAACGGTATTTTGAAAAAATATACTTCTAAAGTTAAATACTCTCCTGGTTTCTTTGCTTTTCTTCACACTTTTGGTAGAGATTTAAAATGGAATCCTCATATTCATATACTTATCGCTGAACTTAAATTAGGTAATAATAATTCTTGTATAAACTGGAAGTTTTTTGATTATGATGCTCTTTCTAAGCGTTTTCAAAATATTCTTTTAAAACTTCTTTCCAAAGCATTGGGTAAATCTTTCTCTAAAATGAAACATTTTTTCTACTCTTTTTATCCTAATGGCTTTTATGTTTATGCTGAACCTAAACAATTTAACGATTTTAAGTCTGGCGTTGAATATGTTACCAGATATTGCGGTAGAGTTCCTATTAGCGAAAATAGAATTGTTAATTATGATGGTAATTTTGTTACTTTTTCTTATATTGGTCATAATGATAACAAATACCACGAAGTATCTGTTTCTGCTTCTCAATTTATTATGATTCTTCTAAGACATTTACTTCCTTCTCAATTTAAGATTATTAGGTATTATGGGTTTTATAGAAAGAAACATTCTTTACATTCTAAAATGGTTCCATTAATTAAACAACATTGTAGAATTTTTAGAAAATCTCTTCTTAAACATCAAACTAATATTTTATTAAATTTTAATAGAGATCCTTATAATTGTCCTAAATGTGATACCAAAATGTATTTTGTCCTCTGTATTAATTAAAAAAAGGAGTTTTTATATGTTTGATTTTGATTCTTTTCCATTTAAATTAAGTGG
>CANQCT010000082.1 GCA_947589835.1 uncultured Clostridia bacterium
TTTTCTAATTCTGGTGAAGACATTTCTTTTATTTTATTTATCTTCATCGCTACCACCACCTAAACTATCAGTTTCTCTTTTGACAAACTTACATTTTACAGATAGCTTGTTACCAGCTAAACGAAGTGCTTCTTTTGCAACGTCTTCTGTAACGTCTGCAATTTCAAACATAATTCTTCCTGGTTTTACAGGTGCTACCCAAAATTCTACTGCACCTTTACCTTTACCCATACGAGTACCAATAGGTTTTGCAGTTATTGGTTTGTCTGGAAAAATTTTAATCCAAACTTTTCCTCCTCTTTTAATATAACGAGTCATAGCAACACGGGCTGCTTCAATTTGATTTGAAGTAATTAGTCCTATTTCTTGAGCTTGTAAACCATATTCTCCATCTGTAACAAGATTTCCTCTTGTTGCTTTTCCTCTAATTCTACCTTTTTGTTGTTTTCTATATTTTGTTCTTTTTGGCATTAATGGCATTATGCTTCTCCTCCTTCCTCTTGCTTTTTCTTAGCTGGAAGAATTTCTCCTCTATAAATCCAAACTTTAACACCTATTTTTCCATAAGTTGTATCTGCTTCAGCAAATCCATAATCAATATCTGCTCTTAAAGTTTGAAGTGGAATTGTTCCTTCTTTATAGAATTCTGTTCTTGCCATATCTGCTCCACCAAGTCTTCCTGATACAGCAGTTTTAATTCCTAATGCACCTGATTTCATAGTTTTTTGCATACATTGTTTCATAGCTCTTCTGAAAGAAATTCTTCTTTCTAGTTGTCCTGCAATGTTTTCTGCAACTAATTGTGCATCAATATCAATGTTTTTAACTTCAACAATATTTAAATTTACTGTTTTTCCTATCATTTTTTCAAGTTCTTCTTTTAATACCTCAGCAAGGTTTCCACCTTTACCAATTACTAAGCCTGGTTTTGCTGTGTATACGTTTACTCTAACAAACTTAGCAGTTCTTTCAATTTCTACTTTTGAAATTCCTGCAACATATAATTTTTTCTTAACATATTCACGGATTTTGTGGTCTTCTACTAAATAATCACTAAAATTCTTTTTGTCTGCGTACCATTTTGAATTCCAGTCTTTAATGACACCTACTCTTAATCCGTTAGGATCCATTTTTTGTCCCATAATTGTTAAGTCCTCCTTTCTTAATCTCTTTCTTTTAACACGATTGTAATATGACTTGTTCTTTTTCTAATTCTTACTGCACTACCTTTTGCAGCTGGTCTAATTCTTTTTAGAGTTGGACCTTGATTTGCATAAATTTCAGCAACATATAATTTTTCATGTGATAAATGATGATTATTTTCTGCGTTTGCAATTGCTGATTTTAATAATTTTTCTATTATTTCACTTGAGGCTTTTGGAGCATATTTTACAATAGCTAAAGCTTCATCAATATCTTTTCCTCTAATTAAGTCTGCTACAATTTTAACTTTTCTAGCTGATATTCTAGCATATCTTAGAGTTGCTCGTGCTTCTGGAATTATAACTTCTTCCTCCACTTTATTTTCCTCCTTTACTATTACTCTACTTTTTTGAGTTATCTAACGGTGAAATATCTTTTTATATGGTCATTCTTTAGGGTCAAGATATGTCCCCGCCGGGTTTAGTTGTTGTTATTTAGTTGTTGTAGTTGTTGTTGTTTTGTCTCCTGAATGTCCTTTAAATGTTCTTGTTGGTGCGAATTCACCTAATTTATGTCCTATCATTTCTTCTGTAATATATACAGGTACATGCTTTCTACCATCATGAACAGCTATTGTGTGTCCAACCATTTGTGGATAAATTGTAGAAGCTCTAGACCATGTTTTTATAACTTCTTTATTACCACTTGCATTCATTGCTTCAACTCTTTTTAATAGTTCTGGTGCAATGAATGGAGTTTTTTTAGATGATCTTGACATTTAAATTTTCCTCCTTATTTTCTTCTCTTTGTTATAAATTTATTAGTTTTCTTATTTTTCTTTCTTGTCTTATATCCTAATGCTGGTTTACCCCAAGGAGTCATTGGTCCTGCGTGTCCGACTGGAGCTCTACCTTCACCACCACCATGAGGGTGATCTACTGGGTTCATAACAGAACCTCTAACAGTTGGTCTTACTCCCATGTGTCTTGTTCTACCTGCTTTACCAAGTTTAACATTTTCGTGGTCTGTATTTCCTACTGTTCCTATTGTAGCTTTACATACAGCTCTTATTAATCTCATTTCTCCTGAAGGAAGTCTTACGTGTGCGTATTCTCCTTCTTTTGCCATTAATTGAGCTTCTTGACCAGCACTTCTAACTAGTTTTCCACCTTGTCCTGGATTGATTTCAATATTATGAATCATAGTACCTACTGGAATGTTTTCTATTTTCATGCAGTTACCTGGTTTGATATCTGCTTTATCTCCAGATATAACTTTATCTCCATTTGTTAAGCCAAGTGGTGCTAAAATATATGCTTTTTCTCCATCTTCATATTGAATTAAAGCAATATTTGCACTTCTGTTTGGATCATATTCAATTCCAACTACAGTAGCTGGCATATTTTCTTTATTTCTTTTAAAATCAATTACTCTATATTTTTGTCTATTTCCGCCACCTTGATGTCTTACTGTAATTCTACCATAAGAGTTTCTACCTGCATTTTTCTTTTTTGTAGCAAGTAATGATTTTTCTGGTTCTTTTTTAGTAATTTCATCAAATGTAGAAACTGTCATGTTTCTTCTTGATGGGGTGTAGGGTTTAAAGTGTTTCATTCCCATATCTCTTTCCTAAAAATCTTGAAAAACTTCGTATTGCGTCGTTAAACTCAAAAATATTTCTTCGACATACCTTAAGTATAGTCTCATAAATATTTTTTCGTTTGCCTAGCACTACTCGTTTTTGAAGATTTTAATACCTTTCTTCTTAAATTTACGGAATTTTTCCTGCTCCGCATGCAGATATTTTTTATTTTCCGGGTTCTTTCCCGATAATTTTTAGGCTCCCATAAAGTGTTCAATAGAATCTTTATATTTTTTAGAAACTTTGGTTTCTTTTCCGCCTTTTGCTAAATATGTTTTTTCAGATGGGTTTGTATCAATTGTAACTATTGCTTTTTTCCAATCTGGAGTTTTTCCAGATGTTTTTCCCATTCTTTTTTCTTTTCCTTTAACCATTACAGTATTAACATTTAAAACTTTTACTTCAAAAAGTTTTTCTACTGCGTTTCTAATATCTACTTTTGTAGCTTTTTTGTTTACTTTAAAAGTGTACTTTCCTGCTTGTAAGCCATCATTACTTTTTTCTGTAATTACTGGTGCTAAAATAATATCTTCTGGACTCATAATTATGCGTACACCTCCTCTAATTTTTTAACAGTATCAACTGTTACTACAAGATTTTTGTGTTTTAATAGGTCATATACATTTATAGTACCTACTTGAAGAGCTTTAACTCCTTCAATATTTCTAGCTGATTTTTGAACAATTTCATTTTTTTCTGGTAAAAGAATTACTGTTTTACCTTCTAGTTTTAAATTATTTAAAATTCTTGCCATTTCTTTTGTTTTGATTTCTTTTAATGATAAATCTTTAACTACATATAATTCATTTTCTAATACTTTTGAGCTTAAGCAAGATTTTATTGCTAGTCTCTTTTCTTTTTTATTTACAGTATAGCTATAAGAACGTGGTTTTGGACCTAATGCAATTCCTCCACCTACCCAATGTGGTGCACGAATGCTTCCTTGTCTTGCTCTACCAGTACCTTTTTGTTTCCATGGTTTTCTTCCACCACCAGAAACTTCGCTTCTAGTTTTAGTGCTTTGTGTACCTTGTCTTTGATTAGCTAGGTAGTTAACTAAAACACTATGTACTACTGCTTCATTTGG
>CANQCT010000083.1 GCA_947589835.1 uncultured Clostridia bacterium
GCAATATAGTTTTAAGTAATGTGCGCCTTCGAGTTCTACTGTTATACTTTCTGCATTGTCAGTTCCTTTTAGTACTTGTGATTCTGCTTTTAAATCCCAATGTTCTTTATCGTTTGAGGTATATACTGAGAATTTAACACCATTTCCGTTGGTTCCACGGCTTTCATCTACACCAACAAAAGCGCTAAAATAGTCATAATTATAACCACTAATATCATATATTAGTGTTGATGTAGCGTGTGCAGATATACCTTTTAAAAAGTGAGTTTTCTTTCCATCTAATAATAGTGTAATTAAACCGCTATTGTATTGGGTTTCTAAGTTACTATCTAATGTAATGCTTCCCCACTCAACTTTTGATTCTTTTTCATCATATTTAATATCAGATAAATAATATATATCTTCATTGTTTGTAACTTTTGATGTGTAGTAGTTATCATCTGAGCCTTCCATTTTTTTGGGTTGTACTTGCTGTGCAATATTTAAGATTTTTACGTTATTTTGAAGTGATAAAAATATTATAGGCAATAGAATAAGACTAATAATTACTATAAATAATAATTTGTTTTTCATATTTTTGTTCACTAAAACTCCCCCTTTTACTTATAACATAGTTATTATAGCATATTTTTCTAATTCTGTAAATATTTTTAAGCGTTTGTTTTTGCATATTTTTAGGGGTTTGTTTGCATATTTATGAAGAGTTTGTTTTGCCATATTTTTAAGTTTGTTTTGTCTATTTAGAAGAGTCTGTTTTTGCCATATTTTTAAGTCGTTAAGTGTTAAAATTTTTATATATAAAAGCTCGAATAACACTATTCGAGCAAATTATATTATTATATTATTGTATACTCATTATTTCTTCTTTTGCTAAGCCTGTTATTTCTAATATTGTTTCTATATTAATTCCTTTTTTTATCATTTTTTTAGCGGTTTCTAATTTTGCTTTTTTCTCTCCTTTTGCAATTCCTAAAGTTTCGCCCTCTTTTCTTCCTTCTTGCCTGCCTTGTTGTCTTCCTTCTTTTCTACCCTCTTGCCTGCCTCTTCTTAGTGCACTAGACATTCCAGAATTGTAGTCTAATATTGCTTTTTCTCTAAACCACGCCATTCTTTCCATGTATTCTTCTTTACTCATTGTTTGTAGTTTTTCACTTGCTTCTTTTAATTCTTTATTTTCTTTCATTTTTTCCTTTACCCTTTCTGAGTTTGGGCTATCTAAGAAGAATAGCCAGTCTAGAAGTTGCCCTTCTACTCTTTCTTTTCCTTTTATTTTTTTTAACTCTATTATAACGATTTCTAACTTATCTGTCAATATTAACTTTCTATTTTTCTTCTCTATTATTTTCCATTTTGTTATATATTCTACCTGTTTTAGCCCTTTTATTTCAAAGTCTGCTATTAATATTGCTATTGTTCTTTTTAACTCATCATAATCTTGGTTCTTCTTTATTTGCTTACTGTATACTTTGCTCCAATAATATAATAATCTTTCTATTATGAAGTTATCTGGTCCTACCTGCATTTCTATGTGACAGTTCTCTTTTCCATTTATTTTTGCTATTACATCTAGTACTCCTAATTTATCTGTTTTGTATTCTCTTCTTAATATTGGATTTTTACTTAGGTCTGGATAATAGTTTTAGATAAAAAATAACGGGCTTTCCTTGAAATAGGAAGGCTCGCTTAATTTTGAAATGCAAATATTTTTTTCTTTCCCTTGAATTATTTTTTATCGTTTCTCCAATATTTATGTTTTGCTTCTTACATGTATCTATTATACTTATTGCATCAGATTTAAGTTTTCCTTGAAGAGCAATGACAAGTACAAATGGATGTATAAATTTATTATAGCAGTTTGTATATTTGACATTGTACACAATATAATGGATATTTTGCCTTAATTTTTCAATAAAAAGTAAAGAGTCATCTTTCTTTCCCCCGCAAGGGGTTTCTTTTTTTAAAATTAAAGGAAAATATAAATAAAAAGGGTGTGCATAATTAATCAAGTAAAATTGAATTTTTTTACTTTTGTGTTCTTTTTACATCACTTTCCATATATAAATTATAACATACGCCTTAATGACTCGATTTTTTCTTCTTAGTATTTTGCTCGGTTCCAGTTGCCAATGCTAATATGGAAGGGCTATTTTTTGCAAGTTTTTTTACTGTTAAATCATCAAGGTCATTTAATGCAAGTTTTAGCTGTCTATCACTTCCTGTTAAAAAGTCACGCATTTTTGTTAGTTCTTTAATAATTTTGTCTATTTCATCAACAGCACTATTGTGTTTATCAATAGCAGAATTATAATGTTTTCCAAATTTATCACGAACTTCTTCAAATTTTGCTTCAAAATTTGCCACATCAACATTATAGTTGCGAACAACTGCAAGTTCTGTTCTAGTAGAAGCAATTTTAGTATTAACTCCACGAAGCCACATAATAATTTTTGTAAAGTCTTGTGGGCGTACAATAAACATATCTTTAAATTTGGTTGGTGGAACAGTGTAAATTCCATCATACATATCATTATCCTTTTCAAGTAAGCTTACAAGTACTGCATATTCACACTTCTTTTGATTTCTATCTTTATCTAATTCCTTTAAGAAATCTTCATTTTTATGTTTTGTTTTTGTTTCATCAGCTTCGTTTTTCATTTCAAACATAATGGATAGAATTTCATTTCCTTCATTGTCAAATTCTCTATAAATACGGTCACCAAGAGAGCCTTCTTTTGCATCTGTGTCTTTTCCAAATTGAACAGTTTCAGGTAATGCCAAACGGATTTGTTCAAATGCTAAGTCGCAATGTTTTTCAAGTGTTTCCCCTAGCATTTTTGTGCTTTGCTTTAGCCTCATATCTTTTAGCAAACCAATTTCTTTATCTTTATTGCTTAGCTCTGTTTTATAGTTATTTTCTTTTTCAGTAAATTCTAAAAGCATTTTATTTTTTGTATTTTCTTCTATTGTTTGTTTTTCATCTTCTAATTTTTTAATAGCATATTCTTTGTCTGTAATGTCTTTTTGGTATTTAGATTCAATATTTTTTGTAGCTAATTCTACATCTTTTTTAGTTTGTTCTTTTAATGTATTGTTTTCTATTGATAATTTTTCTAACTGTACTTTTAAGTCTGTTAATTCATTTTCATGCTTTTTATGTTCTTCTTTTGCTGTAACTTCCATTTGCTCTTTTAATTCTTTTTCTTTTTGTAGAACTGCTACTTCTAAGTCTTTTTGTTTTTCAGCATCTAATTGTTCTTTTAACTTTTTCAATTCTTGTTCTACATCTGTTTTTATTTTGTTTTTTACAACATCACTAATGCTAGATTTATCTATATCACGTTCATGTAAATCTTTTAGTGATATTGTATCGCCTTTTTGTGCATCTTCTAATAAAGATAAGGTATTTTCATCAATTATTGATACTTTAACTGTTTTCATAGCGCTTCTCCTTTTAATTTTTTTAATAAATTTTGTGTACTGTTACTAATTATTATACCATATATTTGTAACAATTTAATTAATAATTTATAAAAAATATTTGAAAAACAAGAAAACTAGTACTATTCGAGCTTTAGTATAATTATAGTTATGAATATTGCAATGTTTGTGAAAATAATTGACTTAAGAAACCATATAATGATAAAATATGTAAAAATAAATATGAG
>CANQCT010000084.1 GCA_947589835.1 uncultured Clostridia bacterium
TAGCAAATTGTGATTATAATGTAGCTTGGTCAAATCCTAATTTTGAACTTTGGTTGTTAGTACATTTCAAGAAGATAAGTAAATATATTTCAAAAGAGGATGTATTGGAAGAATTAAATAAAGAATTTCAAAATAATGGACTAGGCAGTTATAAGAAAAATGATGCTAACATTTTTGAAAAAATTACTAAAGATGGAAGATTACATACTGCAATAAAAAATTGTGAGTATATGGAAAACTTAAATAAAAATGGACAAGCATCAGAGAGAAATCCAATGACAAGAGTTTCTAAAATTGTAGATGGATTGAAGGAATATTTAGAATGAAATAAAACAAAAGAAAAGCAAAGTATGAGAGTAATTAATATTACAGGATTATTTTGCTTTTTTAGTTATTAGGAGGATAGTTGTATGAAATTATGTTTTAAAAAATTAAAATTATTAGGTAGATTTGTACCTTCATTTGAAAATTGGGTAAGTAATAATGAATTAGAATTTTCAGAAAATGGATTTATAAATATATATGCACCAAATGGTGTGGGAAAATCTAGTCTTGCCAAGGCATTAAAAAATGATATTGTTGCAGAATATGAGTATGATTTTAATGGAAAAACTTATACAGAAAAAAGTAAAGATAATCCGGTAATGGTAATTGATGACTTCTTTTTTAGAAATATCGCAGCACGCGATAATGAAAAATTGTCTGACTATATTTTAGGATCGCAGATAGCAAAAGAATTAGAATTAAAAGAAAAAATTGAAAGTGCGAAGCAAAATGTTAAAGATAGTGTTATTGCATATTTAAAAAAAGAATATGGAATAAAATCAAAAGATAGTAATTTTAGTACCTTATGCAACAATAGTAGTTTAGCAGATTTTATTAATGCAGTTGCAAACGTTAGAGATAAAGCAAAAAATTATGATGAGAAAAAAATATTAGAATTATCAGCTAAATTTACTTTAAATGATAAAATAGATTATGACACTGAAAAATATAAATATATAAAAGAAAATTTAGAAGAAAAAGATTCATTAATCAAACAAATAATTGATTTTGATGTAAATAGTATAAAAACTATAGAAGGATTTAGTAAATTAGATATAGATAATGATGCAATAGAGATATTAAAGAAACATGGAAATATTAAAACTTGTATATTTGAGGATACACATATTTTACCAACAGATATAAAAGATAGGCTAGAACAAAACAAAAAAATTATAATAGATAAATTAAGTGTAGAGCAAAAGAAAATAGTAAAAAGAATATTAGATTTAACTATAGAACCATTTAAAATAAAAGAAACATTTAATAATGCTTTTGAAACTGGAGACATTGCTAAGATTAATACATTAATATCAGATATTAAATTGATAATATCACAAATAGAAAATACTATTATAACTGATATAATAAAAATTATTGATGAAAGCAAATTAAATGAATTATATGAGGAATTTAAAAAAATAATAAATGCTAAAATTGAATTATCTTCAGAAGATGAATTACTACTTAAAAGTATTATTGAAAATTGCACTAATAAAAAAGTAAATATTGGAAGAGATGAAAATAAAAATATTATATTTACAATAGAAAATAATAATTTTATAGGTAAAGCTCGTCAGGAATTACCATTATCAACAGGAGAACAAAACTTTATATCTTTATATTTTGAACTATTGGCTGCAAAAAATAGTAATAAAGAGATTATTATAATTGATGACCCTATTTCTAGTTTTGATTCAATTTATAAGAATAAAATTATATATTCAATCATTAAAGTATTAATACATAAAAATGTCATAATATTAACACATAATATAAATACTATAAAGCTGATGCAACATCAATATAAAAATTGTTTTAATTTATATCTATTAAATAATGAAAAAAATGGAAATAATGGATTTATAAAAATAAATAAAAAAGATATAGATTCAGATGAACCTAAAGATATGGATTTAATGCTTGAAATTCAAAATATAATAAAATTATTTAGTGATACTAAATTTGTTAATGACATAAAAAATAAAGAACAATTTTTGTTATCTACAATATCTTTTATGAGAAGTTATACAAATTTATTACAAACAAAAAATAGTCATTATAAAGATTTATGCAAACTTATGCATGGATATGAAACTATGAAGATAGATGTAAATGAAAAGTTTAAACAAATTTTTGGTATTGATATAATGAAGAAAGAATATAAAGTTAATGTGGAAGATATTTTAAATATTGAAATTTCAAAAGAGATAGTCGACAATACTAAATATCCATTGTTAAATAGAACTTTAATTCATATATTAAATTATTTAAAACTAAGACTAATGGTAGAGAATACTTTATATAAAACAGATATAGCTAAATTGCAAATAAATAGTAACCCTCAACTTCATCAAATAATTGAAATTTATTTAAAAAATAATGATGAACTTAAAAGTTTATTATTATCAAAGAAAACATTATTAAATGAATTTAATCACTTTGAATATGATATGTGCTTATTTATGCCATCACTGGATATTTCGGATAGTAAATTACAAGAAGAAAAAGAAAGTATTTTGAAAATTTGTGAAGATATAAAAAATAATAAAATATCATTAAAATAATTACAAGTTAACTTATTACATTTAATACCTGATAATGTGAAAACATTATTAGGTATTATTTTTTATGCAAATTTTAAAAATATTTTTTCTAATTACCCATTTTTTATATTTAGATGGCATTTACCTAGTAGAGAGAAAAAAATTTTTTCAAATTATTTAAAAAATTACCCATTTTTAATATTTTCAAGACCTTATTAGTTAGAAGGAAAAAATTTTTATAAAAAGTTTACATTTTGGACTTATAAATGGAACTTACCTATTAGAAGAAAAGAAATTTTATAATTTTTTCTAAAAATGCAACATTTTAGAGTTCAATTTGGAATGGATACTTTAGAAGGGTAAAAAATATATTTCAAAACATCTTCGTTTTTTACATTAAGTGGATTTATATATAACCCTTAAAAGCACATTGACAAATACACTTGAAAACAAGTGTCATAACAAGCCATTTTCTTTAATAATCTGTATTAGATGAAATTGATAGAAAAGGAGTTGATGCAAATAGTGAATAAAGATAAGCAAGAAATAAAAAGTGATAAATTAGAATTTAATACATATTGTATTTTTACAGAAGAAAAGCAAGATGTAAATGAAACTATAGGATTAATGTTTAAAGACTATATAGAAAGTTTAAAAATTAAAGATAAGTAATTATTCAAAAGTATTTGCAAAATTAATTTGAGCACGTTAAAATTGATGTGTAGATGATTACGGAT
>CANQCT010000085.1 GCA_947589835.1 uncultured Clostridia bacterium
CTGGAACATCTTGTTCTGGCAAAAATGCTGAAAGCATTGAAAATACTGAATTTTTGCAATAATTATATAAAAATAAAAAAGAAAATACAGCAATGAATATCTAAATGAAATAAAGCTAAAGATGTGAATGAAGTAAATTCTATTGTGGTAAAATATATAGGTATGAAAAATAGTAATAAAAATTTTAAAAAGTGTCGAATGAAAACCTTAAAAAGTGTCGACTAAAAGTATTAAAAAGTGTCGATTAAGTCTTGACTGTTTATTAAAAAAATGTTATATTTAATAGCAAGGAGGTAAATATAATGCCTTTTTATAAAAATGAGTATAGAAAAAGATTAATTGAAAAAAAATTAGAAGAATATTTATCTGTATTTGGAGCTGTAAGTATAGAAGGACCAAAATGGTGTGGTAAAACATGGACATCATTAAGGCACTCTAAAAGTGTGGTTTATATGGATGATGACGACGTAAGAGAAATGGCAAAATTAGATGTAAAATCAATCTTTAATAAAGATTCTGAAAAAAAACCACAATTAATTGATGAGTGGCATTTAGTTCCAACATTATGGGATGCAGTAAGGCGTGAATGTGACAGAACTACTGAAAAGGGAAATTTTATTATAACAGGATCTACAACATTACCAAATAAAATAATGAAAGAAAAAGTACATCATTCAGGTGCAGGAAGAATTGGAAGATTGAATATGTATACAATGAGCTTGTATGAATCAGGAGATTCTTTAGGAAAAGCCTCTTTAAGCAAAATGCTAAATCATACACAAGAAACAGTTAATACTGGCAGTGTAGAAATATTGCAATTAGCAAAATTATTAATAAGAGGTGGCTGGCCAGCCAATATAAATATTGATGATAACAAAATTGGATTAATTCCAAAATCATATATAGATTCAATTTTAAACATAGACATGCACGAAGAAAAAAGAAGAGATAAAAATAAAATGAAAATGTTGCTTAAATCATTAGCAAGAAATGAAGCATCAATTGTAGGAAATAAAACAATAATCAAAGATATAGAAGAATATGAAAATAGTCAACAACTTTTATCTAGTAGAGATACTGTTATTGATTATTTAGACATATTAGATAGATTACACTTAATTGAAAATCAAGAAGCATACGGAGAAAATTATCGTTCTCCAAGTAGAATTGGAAAATCTCCTAAAAGACATCTTACAGATCCATCATTGTCATGTGCTTGCTTAGGTCTAACACCAGAAAAACTTTTAAAGGATTTAAATACATTTGGTTTTATGTTTGAAGCATTAGTAGAAAGAGATTTACGTATATATATGGATTATCTAGATGGACATTTGTATCATTTTAGAGATAATGTTACTGGGTTAGAAGTAGACTCTATTTTAGAATTTGAAGATGGAGAATATGCGGCTGTAGAAATAAAATTAGGATATAATCAAGTTGAAGAAGCAAAAAAGAGTTTATTAAATTTTTACGATAATATGGTAAAAAAGCCTTCATTTATGTGCGTTATAGTTGGAAAATGTCCAGCAGTAATAAAGGATAATGAAACCGGTATTTATATTGTGCCGATTACGGCGTTAAAACCTTAATAAATTAAAAAAAAACAGAAATCCTCTTAAATTATACTTTTTTATTGGTATAAATTTAAGAGGATTTCTGTTTTTTAAATTTATTAAGATTTTAAAGATGTAATTTGAACAATATATAAGTGAACATTTAACAATAAATTTAGTGAACACTTAGTAAATAGTAATTAAAATTCATATTTATTTATTTTCTACTCAATTTTATTTGGTAAGTTTTTAATTAGAGTATACAACATCTCCATATTCAAGAATTGACTGTAAAAAACCACTTGCATCTTCTTCGTCAATAAGTAATACTGGTTCAATGTCTGTTGATATATTTCTTCGTAATTTAAAAAGTTTTGCCATATCTTCTAAAATATCCTTTGAAATACTACTTCTAGGAACAACAACTGCTACATCTATATCACTATCTTTTCTATAATCTCCTCTTGCATAAGATCCATATAATATTATTTTGCTTACTATCATATTCTGTATAACTAATTTGCTATATTCTTCTACTAATTTTCTAGCTCTTTCTTTATCCATACTACAAAATCCTCCGTTTCCTTTATTATATTTTTACATTTTTATACGCATTTAGGTTGCGGACATAGTCTGCCGTATGTTATAAATTTAATAATCTAATTAAATTATAACATACTTGCTATCTAATCTTTTTTATATCTATTTATTATTTATTTTCCACATTATCATTGGATGTTTATTTATTCTTTGTATAATTTCGTCATCATAAAATAATAATTCAGGCTTATATATTCCTTTTTGAAATTTATCATAAAATTTTTGAATATCATCATTAATTACTAAAATGTCTTTTAAATATTCTCTTACTGCTTGTTTCATTTCATTTACATTACTCTTTTTTGGGTTCCTATCTTTTAATGTAGGCAGTAATTTTGTTTTTATTTCTTGTTTGTCCAGTTTTTCTATTTTATCAAGATTCATATCTTCAAGTTTATAGTTATTAATAGCTATATATTCTAGCATAAAACATTGCTTTAATAATTGCTTTTCTTCTTTATCAAATAACTGATATTTGCTTAATGTATACACATCAAATAGGTCCCTTGCTGTAGTTCTGCTTAATAATGCACAAATTTTTGCAGCATAAATTTCTATTGGATGAATACAATTAATTGTTAATTGCTTGTCCTCAAATACATCAGTAGATATTTTTAATTTTTTAGTTTCTAAAATATGTACTCTATTCATATAATTTATTTCTATTTTTATGTTGTCTATATTACCTGTTATATCCTCATATTCTGCTACAATAGAATCTAATGCATATACATTTTTAGACTTTTCTGTATTAATTCTATATGAATTAGCATTTAAATACTGAACTAATAGATTATGTATATTTTCTCGTTCTTTTATCATTTCATCTTTTGCCAAATTTTCAGTCAGATCTAAATCAATATCAACTGATAATCTTGGAAAGTTAAATACTGCTGTATTTATAGCTGTTCCACCTTTTAAAGCTAATATATTTTTTAGCTTTTTATCATTATTAATCCATTCTAAAATTCTAAGCAATCTTTCTACTTTTTCTAATGTCGATTTTATAAAACCTGT
>CANQCT010000086.1 GCA_947589835.1 uncultured Clostridia bacterium
CTCCTAAATACATACATACTGATAAGAATGGAGCTTGTCCGTTTGTATTTGTCATTGAATTTACTTGATAATTAAAAGTTTGAACACCATCTTCTACTTCTTTTCTTGTATCTTCCATTGCAAATTTTTTGCAATCTTCTTCTTTTAGATTTCTCTTTTTGTATTTTTCATAATATTTATTATAACTATCTCTTACAAATGGAGCTAGATGAGAAAGTGATACTGTTGCTCCACCGTAGCTTGAAGATGTAACAGCAAGTATTATTTGAGTAGTAATTGTTGCTGCTGTAATAAATCTATGAGGTTTTTCTATCATTACTCCATTAATGTTTGTTCCATTTTGCAACATATCATCTAAATTAATTAATTCGCAATTATGCAAAGCATTTTGAGCGAAATAATCTGCATCATGAAAATGTATAATTCCCTCGTCATGTGCTTTTACTATATCTTCTGGAAGTAGAAATCTTCTAGTAATATCTGTACTTGTAATACCTGCTAAATAATCCCTTTGAGTAGTTACTACTTGTGCATTTTTATTAGAATTTTCATTATTCCAATATTCATTTTCTCCTTCTATTAATTCCTTAATTGTCTGATCTGTAGTATTTGCTTTTCTTACTAATTCTCTTGTATATCTATATGTAATATATTTTTTTGCTAATTGATATTTATCAAATTCCATTAATTTCTCTTCTATGATGTCTTGTATATCTTCAACTAGAATTCTTTTTTTATTTAATTCTTCGATGTATTTAATAATTTCTTCTATTTGTTCATTTGATACTTTTTCTTTACCTTTTACTTCATTATTTGCTTTTCCAATTGCTATTCTAATTTTTTCTGGATCGTAATCCACTATATGTCCATCTCTTTTTATAATTTTCATTTCTTTTGTTCCCCCTTAATCTATTTTATTTGAAAAAATTTTATCAATAATTTATATAAATACAAAGTTGCACTTGCACCTTTTTTTAAAAAATGTTAAAATTATTTTGGTGATAATTATGAATGGTCCTTTTACTGATTTATCAAGAGCTCAAGTAAATAAGATATATGATTTATTAGGTGTGCATATTTATAACTTTAATAAAAATCAGGAAATTTTGCCAACAATAAAAAATGAAAATATTATTGGAATTATTTTAGAAGGTCATGCTCAAATTATTAATATGGAGTATAATGGCAATGAAATATTAATTGAAAATTTATTTAAGGATGATATATTTGGTAGTAATATATCATCAACAAATAATGAAAATTATCAATTAATTTCAAAAAAAGACACTGCAGTATTAGTTATAGATTATGATAAATTACTCAATCCTTTAAACTTCAAATACCCATATTTTAATATCTTTTTCAGAAATTTATTTGACATTATTAATTCTAAATTCAGAGAAAGAAATGATAGAGTACGAATTTTAGAAAAAAAACAAATTAGAGAAAAACTACTTGAATACTTTGAAATACAACATAAAAAAAGTCGTTTAAGAAATATTTATTTACCATTTACATTTAAAGATTTAGCAGATTATATTGCTGTTGATAGATCTGCTATGTTTAGAGAATTAAAACATCTAAAAGATGAAAGGCTTATAAAGGTTGATAATAGAAAAATTACACTATTATATAAATGATTAAGAACGGTTACAATTAATTAATATTTAAGAAATATATCATTAAATATAATTAATTTACTATTACATTATAAATACAAAAATAAAATCCTAGATTGCTTATATATTAAGCTTTCTAGGATTTTATTTTTTGGCTCGTTTAGCACTTCCGTATGCGAAAAATACAAGCTCTAAATTTATTTTATGTTTGATTCTATGGTTATAATTTAACATAAGTCTTTATATAAATCAAGTAGTTTTGAAAAATTTTATTTATTTTCACTGTAGGTTTGTCAAACATATGTCACACTCTTTTAGATATGTCTATATTTGAAATACCTTATATGTGTTGTCTGCTCCTCGCAACTTCGTTGCGGTACTTAAGAAAACTGATAAAATGTTCCATTTTATGCACTTTTCTTAAGTTTATATTCTTTTAATTGTTCATTTGGACTTTTCCATCCTAATGGCTTCATTGGAAAATTATTATATTCTTTTTCCCAATATCCTAGCTTTCTTTCAAATTCTTCAAAACTCTTGAATTCTCTTTTGTAGTAAAACCTTTCTTGATCTTTTCTATGACTTCTTTCTACTTTTCCATTATGTCTTGGTGTCTTTGGCTTTATTAATTTATGTTTTATTCCTTGCTTCTCTAATGCTTTTTCAAATTTTGTTTTCTTTGTTGTTCCTTGTGGGTTCAATCTATTTGTAAATTCTGTTCCATTATCTGTTTGTATACATTCTATTTTGAATGGAAACTTTTTTATTATTATCTTTAAAAATTCCTCTGATGCATATGTACTGTGCTCTTTACTTGCCCATAATACTCTTTTTCTTGTGTATTCATCTATCGCTGTATATTGGTAATACCTTCCATCTCGCTCTTTTATTTCTTTTGTTAGACAATTTAATGGTACATATTTTACATCTACCTGTACTCTCTCTCCTGGATGTGTCATTTGTTCATATGGTTTTGGCTCATATTGTTTCTTCTTACTTGGTGCTTTTTTATATATTTCTAGTCTCTGCATTACTCTATACAAACTTGTTATACTTCTCGTGTATCCTTTTCGTTGTAACTTTACCCATAACACCACTAATCCTGTTTCCTTGTTTTTTACTTTGTAATCTTTTATCATTTTTATTTCTGCTTCTGTATGTTGTTTTGGGTGCCTATGCGGTCTTCTTGACTTGTTTTTCAACGACTTTGCTGTTCCATCATATCTTTCTCTCCATCTATATATTGTTTTTCTATACATTTTAAATTTTATTGCTGCTTTTGTTACTCCATGTCTATATGAATATTCAACTACCGTTTGCTTATATTGTATATCTTGTGTTATACTATTACTCATAGGAAATACCTCCAATATTTTAAGTGTTTTGTGGTTAAAACAACTTTATCATATTTTGGTATTTCCTTCAAT
>CANQCT010000087.1 GCA_947589835.1 uncultured Clostridia bacterium
TTGTGCTTGAACACAAGTAATTGCAATAACTCCGAACTATATCATCACTACTGCAACCTCTAGATAAATCATTTACAGGTTTTGCAATACCTTGGCAAAGTGGACCATAGGCCTCTGCTTTGGCTAATCTTTGAACTAACTTATATCCAATATTTCCGGCATTTAGGTCTGGAAATATTAAAGTATTAGCATTTCCTGCTACATTACTTCCTGGTGCTTTTGATTTTCCAACCTCTGGAACAATTGCAGCATCTAATTGTAATTCACCATCGCAAACTAAGTTTGGTTCTTTTTCTTTTAACAATTTTGTTGCTTCTATAACTTTTTCGGTTAACTCTGAATGTGCACTTCCATAAGTAGAATATGAAAGCATTGCTACTTTTGATTCTTTTCCAGTTAACAACCTAAAACTTTTACTAGAAGAAATCGCAATTTCAGATAGTTCATCAGCTGTTGGATTTTCTACTAATCCGCAATCTCCAAAAACAAATATGCCATTTTCACCATATTCGCAATTTGGTACTACCATTGCAAAAAATGCTGAAACTAATTTTGTTCCTGGAGCAGTTTTTAAAATTTGAAGTGCAGGCCTTAATGTGTTTGCTGTTGAGTGGCAAGCACCTGATACTAAGCCATCTGCTTCTCCTTGCTTTACCATCATCATTCCAAAATAAATTGGCTCTAATAAGGTTTTTCTTGCTTCTTCTATTGTCATTCCCTTTGCTTTTCTTAATTCATAAAAGGCATTAACATATTCTTCATATTTTTCAGATGTTTCAGGATTAATTATTTTGGCTCTTGAAATATCCAAATTGTTTTGTTCTGCTTTTTTTTGAACTTTCTCTTCACTTCCTATTAAAATAATATTAGCAAAATTTTCTTCTATTGCTTTGCTCGCTGCTTCTAAAACTCTTATATCTTCACTTTCTGGAAGAATTATTGTTTTTATATTCTGCTTAGCTTTTTGCTTTATTGTTTCTATAAATGTCATAAGTATATTTTCCTTTCCTAAAATAAACAATATTATTATATATTCAATTTTGCAAAAGTACAATATTTTTATTATATTTTTTGAAAATTAAAAAAGATGTAACTGCTTTCTTTAAAACAGTTACATCTAAGTTTAATTATTTAGCATAATCTATAACTCTTGTTTCTCTAACCACATTAACTTTAATTTGTCCTGGATATTCCATTTCTTCTTCAACTTTTTTAGCAATATCTCTAGCCATTAAAGTCATTTGGTCGTCATTAATTTGCTCTGGTTTAACAATAATTCTAATTTCTCTACCTGCTTGTATAGCAAAAGATTTATCTACTCCTTCAAAAGAATCTGCTATGCTTTCTAGTTGCTCTAATCTCTTAATGTATGCTTCTAAAGTTTCTCTTCTTGCTCCAGGTCTAGATGCTGAAATAGCATCTGCTGCTTGAACAAGAACTGCTTCAATAGTTTTTGGTTCTACGTCGCCGTGGTGAGCTGCAACTGCATTTATTACATTTTCGTTTTCTTTATATTTCTTTAAAATATCTACACCAAGTTCTACGTGAGTACCTTCCATATCGTGGTCTAGCGCTTTTCCTATATCATGTAGTAAACCTGCACGTCTTGCAAGTTTTGGATCTAGTCCTAATTCTTCTGCCATAATTCTAGCTAAATTAGATACTTCAATTGAGTGGTTTAAAACATTTTGTCCATAGCTTGTCCTATATTTAAGCTTGCCTATTAATTTTACTAAATCTGGATGTAATCCAATAACACCAGTTTCTAATACTGCTCTTTCTCCTTCTTCTTTAATAGTTTGTTCTAACTCTTCTTTTGCCTTTTCAACCATTTCTTCTATTTTGGCTGGATGAATTCTTCCATCATCAATTAATTTTTCAAGAGCAATTCTAGCTACTTCTCTTCTTAATGGATCAAATCCTGAAATAACAACAGCTTCTGGTGTATCGTCTATGATTAAATCAATACCTGTTAAAGTTTCTAATGTTTTAATGTTTCTACCTTCTCTACCAATAATTCTACCCTTCATATCATCATTTGGAAGAGCAACTATTGATACTGTTGTTTCAGAAGTATGGTCTGCTGCACATTTTTGAACAGCATATCCAATAATTTCTTTAGCTTGTTTTTCAGATTCTTCTTTTAGCTTTGTTTCCATGTCTCTAATTAATGTTGCCTTTTCTGCTGTTAATTGTTTTTCAAGTTCAGAAAGCAAAATATGTTTTGCTTCTTCTTTTGATAATCCAGAAATTTTTTGTAATTCTTCAATTTGCTTATTAAGTACTTTTTCTATTTCTTGCTTTTTCTTATCAAATTCTTGATATTTTACTTCTAGGTCCTTTTCCTTTTTTTCTATCATGTCTTGCTTCTTTTCTAGGTTTTCTTCTTTCTGAATTAATCTTCTTTCTTGATTTTGAACTTCGCCTCTTCTTTCTCTAACCTCCTGGTCTAAATCTTTTCTGGCATTCATAATTTCTTCTTTTGCTTTAAATATTTCTTCTTTTTTCTTATTTTCTGCTTCTATGTTTGCCATTTCAATTATTTTTTTTGCTTCAGCTTCTGCACTTTCCATTTTAGACTCAGCAATTCTCTTTCTTGCATACATTCCTACGAAAGTAAAAATTACTGCTGAAATTAGAAAAACGGCGATATTGACTATGATATCCATAATCTTTTACACCTCTTTCTTATTTAATTTTCAATGTACGAAATATATATAACTAATTTTTATTAAATTTGTATTAGAATATATTTACTTACTCTATTATTTTATATTGATTATTGTAAACTGTCAAGAGATTTTATGCAAAACAATAAAAAAAGTTACTATATAATAGTTATAATTATATTAAAGCTTAAATAGTACTATTTTTCGCAGTTTTGAGAGGTCCCGTTCTGAGTTACTTCTATGAACTTACTCCTGCAACGGGCATTTGAAAAACAAGAAAACTAGTACGGATCTTAAACACTTTTTAACATAGTGAAAGCCTGTAAGCATTAAAAATGCTTAATTTTTTTGTCAAATTTTTGA
>CANQCT010000088.1 GCA_947589835.1 uncultured Clostridia bacterium
TTACAGTATCTTCTTTGCTTTCACCTTTTTCATATAATTTTATTTTAGTTTTTGAACTTTTTATTGCTTCTTCTAATTTTTTCTTTTCTGAAACTAAATTTGTTATTTCTTCGCTATTCTCTCTTGATTTAAGCATATCTTCTATTTTTGTTCTTTTTTCTGATAAATCTGAAATCTTTTTTAAATCTTCTATTTGTTGTGCTGATTGTTCTTCTGTTATTTCGCCTTTACCTTGTCCGAATTTTTCAGTTTTCTCTACTAATTTTTTGATTTTTTCATCTAGTGATTTTTGTTTTTCTCTTACTAATTTAACTTTATTCTCATTCTCATCTAATTTTATTTTTATTTCTTCTAAGGCTGCATTGTTATTAGCTAATTCATCTTTTACTGATTGTAGATTTTTTTGTCTTCTAGCAATTTCTCTTTGTTCCATTTTATATATTTTAGCTATTTGTTTTCCGTTTTCTGCATATCCTTCTAAATATTTTTCTTCTTTTTTCGCATTATTACTCTCTCTTTGTAATCTTAGAAGTTTTTCTTCTCTATCTGGACCTTTATAATGCTCACGTGCAGCTAATAATCTTTCTATTGCATTATCTGTTCTTTCTCTTGCTTCTGATAATCTAACTAAAATTTCGTGTTCTGATAATGTCATTAACTCTTTAAGCATTTCTTCTTTATTTACTTTAGGTGCTAATTTTGCTGTTTTAGATCTTTGATTTCTCATATTTCTTTCATATCTTTCTCTCTTTTTTTCTCTTTGTTCTCTTTCAAGAAAATTTTCTGTTCTTCTTTCTTGTTCATTTGCCATTTGTAGTACCCCCCTTTAATATATTTATCTAAACATATATTTTTCCGTAATTATCTATTTAATTATACACTATTTTACATAAAATGTCAATTCGAGATTTTTTATTTCGATTCTATTTATATTCTACATTTTTTAAAGATAATGTCAATATCATTTTCATTACATTTTTGTTACAAATTCTTTTAAGCTAGATAAAGATTTTTCTGCTAATTTTTCATATCTTAGTTTCTTATCTTTTATTCTCTCATTTAATTCTGGTAGTATCCCGAAATTAGCATTCATAGGTTGAAAGTTTTTATTCTCTGTACTTATATAATTTGAAAGTGCTCCTATTACTGTATCTTTTGGAAATATAATTTTATCTTTATTTTGAACTTTTGCTATTACATTTAGGCCGTGCTACCATACCTGATGCTATTGATTCTACATATCCTTCAACTCCTGAAATTTGACCTGCAAAGTATACGTTTGGATATTTTTTTAGATTATATGTGTTATCTAATAATTTAGGAGAGTTTATATATGTGTTTCTGTGCATTACTCCATATTTTACAAATTCTGCATTTTTTAATCCAGGTATCATACTAAATACTCTTTTTTGTTCTCCGAATTTTAAGTTTGTTTGGAATCCCACCATATTATATAAATTGCCTTCTTTATTATCTTGCCTTAGCTGTACTATTGCATAAGGTCTTGTATTTGTTCTAGGATCTGTGAATCCTACTGGTTTAAGTGGTCCAAACCTTAATGTGTCTATTCCCCTTTTTGCCATTACTTCTACTGGCATACAACCTTCGAATATCTCCTTTTTCTCAAAGCTATGAATTTCTGCTATTTCCGCTTCTACAAGTGCTTTCCAAAAAGACTCATATTCTTCTTTGTTCATAGGTAAATTTATATAACTACTTTCTCCTTTTCCATATCTGTCACCTAAAAAACCTATATTCATATCTATACTGCTTTTTTCTATAATTGGTGCTGCTGCATCAAAAAAGGACATCTTGTCTTCCCCTGTAAGTTCCATTATTTCTTGTGATAATTTGTCCGTTGTAAGAGGTCCTGTTGCAATCACTACTATATTATTTTTAATTAAATCTTTTAAGTGTATACTCTCTCCGATTTCTTCTTCTATTACTTTTATATTTTTTATGCTTTTTATTTTTTCAGTTACACAAGAAGAAAATATCTCTCTATCAACTGCTAATGCCTGCCCAGCAGGAACTGCTGTCTCGTCTGCACATTTTATAAGTAAACTATCTAATCTTCTCAATTCTTCTTTTAATAACCCACAAGCGTTTGTTAAAAGATTAGATTTAAATGAATTACTGCATACTATCTCTGCTAAATTTGGATTAGAATGTGCTGGTGTGAATTTCTTTGGTTTCATTTCGTATAACTCTACTTCTATTCCCCTTTTTGCTATTTGATAACTTGCTTCACAACCTGCAAGTCCTGCTCCTATTACAACTACCATAATTTTTATTCTCCTTAATTTGAAAAAAGGGACACTTTTATTTAAAGTGCCCTTCCTTTCTCGTATAATAATTATAAGATTTACAACAAAATCTTACATATTTCTTAATTTGATAACCTATGGTATACTTATATTGTAAAGCATTAGGAAACGTGCGATCCTTTCCTGCACTTTAGGTGCTCAAAAAGTATGCATTCCTATTACAGACGTATTATTTTTTAACACGAATTTTGCACAATTTTTTATCTTCTCATCTATGTGTTGTCATAGATTGTAGCAAGAGACTAAAAGATATTTTTGATGTGCCGATTAGCGAGACTGCCTTTATTGTCTGTCCATAGGTTATCTTATTACTTTACAATCTTATCTTTTGAGGAGGTGAATAATATATGTCAATCAAAAATTGTTTATATGTTGGTGTTGATGTTTCTTTAAAATCTTTGACGACTTGCATATTAGACATCTCTGGTGAACAAGTATTTAAACCTAAAAATTTTTCTAATGATCCTGATGGTGCTGAAAAACTTCTAGATACTGTTCTTTCATATGCTAATTCATTAGACGTTACTCATATCCTTTTTGGTATTGAAGCTACTTCTGTCTATGGTTCTCACTTTTTATACACTATTGCTGACTCTAATATCTTTTCTCGTATAATAATTATAAGATTTACAACAAAATCTTACATATTTCTTAATTTGATAACCTATGGTATACTTATA
>CANQCT010000089.1 GCA_947589835.1 uncultured Clostridia bacterium
TTAAGTTTTTGTTACAGAAATATTACAGACAACTAGCTTTCATAAGTTTTCTTTGTTAAAACTATTATCAAGTAACTACTGTTTAATTTTTTGCCATAAAAAAGGAGCCATCATAAAAATAGCCCCCTAAATTATTTTATAGTAATTAATTTCTATCTAACTCAATTGGAACTGCAATACGTGAAATATAATGAGTAAAAGATTGTGTTATTTTATTTATATAAACTGTTGATATGCTAAATTGATAATTTTCCTTTTTTAATTTTGATATAGGAACAGTAAAGTAATATCTAAAGTCTAAAATACTATCATCCATTTTAAATTTAAACTTTTCTCTTTCTGTTAATTTTAATACCTGATATCTATTTTCTAGAACAATTCTTGCTAATCTACTATTTGGTATTTCATTTTTTTCTTTATTTAATTGTTTTAGATATGTTCCTGCTTGAAAATCAGCTAATGAAAATATTGGTATAACTAGAACTGATAAAATTTCGTTTGAAACTTCTGAATTTTCTTGTTCCCTATGTAAGTCACAGCTTTGTGATAAAACAACAACCTTATCCCATGTTATTTCGTTATCTTCTATTTCATTAACTGAGCCTTTATAATCTTTCATTACAACGTTTGAAAAAATATCTCCTTGGTCTACAATTATTTTGCTATTATTTCTTTTATAGTATCTTCTATTATATCTTTCTTTATAATAATATTTTTTTGCTTCCATATTACCTCAATAAAATTTTCCATTTTTCTATTTTTAATGCTTCATATTTTTTATAAAGTGATGTGTCTATTATATTTTTTCTTTCGTAATTACTATGCCTTTTTTTATTACTTATGGTATCTGTAGATTCATTTTTTATATATTTATTATCTTCTATATAATTACTAATTGTCATTACATACCTCCATATTTTTTCTCATCTCATCATCTATAATAGTTTCAAATAATTCTTCAATTTCTTTATGCATAATTTTAATTTTGCTTTCTACATCTTCTATGTCTTCTACTGTTTTAGTATGTGCATCAATATCAATTATATATTGTTTATCTAGCATTTGGCTTGGTCTTCTTGAATTATATAAACCATACTGAATTGTATAGTATATATTTTTATCTTCATTTGATTCTATATCTATTGAATGCATTGATTGTATAATTTCCTTTTGATTCTTTTCTCTAAAAAATTCTATATCATTTAGCAAAGGGTTTTGAATGTAGCCTTTCCAATTGTATATATCATTTTTGGTTTCAGAAGGTAGTATAATGTCATTTATAAACCTCATTCCTATTCTAGTACAAGTTTCAATATTAGAAGAATCTTTAAAGTTTTTTATCATTTTTTTAATAATTGAATTAGCTGCTTCAAAGTTTTGATACTTTGTTGTTTCATAAGCAATATATTCATTTGTAATTGTAATAAATTCATCCTCATTTTTATTAAATAATCTATATTCTATTACTTTTTGAGTTGAAGTTATTTGTGCTATATTAGTATCTTCATTCATTTCTATCATATTATTTATAATTTCTCTACTTTTTAGCCCGTTAAATGTATCTGCTAAGTTTTGCTTCAAACTGTTTAATATTGCATCAACAATTTCTTGATTGGATTCTTTAAAGTTTATTTTAAAAATAAAATTTTCTATATAATTTTTCTTATATTTCATTTATGGCTCCTACTTTTTATATATTATGTTTTAACTTATAACATTCTATTCTTGTTTATGTTAATTGTCAACGTTTTACGAATAAATTTCACTAAAATCGTTCGACAAAATTCGATACTCTAAAATCATATTTATTACTATATGTTATTTTAAATTCTCTTTCGGATGTTGTTCTAGATATAGTATTGTCACTAATTTTAGATGACTTCTTAAGTGGACTTGATACTGTTATTGTTGTTACAGTTTGTTTAAAATTTTCTTTCATTATATATTTAATATCTCCTTATCTTTATAAATTTCTATTCTTAATATAATTCCAAGAATCACGACACATATCTTCAATAGTTTTTTCTGCTTTCCAACCTAGTTCTTTTTCTGCTTTTGTAGCATCTGCATAACATTCATCAATATCTCCTGGCCTTCTATCTACTATTTTATATGGTACATTCATACCTGTTGCTTTTTCAAATGCTTTTACCATATCTAACACGCTGGTTCCTGTGCCTGTTCCTAAATTATAAATAAATAATCCTTTACCTTCTTTATTTAACTTTTCTAGTGCATTTACATGACCTTTTGCTAAATCAACTACATGAATATAATCTCGCACTCCTGTTCCGTCATGTGTGTTATAGTCATTTCCAAATACAGATAATTCTTTTAATTCTCCTGATGCTACTCTTACTATATAAGGCATTAAATTATTTGGTATTCCTTGTGGTTCTTCGCCAATTAAGCCACTTTTATGTGCTCCAACTGGATTAAAATATCTTAAAATGCATATATCTAATGTTTTATCTGCATTATATGCATCTTGCAATATTTGTTCTATCATTAATTTTGTTGTTCCATAAGGATTTGTTGTTCCACCTATTTTAAATTCTTCTGTAATTGGTACTGTTTCTGGTTTTCCATATACTGTTGCAGATGAACTAAATATGAATTTTTTTACACCATATTTTTTCATTGTTTCTAATAGAACTATACAACCAGTGATATTATTATAATAATATTTTAGAGGTTCTTTTACAGATTCACCTACTGCTTTATAGCCTGCAAAATTAATAACTGCATCTATGCTATTTTCTGCAAATACTTTTTCTACTGCATTTCTATCTGTATAATCTGCCTCATAAAATTTTATTTTTTTGCCTGCAATTTTTTCTATTTTTTCAACCATTTCTGGTTTACTATTTGAAAAATTATCAATTATAACTAC
>CANQCT010000090.1 GCA_947589835.1 uncultured Clostridia bacterium
ATGGTAGTGAAAACTATAGTAGTAAGAAATCTGTTCTCATACGAGTACGATGGTTCGAATCCATCCCTGCCCACCAACGACGTGTCTGTTCGAACTAATAGAACAGGATATATAAATACTACTCTGAAAAAGGGTGGTATTTTTTAGTTTTATTTTCAGTATGTACTACGTCATTCCCCGAGTTTTGTGCCGTTGGTCAAAACTCATAGGGGGTTAGGACTTATGTCAAAGCCCTAAAAATATTAAATATCTAAAAATAGAAAATATACATGTTGACAAAATTATGTAAATCTGATATAATTATACAGATAATAGATTTATACCCGAAAAGTAACTATTGCAAGTAACTTGGAGGGTGAAACCTCCAAGAAATTTTAAGGAGGTATCTCTATGAAAGTTGTTTACTCAAATGGAACGGAAGGAACTTTGACCCCGGAGCAGTCCAAGAATCTGTATATTCAAAACAGATTCACGAAGGAAGCTTGGGAAGAACTCGAGAACGAGATGAATCGGTTAGATATCGTCAAGTTCGACGATCCATTTCTCAGCACATTGGGGGCAGAGATGGTTTCCATTGAATATGTGAGAAACCAGGTAGCCGCTCACTAAGGTATACAACAAAAAGCCGATTGTCTATACAGATAGTCGGCTTTTCATATGTCAAAAAGTGTAACATAATAATAAAAAAATTTTTATATATTACTCGATTTTTTAAGAAAATTTTATTAATTTATATATAAATTGATTGATATTTGTATCAATCGTGGGGAGAGCTAAAAAGTTGTAAATATCTACGTCATTGGCACCATAAAGCAAGCATTGTAGCTTGCTTTAAAAATACATTTCAAAACAAACAAAAGTTTTACAAAAAGGAGAAAAATATGAAATTTGATACTAATAAAGAAAAAGGTAATTCTGGTTTAGGTATGGCAATAGCATATTTTTCAACAAATGGATATACTGTATCTATTCCATTAAATGACACACAAGATTATGATTTAATAATTGAAAAAAATAATATTTTTGAAAGTGTACAAGTTAAGTCAACTGGTTGTAAAACAAAATATGGAAATTACCAGCTAGCTTTAAAAAGCTGTGGTGGAACTAGTGGAAAAACATACAAAACAGTAGTAGAAACAAATGTAGATTTGTTATTTGTTTTAACAGAAGATATGTCTTTGTATTTGCTGCCAATAGAATGTTAAAAAAATAAAGTACATTAACATTAGGAGAAAAGTATAAAAAATATAAAGTTTATATTAATCATTAAAAATATAATATTACAATTCAACATTAATAAAAAGCTTACAAAAATAATTGATAAAATAGTAAAAAAATGCTATACTAATAATATAAATTTATTATGGAGGTAATAAATATGTCTATAGAAAAGCAAAGACTATATAATGCAATTGAAACATTACCAGAAGAACTTACAGAACAAGTTATTAGTTACATCGAATATTTAAAATTATATTTTTTAGAACCAGGAGCTCCAGAAAGTGTAACAATTAAAAGTAAAGAAGACTTAATAAAGAAATTAGAAAAAGGATTAAAGGATGTTGAAGAAGGTAGGGTACATCCTTTAGATGAGACTTTAGCTAAAATAAATAGTATATAAAGACAGGAGCAATTGCTATGAAAAAATATATAGTTGAAACGACAGAAGCATCTGAACAAGACTTAATAAATATTATTTCATACCTTAGATATAATCTAGCTGGAAATATTGTAGCAGACAGATATGTAAATTTATTTAGTCAGGCCTTAAAGAAATTAGAAGATATAGCAGGCAGTATGCCTGTTTTAGATAAAAGATTAATTGGATATGATAACATTAGAAAAATTAATGTAAAGAACTATATAATATTCTATAAAATAAACGAAGAAAATTCAAAAGTACTAGTATTGAGAATAGGACATACTTTTATGGACTGGAAAGAATATTTAAAAGAAGAGTAATTGTAATAGTTAAATATAATTAAAACATTTTTTATAATTTTTTAAAATTATTTAAAATTATTTATTGATAACTTATTTGCACGAAATATGCACGAATAAAATTTTAAAAGTATTGAAAAATGGGCATTAGCAAATTCGTACGATTTTCCTGCCCACCAACGACGTATCTGTTCGAACTAATGGAACAAAAGATATAAATACCATTCTGAAAAAGGATGGTATTTTTTATTTCAGTATGTATTCATTATCCCCCGAGTATTGAAAGAAATTGATAATAATAAGTCATTTGAAGATATCAAACACATTGATGAAAACGGCTTTGAATTTTGGTATGCTAGAGAACTTATGCTCATTTTACAGTATTCAAATTGGCAGAATTTCGAAAAAATAATTGATAAAGCTAAAATTTCTTGTAAAAATACAGGAAGAAAGCAAGCAATAATTTTTAAAAGAAAGTATTTATATGCTTTCTTTTTTTACATTAATTATTATTAATAGGCTTACCAGTTGATTTATCAAATTTGATAACATGATATAAACCATCGTTTTGCAATTGCAAGGAAATCCATCCATCATTAACTAGACCTATTAAATCAGGCTTATAAACCATTTCTTTCGGAATATTATATTCTTCATGGTTAAGATAGCATTGTATGTAGTTTGATTCAATTTCATTAATGTCTAATAATGTATCTTTCGGTAATTTAGAAAGTTTATAAATAGAATCTGATTTAAATAAGTAGTCTTTAAGTTCATGTATAAAATTATCTATTGCAGTATTTTTTATTTTATCATGAATAGAAAGATCTAAATCACATAAAGAATCTCGTAAAGTATTTCCTAAAGAATTAAAAAAATCATTCATAGATTAAAATCTCCTTTGAAAAAGTATTTTTAGAATAAAAAGTATATTGATTATACTATCA
>CANQCT010000091.1 GCA_947589835.1 uncultured Clostridia bacterium
TTCTTCTTTTTCATATGTCCTTATTGACATGTAAAACACCTCCTAAATTTTTATATATCTAAGATACTTCAAATTTAAGAGGTTTTCAATACGTTACTTCGTTACAATGTCAACAACTTAAGAAAAAAGACTTGTGCAACCTTGTCATAATTGATATAATTATGACAGGGTTGCGTATGAAAAACAACGTAAACCGAAGAAAAAATTATTTAAGAAACAGAATATATGACAAAAAAACAGTAAAATTATGTCAAAGTAGTATGGAAACAACAACTTTTACAAGGAATAGAAAAATAACTTATTCAGATATCCTGATGTTAGCACTAAATAAGCAAGGAAAAAATACTAGCTTTGAAATAAGAGATTATGAAATAAATAAAAAGGGGAAACAATGTGTGGATTATACGGATGAAGCATATTTAAAGAAAAGAAGACAATTAAATCCAGAAGTATTTAGGGAATTTAATCGAGGATATTTAAAAGATTTTTATCATGAAAAGAAGTATGTAAAAAGATATAGAAGGTATGTAGTGTGTGCAATAGATGGTTGTGAAATAGAAGTTCCAAATACAGAAAAGAATAGAGTAACATTTGGAAAATCAAAAAAAGGCAAAAGAAAAAAAGAAGGAAAAGATGTAGCAAGGGCATTACTATCGGGAGCATACGATGTATATAATAAGTTTTATATAGATGTGCAAATAGATAAAGCAGCGACTTATGAAAAAAAATTAGCGAAAAAGAATATAGACGAATGTATGAAGATAAATAATAAGATAAAAAATCTATTTGTATTTGATAGAAGTTATCCTGCCATGGAACTGTATGAATTTATAGAAGAAAAACAAGCAAAATATGTAATGAGATTAAGTATAAATGATTATGTGGAAGAAAGAAAACAAATGCAAAGCGATGACGAGATAATAGAAATAAAATACAATAGACATAGATTACATCATTTCAAAAGAAAGAACCCGGAATTATATGAAAAAGTAAAAGATAAAAAAGGAATAAAGGTAAGAATAGTAAATATAACATTAAATACTGGAGAAGTAGAAACAATAATAACAAATATATTTACAAATAAATTTGAAATACAAGATTTTAAAGAAATATATAATGCAAGATGGAAAATAGAAGAAAGTTATAATAGTATAAAAAATAAATTGAAGATAGAAAAGTTTACAGGAAACTTGCCAATATATGTATATCAAGATATATATGCCCAAGTATTGGTATATAATCAGCTACAAGATATGCTAAATGAAGGAAACGATATATTAAAACAAAAGAATGAAAATAAAAATTTAAAACATCAATATCAAGTAAATGAGAACAAGGCTATAGGCTTATTTAAAGAGCAATACATAAAAATAATGTTAATGGAAGATAAGAAGAAAGCAGTAACGGCATATGATGAGTTAATTAATGAGATGACAAAATATGTTAGTGTAGTAAGAGAAGAACGAAAAAGTAAAGAAAGAGTTTGGAGACCAGCAAATAAATATCATCCAAACCGAGGAGCAACATTCTAATGAATAGTAAACACAAGAAAATTACATAATTACCACTAATCTGTTTGTATAGGAATTTTACGGCCTTTTTTCTTGATTTCAATAAAGCAATGAGTGTGAATAAAAATGTCAAATATTCATCTCCACTACTTTATTTTTTTTTTGATTTTCTTAAGTTGTTGACATTGATTTCGTTAATCGCTTACATAATATTGAAATATTTTTGTTATGGTATTCTTTATTTATTTTATATATAATACGAAAAAAAGAGAGGTGATAAATTATGACATCAAACTATGGAAATCAAATATCTAAACAATTAGAAGAACTTATGAACAAATATGATAATTTATCACGCAAACTAGAACAAGAAAGAATAGAACATAAAAAAGAAAAAAAGATGTTAAAAGAACAAATAAAATTTTTAGAAAATAAAGTTGAAAATTTAGAATTTGAAAATAACAAACTAAAAAAAGAACTAACAAGATTAAAAACGCAATCCAATAAAGATAGTTCTAATAATTATCCCCCAGTATAACTGGGGGATTTTCATATCGGCCTATAAGGCCTTGATACTAGCTGACGCTGAAGCGTCCCAGTTTGACAGCTTACGCCACTTTCGCTTGCGTTTTTGTTACTTACTACCCTTTAAAAGGGTCTTTATATTCTTTTATTGTTATTTGGTCTGTCATCATATCTTCTTTGAGTTGATTTTCCACATACCTTTGTACTGCTGTCTTGTTATTTCCTACCGTACTTACATAAAATCCTCTACACCAAAAGGTTCTGTTTCCATATTTATATTTTAAATTTGCATGCCTCTCAAATATTATCAATGTACTCTTTCCTTTTAGGTATCCCATAAATGATGATACACTTAACTTTGGTGGAATGCTTACATACATATGTATATGATCTGCACATGCTTCTGCTGCTATTATCTCTACTTCTTTTCTTCTACACAATTCTCTCAATATCATTCCTATCTCTCTTTTTAATGTTCCATATATTTCTTTTCTTCTAAATTTTGGTGCAAACACTATGTGGTACTTGCATTCCCACGTTGTGTGTGCTAAACTATCTGTGTATGGACTTTTCATACGTCCCACTCCTTTCATAATTAATATTTTAAGCCGTCAAACTTTAAATATTATATCATGTTTGAGTGGGTCTTTTGTTACTCTGTGCAAAACTATAAGTTTTCCGATGCCCCCAGCATAGCTGGGGGATTACTCTAAAGTTATTCAAACAAACCATCTAGTACAGATGGTTTTAAGAAAGTGATAACAAACAGGAGAGAGCCATCTAATAAATCTAAA
>CANQCT010000092.1 GCA_947589835.1 uncultured Clostridia bacterium
TTAAGTTTTTGTTACAGAAATATTACAGACAACTAGCTTTCATAAGTTTTCTTTGTTAAAACTATTATCAAGTAACTGAATTTATCCTAAATATCAATATTTAATTGACTTTCCAAAATGGATATGATAAGATTTAAACATACGAAAGAGGTAAAATTATGACTATTTTAGAATTTATATTAAATAATAATGATTATTTAGAAGATTTAATTACAAGAAGTACTTATCATTCAAATGCTATTGAAGGAAGCACTTTAACATATGCTGAAACCTATGCTATTCTTTATAATGATAATAGCTTTAAAATTGAAGGAAAAGAACCAAGAGAAATATATGAGGCTATTAACCATAAAAAAGCTTTAGAATTAGTTTTTAAAAATCTACAAAATGATGAAGGATTTGATGAAAGATTTATAAAGAAATTGAATGAAACAATAAATAGAGATATTAAGGATACAGAAGGTTATAGAACTGTACAAGTATTTATTCAGGGTAGTGAACATATTCCACCAGAGCCAGAAAAAGTGCCAAACTTAATGATGTATTATATATACAATTACAATCACGATGAACAAGATATATTTGCTAAAATTGCTAAATATCATATTGAATTTGAAAAGATCCATCCATTTGAAGATGGAAATGGTAGAACAGGTAGATTACTACTAAATTATGAATTATTAAAAAATAATATACCACCTGTAGTAATTAGCAAAGAAGATAGGGTAAAATACTTTGAGTTACTTAGAAATAATGATGGCACAAGTTTAGCTGAATGGTTAAAAGATTTATCTGCTGAAGAAAAGGAAAGAATGGAAAAATTTGGGTATAGAGTTTCATTTTTATGAAAATAATTTTTATGTACATAAATATATTACAAATTTAAAAAATAGCAAGAATTTAAAACTTGCTATTTTTAATTTATTTTTTTACTTTATTCAAAGGAACAACTTTTATAGTATAACCTAAAGGATATAATAATTTTATAAGTGTTGAAGCTTGAGGAGAACGTGCAAAATTTTCAATTTTTGCAATAGATGGTTGAACTATACCACTTTTCTCACTTAAATCTCTTTGGGTTAAATTAGCATGTTTCCTTGCTTCAATGGTTGCCTCTATTAATTCCATTTCTAATTGCATTTCTGCCTCTTCTTCTGGAGTAAAGTTCAATTCTTTTTTTACATCTTTCCAATTTTTAAATTTACTCATATCACTCAATCCTTTTCTTATAATCTTCTAAAAATTTTTGTGCTTTTTCGATTTCACTTTGTGGGGTTTTTGGTGTTTGTTTCATGAACACACTTAATAATATAAATTTATTATTACACCAACTAGCAAATAATATTCTATCTCTTAATGGTCGCAATTCCCATATTTCTTTATTTAGCTTTTTTAAATATGGTTCAGTCAATGTCAATCCATGCTTAGATAAAAGCTCAATATACATATTTATCTTTTTTAGTTTTATTCTATTATCTTTACTATTGCTTTTATTTAATTCTTTGATATATTCGTAGACTTCACTTTTTCCGTTTTTATCTTCATAAAATTCAATGTCAAACATTTAGTTAATAACTCCTTTTATTATTCTATGTATATTATAACTTAAAAGGTATCAAAAGTCAATTCTATTTTATAAAATTTATCATTTATATATTATACAAAAACAGGTGACGAAAAAGTGACGGAAAGAAAGATAAATATATACTTACAAAATGGTTTTAGGAAAAACACTTAAATAAAAGTTGATAAGTTGCAATATATATTATATAATAAATATGGAAATTTAAAAAGGAGAGTCAAATATATGAAGAGTAAAATTTATACATTTGAAGAAATAAAATCAATTACTAAACCAATATTTGAAAAGTATAATATTAAAAAGGCTTATTTATTTGGCTCTTATGCTAGAGAAGAAGCTAAAACAGATTCAGATATAGATATAATGATAGTAAAAGAAAATTCTAAAATAATTACATTATTAAACTTAGTAGAATTTGAGGAAGAATTAAAACAAGTATTAAATAAAGAAGTAGACGTAGTAATAGAAGAAACATATACGAAAGAACTTATGAATGAGAATAAATATGGAAAACTTGCAAAAGAATTATTTTATGAGCAAGTTCAAAAAGATAGGAGAGTGTTATATGACTAGTTTAGATAGAAAAACAACTATTTTATTGCATATTCAAAAATATTGTACAGAAATAGAAGAAAATTTTAAATTTTTTGGCACACATTTAGAAGTTTTTAAGGAAAATAATATTTTTAGAGATTCAATATCAATGAAAGTTTTTCAAATAGGAGAATTAACAAAAGAACTAGATAGAAACTATAAAGATTTTATACAAGAAACAGAAAGCCAAGTTCCATGGAAGAATATTATTCGTATGAGAGAAAGATTTGCACATCATTATGGTGATATGAATTTGGAAATTATATTTGATACAGCTTTAAATGATATACCAAAATTAAATAAATTTATACAAAAAGAGTTGGAAAATATTGATATTTAAAAATATATTTTGAGTTATTTTAGATAAAGGCGAAGACTTAGCCTTATACTATAGTATATGTTTATTGTTACTACTATGAAAACTAAATAACTTGCTTTCAAAAGGGCGAAAAATTGCTGGCACTTTATATATGCTTTTTTGCCCTTTTGCTACTTGCTATATCTATTACCTAATTTTATTTATGAATTTTAATATATTTAAGGCAAGAAAAATATATAAATTTTTTACTTTTCTTGTGAATTTTTAGTAAAAATGTCCCGTTTTTGAAAACGAATTTTAAGTGAAAATGTCCTAGGACATTTTTAAATA
>CANQCT010000093.1 GCA_947589835.1 uncultured Clostridia bacterium
ATTTACTTCCTTCTCAATTCAAAATTATTAGATATTATGGCTTTTATAGAAAAAAACATTCCCTTCATTCTAAAATGATTCCTCTTATTAAAAGACATTGTTGTGATTTTAGAAAACAACTTCTTAAATATCAGATTAGTATATCTTTAGCTTTTAATAGAGATCCTTATAATTGTCCTAAATGTAATACCAAAATGAATTTTGTCCTCTGTATTAATTAAAAAAAGGAGTTTTTATATGTTTGATTTTGATTCTTTTCCATTTAAATTAAGTGGTAAAACAGTTGCTTACATCTGTCCAAAATGTAAATACAAATTTGATGCACCTATCGAAGCAGTTTTAGAATTTGAGGAAGATGATGAATTGAATGGATTACCTATTTCCACTCCTCCTTATATTATTTGTGCTAAGTGTAATTACGATAAGTGTGTTCCTATTGATTATCAATCTAGGAGAGGTTTTCATCACATTTATAAAGACAATTAATTATATATTGAATTACATATTTTCCCAGTCAAATCTTTTTATTTGGCTTATTTTTGTTGTTTATATTTTTTTTACTTTTTTTATATTCTTGCATTACTTTCCTATTATACAAGTAAATTGCTGCTTCGCAGCAATGGAACGAAAGTTTAAGGAAAATATTGAAAAAAGAGGAAAAATCTTGTATAATAATTATGTAGCCTAATGTTACAATAAATATTATATAAGATATTTTTTTGCAAATAAACATTGAAATTATTTAGTCTCAAGTAAGTAACCTTTTGTCATATTTTTTCCCTATTCCTATGTACATGAAAAAAAGTGAACCTCAAATGCTAGACAAAAAATCTAACATTTGGGGCTCACTTCAGTTCTGCCTTTAATACTTTTTCTATATAATTGCAAACTAGTATGCTCCTTCTACTAAAGTTCCATTTGCAAAATAATTATCTATTAGCTCTCCTTCTTGTGTTCTTATTGCAAAATCATAACAGTCTTCTTGTCCTTTGAATTCTTCAATTTTTATTAGTTTTTTCCAGCCATTTTCTGTTTTTACTTCATCTCCAAGCTCTGGCACAGCATATCCATTTCTTTGTGTTAATGATTTCCAGCCTTGTTTTGTGTATATTGGATGGTAATCTGTTGCTTCTAAATAACTTCCATCTTCAAATTCATATCTTACAAAATTTGTTGCGTCTTTATGTATATATACTTTTTCTACTTTTCCTAGTTCAGTTTGTTTAGATTCAAAATTATAATATACTATATTTTCTCCCTCTTTTAAATCTTTTGCTTCTTTTGTTTTTCCATTAGTTGAAACTAATATTTGACTATTTGGAAAAACACATTCTGCATACATAAACACAAGGTAATAGCAATTATCAATTATTAAATCATCTGCATCTTTAACCACCAAAGATTTATCATCTATTTCATACCCTATCCCATAATGTGCAGAATCAGTTTCATACGTACAACTCAATTTTCCTGACGCACTTAAATAAATTGTTTTTTGTGTATTGTAATTTGACAATAGCCAATCTCTCCAAGTCATTCCTTTTTTTGCATTATATTTTTTTTCTTCTCCACTATCCTCCATTGTAAATGTTATTAATCCATCATCTTTTCCACTATTATCTTCCAATGTTCCTAACTCTTTATTTTCACTTGCAGTTTTCCCATAATAAGTTACTTTATATTTTTTGCTTGTCGTACTCACTTTTCCTATCTTTACTGCTGATGATATTGTTGCTACTTTTTCAAGTTCATTAATTTTACCTGTTTCTGTTATTTCTTCTAACTTATATACATCTTTTTTTCCATCTGTTCCATTTCCATATTTTTGTTTTTGACCCATTAACTCTACTACATCTATTACATATCCTTCTACTTCATCTACTTGCTTTATTACTTTTTTCTCATCTTTTAAATAGTCTATTAAGTTTCCATCATATTCCCCTGCTGTTTTGTCTAAAAGATATTCACTACTTTCTATTTTTAATTGCTCATATACTGCCGCATGCACTGTGGCTGTTGATGCTTCTTCTGCCTTTGTTATTAATCCATCTTGTCCGAGTTAACGATGCTATGCTTACTCCTGCTAAGATTAATAACACTATTATTGTTATTACTAACGCTATTAATGTTATTCCTTTTACCTCTTTTTCTTTTAGTTTTTTGTTTTTCAAATTTTCCATCTTTTCCTCCTTGTATATTATTATAGGGTTAGAAATTTACCCTAATCTTCATCTTTTGTACCTTTATGCTATTAATGCAATTTTTATTTATAAATTTGCTTATGTTAATAAAGTATTATATTTTTTTATTTTTGTCAAGCCTTTTTTATAATTGTTAAAAGTTTTCAGTTACAGTTCAGTAAGAAAATTAAAACATAGCTAAAAAGAGGTAATAAAACCACTTAGCTATGTTTTAATTTTCTTACTGAACTACTATAAAAACCAAATAACTTGTTTTTCAAAAGGGCGAAAAGTTGCTGGCACTTTATATACATATTTTCGCCATTTCGCTACCTATTATATCAATTACCATTTATTAATTATATAAAATTTATTGATTTAATATAAGGTAAGAATAATTATTAAATCAAATTTTTTTACTTTTCTATTGTATTTTTCTTTTTTTGTGCTATAATATAATAAGTTGTTGAGAATTAGCTTGCTTTATCTAAGTTATCTATTTGGATATTGTAACCTAATTCTTTTAGCTTTTTTATATATGAATTTGCTTTTTTTTCTTTATTAAACTTATTATAAA
>CANQCT010000094.1 GCA_947589835.1 uncultured Clostridia bacterium
CGGTTAAGCATTGCACATATAGTTTCAAACAAATTATCAGGTAATTTATTTTTGGCTTTCTTAAATTCAGTAGTAGTTTTTTCCTTTTTTCTGATAATGTCTAAAAGACTATTATTTAATTTTTCCATAACTTACTTTTTCCTTTCTTAAAATCTTTTATTCATATTATTTGGCTAATTTACTTTTCTCTGTTGCATAATCAATAATTATCCCTGGTTGAACATTATTCTTGTTTTTGAAAATTATTATTATTTACAACATATAGTCTTGTAGAATACTGTGAAATATTTTCTAAAGTATATGATATCTCTGTTATACTATTAGTATCTGTAGCATTTTTATCATAATTATTACAAAAAATATCAAAATTAGAACATAATTTATTATCTTTCATTATAATATTGTTGCATTTCTTTATTAAACTTATCCATATTATTTTCATTTTCTTTCTTATTATTTTGTAAATAATTAGATAATTCTTTCCAAATTCTTTAATATTAAAATCTTCTAAGTTCATATTTTATTTTTGCCTCTTTCTTAATTTGGAATTTTATTAGAATAAACATATTAAAAATAAAATGTTTTTGAATAAATTTTACATTTATATATTACCATAAAATTCCATAAATAGCAATCTTTTTTTATTTTTTATTTTTTTGAAATAAAAAATATTCAAAATTATGCAAATTTATAAAAATATTTCTTAAAATTTTCAAAATCCCATTTATATTGAAAAGCTAGACTTTCAATACGTAAAGGTTTCAGAGATAAAAATGGTAAAGTTAAAAGTATAACTATTCAAAATATGTTATTGTTTCTAGCGAAATGAATAAAACAGATGATGAAATTATTGATATTTATAGGTTTAATTTTTATGATACCGTATTAAAGAATATTGATAATGTAGTTAACATTGATTTTTCTCTTGAAAATAGGACTTTACAGGATATTAAAAAAATTTTAGGAAATAGTAAAAAAAGCTAAAAAAGTAAACAACTTTCTGAAAAAAATTACGCATCTAAAATTCAGTTATATCAACTGTTTTAGGTGCGTTTTTCCATTATTTTACTGTCAAACTTAGGTTATAACATGATTTGAGATGTTTTACTACTAATTATAAATAAAAAATAAAATAAATTACTAAAAATTAGCAGAAATTGAAACTAACAAAGCACTTGCTTATACTTTCTACATAGTAGCTTTTGTAACTTTTGTGAAAGCAAAATTTTGGCACCGGCAGACATACTCGGTCTGCTAGGTGCCACTATATACTCTTATGCGAGTCCTGCAAAGGCCTAAGCCTAAGCAGGACTATTATATTTCTTTTTTTACAATAAGTTTACTATTTATTGATTTACTTCAAAACCTTCTACTGCATCACCTTCTATGAGCTCAGAGCTTAGAGTAACTACAGGGAAGAGCGGATTCCCAAACGTGAAGCCAGTGCCGTCGTTAGAGCTGAACATAGCGTCGACGTGCATTTTGCCAAAGTTAACACAGCGCACATAGAAGGTGCAATAGTCAGAGCCAGCACTGACACAACGCGAAGCTACCCAGTAATTAGTCCTATCTTCATGTGGCATTATCAAATCATAGTAATTACCAGTCTTTTCTTCATAAGTCTTAAATGCAGTTTTCATAAAATTTGCATCTTTTTGCCAATTGGTCATGTATGGCTGTATGCTTGTTGTGGCTTGTACTTTTCCATCTGTTGCTGGTTTACTTACTTTTTCACTTTCGCTTGTAGGTTCTTGAACAGTTACATCACTTTCTATAAAATCATTTTGAGAACTCATTCCTAAGCCACCTGTTTCTTCTTTTCCATTTATTACTGATTTATTTTCTTGTGCATATATTGCTGGATAATTACTGTTGGATTGAGAATATTCATTTGCCACCTTGTTACCATAAGTTGTGCCTTGATACGAATATTTATGTGCTTCTGCAACATCTGTTTCTTTCATATACTTTTCTATATCTTCCATGCTTATACTTCTTGCTGTTATTTTTTTAGAGTCATTTCCATACAATTTGCTACAAGCATCATTTAATAATTTTACTCCATTGTTATAGCCTTGTGTTCCATGTAAATGTACTGTTCCTGTTGATGGTGTACTTGCTATTAGTTCTACTGTTCCTTCATCTATACTTAATACCTTCCAACTTGATATATTAAAATCATTTCCAGATGCGCTACTTAGTTGTTCATCTGATTTTGAAGAACAGTATTTCCCTTGCCAATTATATGTTCCACTTGGATTATATTTTACCACTGAACCTACCTTTAAGCCTTCTGGTATTTTTGGTGTTGTACTTGTGCTTGTTGTAGCTTCTACTGTAAACCATATTCCTACATATACACAAGTTAAGTCCGATCCACCTTTGGTTTGTGTTTTATGAAATTTGGTTTCATCTAAGTTTTCTAAACTATTGTATTCTTTTTTTATTGTAGCTTTAAAACTATTTTTTGTTTTATCACTTATAACTACACTTTTTAATGTTAAGTTGTCTTCCCCTAACGAGTGTTCAAAAAGTTCTTGTGCTGTGTTAACTGCGTCGCCTTGATCACTGATCTGTCCTTCTAAATCTAAACTTGGTTTTCTTTTATTTTTCATTTCTTTATATGCTTTATAGTCTTCTTGTGTTGTCATTATTCCTTGTTC
>CANQCT010000095.1 GCA_947589835.1 uncultured Clostridia bacterium
CCCACATAAATTGAAAGAAAGGTGAAAATAAAAAATGGCAAGATATAAAGATGAACAATGCCGTATTTGTCGTAGAGAAGGACAAAAATTGTTCTTAAAAGGTTCAAGATGTTATACAGATAAATGCAGTATTGCTAGAAGAAATTACGCACCAGGCCAAAATGGTCAAAAAAGAAAGAAACTTTCTGAATATGGAACACAGCTTAGAGAAAAACAAAAAACAAAATCTTTCTATGGTGTAGGAGAAAAACAATTTAGAAAATATTTTGATATGGCAGCAGCTAGTCGTGGTAAAACTGGTGAAGTATTACTACAAATACTAGAAACAAGATTAGATAATGTTGTATATCGTTTAGGATATGGAGCTTCAAGAGCACAAGCAAGAATGTTAATTACACATGGAGCATTTGAAGTAAATGGTCAAAAAGTAGATATTCCATCATACTTAGTAAAAGCAGGCGATGTAATTAGCGTTAGAGAAATTAGAAAAGATAATGGATTTATAAAACTAAATGTTGAAGAAAATTCAGCTAGACCAGTTCCTGAGTGGTTACAAAAAGATGCTCAGAACTTAAATGGTAAAGTTGTAAGACTACCAGTAAGAGAAGATGTTGATATTCCAGTTGAAGAACATTTAATAGTAGAGCTTTACTCTAAATAGAAGTTAAAAATTAGACATTGGATTATGAAAATAGGCTATAAAATAATATTAGCCAAAGTAAATTACTATTGCGAATATATAGTAAAAATTTTCAAAATTTTAAATCTAGTTCTAAAAATAATAAAAGATGAAGTAGAGTATAAAAATGGAAAAAGAGTAAGGAATATAACTTCTAAACTCTAACTTCTAAAAATTAGGAGGTAAAAAATGATAGAATTCGAAAAGCCAGATATTAAATGCTTAGAGATGGACGAAGATAAAAATTATGCAAAATTTGTATGCGAACCATTAGAAAGAGGATATGGAATTACAATAGGTAATTCATTAAGAAGAATTTTATTATCTTCTCTTCCAGGAAGTGCAATTACAAGTGTAAAAATTGAAGGTGTATTACATGAATTTGCTACAATTCCAAATGTAGTAGAGGATGTTCCAGAAATTATAATAAACTTAAAAAGTGTTAACTTAAAACAAGAAGACACTGAAGAAAAAATATTAAGAGTTGATTTTAAAGGTCCTGGCGAATTAAAAGCAGGAGATATTATAACAGATGGAACAATAGAAGTTTTAAATCCAGATTTACATATTGCAACAGTTGCAGAAGGCGGACATTTAATAATGGAATTAACTGCAGATAAAGGAAGAGGATATAACAACGCTGAAAAGAACAAAAAACCAGAACAAGTTCTAGGTGTACTTCCAATCGATTCTATATATACACCAGTAAAGAAAGTTAATTATTCAGTAGAAAATACTAGAGTTGGACAAATGGTAGATTATGATAAACTAACAATCGAAGTTTGGACAAATGGTTCTTTAAAACCAGATGAAGCTCTAAGCTTAGCTGCAAAAGTTATGACAGGGCATTTAGAATTATTTATAGACTTATCAGAAGCTACAAAGAATACTCAAGTTATGATAGAAAAAGAAGAATCTAAGAAAGAAAAAGTTCTTGAAATGTCAATCGAAGACTTAGAACTATCTGTTAGATCATTCAATTGCTTGAAAAGAGCTAGTATTTCTACAGTAGAAGACTTAACTAATAGAACAGAAGCTGATATGATGAAAGTAAGAAATCTTGGCAAAAAATCTCTAGATGAAGTAACTAACAAATTACATTCATTAGGATTAGATTTTGCTAAGGAAGAAGAATAATAGGCTATAAGGAGGGAAAAAAATTGGCTACAAATAGAAAATTAGGTAGAACAACAGATATTAGATTGGCTATGCTTAAAACTTTAACAACTGATTTAATATTACATGAAAAAATAGAAACAACAGAAACAAGAGCAAAAGAAGTAAAATCAATTGCTGATAGCTTAATTGCCTTAGCTATAAAAGAAAAAGATAATTTTGAAATGGTAGATGTAAAAGTTTTTAAAGCAAAATTAGATAGCAAAGGAAATAAAGTTACAGAACTTGTAAAAAGCAAAAATGGCAAAGAATATTTAAAGGTAGTAAAAGAAGAAACTACTGAAAAAAGACAAAAAGATAAGCCATCTAGATTAAATGCTAGAAGAAAAATGATGAAAATGATTAATAAAGTAAAAGACAGCGAAGGAAATAACATTGATTTAACTGCAAAATTATTTAATGAAATTGCTCCTAAATATGAAGGAAGAGTTGGAGGATATACTACTATTCTTAAAACTGGTCCAAGAAGAGGAGATAATGCAGAAGTTGTTATTTTAAAACTAGTTTAAATTGCTTAAAAATATTGGATTTTAATAGGGCAAATATAGGAGAGTGTAAAAATGGAAATAGTAAAATACATTATATTAGGTGTATATGTAGTTGTATGTATTGCTTTAATAATACTAGCAACTATACAAAATAAAGAAAAATCAGGAGCTTCAGGAACAATTACAGGTTCTTCAACCAATAATTTTTATGAGCAAAATAAGGGAAGAACAAAGGAAGGCAAGCTAAAAAGATGGACAATTA
>CANQCT010000096.1 GCA_947589835.1 uncultured Clostridia bacterium
TTTTTAATATTTTTTTATGTTTTTTACGTGTAATTCTTGCTGTTTTTACTCTTGCCATTTTATTTCACCTTCCTTAAATATTATTGCCAGGGTACAATTTTTGATTTAAGCTTTTTACTTTATAGACAAAAATTGCCTTTTCCCTAATGAATTTTTATTATTTAGTTTAAATTTTAGTTGCCATAAGGTAACATTTTTTTAATTCCTGCTTCGCAGGTTTTATCTGCATAAGCATCTTGAACTTTTCCTCTAGTTTTAGCTCTACTTGTTTTATTTGCTAAAAGATGTCTTTTGTTGCATTTTGTTCTTTTTACTTTTCCAGTAGCTGTATATGAATATCTTTTCTTTGCTGCTTTATTTGTTTTTAATTTTGGCATAGCCTTTTCCTCCTTTTAATTTTTAGCGTTGTGTATTTTACTTATCAGCTTTTTTAGCTAATATAATAAACATATTTTTACCTTCTAATACTGCACTTTTTTCTGGGGCTGAAATGTCTGATAGCTCTTCTATGAATTTGTGAAGAACCTCTTCTCCTAATTTTATATAGTTCATTTCTCTTCCTCTAAATTTAAGTGTTATTCTAACTTTGTTTCCATCTTCTAAGAATTTTCTGGCATTTTTTGCTTTAAATTCAAAGTCGTGTTGTTCAATATTAGGTGTAATTCTAATTTCTTTTACTTCTAATACTTTTTGCTTTTTACGGGCTTCTTTTTCTTTTTTAGTTTGCTCAAATTTGTATTTGCCATAGTTCATAATTTTGCAAACTGGTGCTTCTGGATTTGGTGATACCATAACTAGGTCTAGCTTTTTGTTATATGCTAAATCTAGAGCGTCATTTAAGCTAACTAAGCCTTTTTTTTCTCCGTTTTCATCAATTAATTGTACTTTACTTGCTCTAATTTGTTCATTAATTGGTAAATCTTGTTTTATATAAAACACCTCCATAAGAAAATTGTTTTATTTGTAAGTAGCTTGCCACCTACAAACCATTATATTGGTTATAATAAAATGAAAAAAGATTGATTTTTTTAAAATCAATCCATTTCTCTAAACACATAAATATTTTATAAATATGTAAGTTTATTTACCTTTTTGCTAATTTGCTTAAGGTGAGCATGGATTGCTTCTTTCTTTTTACATTTATAGATTATACTATGTGTTTGGCTTATTTGTCAAGTAGTTTTTTGTTTTTTTGTTTTTTTGTTTTTTCTCAAATCGCCTTATCTTCGACCATTGCGAGGAACGGGCAATTTAATACATTTAAAAAGATAAGAAAATATATACGCATCTTTACTATATACATTTTAAAAATCTAAAAAAAGGGGAAAGTTTTAAACTGTTCCCCCAATAAATCTTTGCCAAAAATCTACAAATTTTTTCTCCGGAAAACGACATAAATTATCTACATTTATATACTTTATACTTTAATCTTTATACTTATGTGAGTTCTTTTAAGCTGAGCTCAATTAGGACCACCACATTTTAGTTTTTTCCATGGGAATTAAACGATCCATCACTCCACTTCAAATCCACCATCTTTATTAATTTTTATGAGCTCAGTGTCCAGACTAACTATAGGGAAGAGCGGGCTTTCTTCGCCGTAAACACTCCCATAGTTTTTAGCACAGCTCATCATCGTATGAGTCGAAATAATACCCCAGCGAACAGCTCTAACTAAAAAATAGATATCATAACCAGAACCGGTGGAACGCGAAGCTATTCTGTAATTCGTATCATTCCCTTTCGGAATCAATAAATCATAGTAATTTCCTTCTCCCCCATTATATGTTTTGAATGAACCACTTAGAATACTTGATGATCCGGTCCAGTTTGTAACGAATACCGACAAACTCGAGTTCGCTTTTATCTTTCCATTGGTAGATGTTTTACTCTCTTTTGTATTTTCGTCTAAAGGTTCATCTACAATCGAATTCCTCTCTATAAAATCATTTTGAGAACTCATTCCTAATCCACCGCTTTCTAATATTTGTCCATTTATTATCGATTTATTTTCTTGTGCATATATCGCTGGATAATTAGTGTACCTATTATATTCCACTTTACCCTGTGTATTATATGGTGAAGCATGAAATTTATTAATAGCTTCGTCTGTCATATACTTTTCTATATCTTCTATATTTATACTTCTTGCTGTTATTCCTTTTTTTGTATCTCCATATAGATTGCTACAAGCATCATTTAATAATTTTACCGCATTATTGTAACCCTGGGCATCCTGTAAAGGTACTTCGCCTTCAGTTGGTACACTTGGTACCAAATCTACTTTACCATCTTCTATACTTAATACTTTCCAACTTGATATATTAAAACCACTCCCAGATTCACTACTTAGTTGTACATCTTCTTTTACCCCATCTGAATCCGAAGAATAGTACGTTGCTTTCCAAGTATAAGTTCCACTCGGATTATATTTTACTTCTGAACCTACCTTTAATACTCCTGGTGTTGGTGCTTCCTGTGTTGTAGCTTCTACTGTAAACCATATTCCTACATATACACAAGTTAAGTCCGATCCACCTTTGGTTTTTGTCTTA
>CANQCT010000097.1 GCA_947589835.1 uncultured Clostridia bacterium
TTTACTGAATTTTTATTAGAAATATCAATAGTTTTGGAGATTTATTTCCCCAACTTTTCCCCAATTTGACATAAAAATGCCATTTTTAAGCATTATTGTAAACCAATTGGAGAATATAAAAAATCGCTACAACTTAGTTAGCTGTAACGATATAAGTTTGGTTGCGGGGGTAAGACTCGAACTTACGACCTTCGGGTATGAGTAAAGCTCTCAAAGTGTTGGTTTACAAGGCTTTTGTCGGTTTTTATTGGTATATTTGGTGTGCGTTAGTTTTTAACTTTGTAAATTTATGTGATTTTTGGTTCTTTTTGGTAGATAATGTGCCCAAATTGAGCCCAATTATGATTAGGCTATTTTATATTTTTTTAAGTAGCCTAGTTATAATTTCTATAAATGGCTTAAACTATTAGTATTAGTAAGTTATAAGCCTATATATATTAAAATAAAAATATAAATTTATGAAGGTATTTTGTTATGAATAATTTAAGAGAAGTTAATGATGATATTTTAAAAGAATTTATAGAAATTAGGAAAGATAGTATTTCTACCTTTGATGACGCTGATAAGGAGTATTGCCATTATTTTGATACTATTATGAATGAAGTTTTAAAGGCTGTTCCTGAAGATAAACAAGATTATATTAAAATGAATTTTGAAGTTCTTGATAAGGCTTTTAATGATTATCTTGAGTATTGGAATGAAAAGTTTTATAGGAATGGATTTTGCGATGGTGTGGAGATAATTACGGGATGTTTTGAAGAATAAAACTAATACAGGAAGTCTTTTTCTTCCTGTATTCTTTTCTGTTAATTTTTCCGGATTTCTGCAGAAATCTCTGCAGAATTTCATTTTTTTATCCAAATTGGTTTCGTGTCTGTTCTTTCTAATATAAATTCATATAATCTTTAGATATAATAAATATTTTTTTAATCTAATATAGTATATCCTGAAATTTTATATCCTTTTAATCGTCTTTCATACATTTTTTCTAAAACTTTCATATTATCTAGATAATCATAGACTATTACTTTTTGTTTATCTTCATGTTTCCTATGAAGTCTACCTACATATTGTATAATTCTTCCTTTCCAGGAAACCGGCATTGTTAAAAATAGTGTATCTAATCTACTATCATCAAACCCTTCTCCTATTGAGCTACTTGTAGCTAATATTATTCTAGGATTATTATTCTCATCTGCTACTTTTAAACTTTCTTCTAGCTCTTTTGTTTGCTTTTTTCCCATCTTTCCTTTATATATTATAATAGGTATATTTAAACTTTCTAAACCTTCTTTTAATACTTTCAAGTGTTCAATTCTTTCTGTAAGTACAATAGGAATTCTTCCATCTTGAATGCATTTCTTTATATCTTGTATTATTAAACTATTTCTAAAAACATTATTACACATATCATTTAGAATGTCTGCTATCTGTATTTTTTCATTTTCCTCTTGACTAATATATTTATAGTTAGTTTTTTGTACTATCACTATATGTTCCATTTCCTTGTTTTGTTTTAATTCTCTACTACTTACTCTAGCTCTTATCTCACCGCATTGCATATAAATAATCTTATGCCACCCATCTTTTCTCGTTGGAGTTGCAGTCAAACCATACACATATTTACTTCTTATTGCTTTTAATACTTTTTCAAAATTATATGAAGCTACATGATGACATTCGTCTACAATAACTAGACCATAATCTTTAACTAAGTCTTCTAAATTATCTTTTCTGGCTAAAGATTGGAAACTTGCTATATCTAATTTCCTGTTTAAAGTTTCCTTACTTGCTCCTATTTGTCCTATTTCTTTTTTGCTTATATTTAGAAAATAAGACAATCTATCTTTCCATTGCTCTAAAAGATTATTTCTATTAACTAAAATAAGTGTATTTATTTTTAACTTTGAGATAATTTTAGCACTTATTACAGTTTTTCCAAATCCAGTAGCAGCACACAATATACCTATATTATATTTTAATAATTCTTCCATTACTTTCTCTTGTTTTTTATTTAGCTTTCCATTAAATTCATAATCAATTTTACTTCCTTCTTCTCTTATATCTTTAACAATTAATTTAACATTACTTTTTTCACATATTTCTTGTATTTTTTCCATGCATCCTCTAGGTAATTTTAGAAATCTTTCATCTTCTTCAAAACAGCTTATTATTCTTGGTATATTATAAACAGGTAATCTAAGTTTTTGCTTTTCATAAAACTGCGGGTTTGTAAAGCTTGCTAATCTTTTTAAATATGTTATTTCATTCGGTAATAATTTTAATTTTTTTACATATATTTGATTATCAAATATACATTCTACATTATTAGAAAATATTGTTTCTTTTATATTATCTTTTTTAGGGATTTCATCATCATTTAATAATTCTTCTGTATCTGGTTCTTGGTAATCATCATCTTTATACATGTCAATAAATGACTGTATTTCTTCTGTTTTCATCCTTTTTATATTAGTTAATATACCTATTTGATTTTTTTCTACTTCAAAATATTTATTTACAAACATTGTATTTCCATTTTT